>NZ_LGYX01000009.1:0-147180 GCF_001264395.1 Pantoea sp. CFSAN033090 | reverse complement strand
ATATTTTTATAAAGCTGATAAGGGTATCTTTAAATTGATAGAGGACGAAAATAAACCATATAGAGCACCCAAAATAAATCATACATTCAAGTTTTAATAACATTTTATCAGCAGACTTTTTCTTTACTTTTAATTTCGCTAAAGCATCATTTATTACACCGTTTACTTTTTGAGTTAAAACAAGATCTGCATCATCTGAATTTTCTTTACTAAATAGCTCCATGGTTTTATTTGAAGACTCAATAATGTCATTTAGAGAGTTCTTAGCGTTATGGATGCCCATAATAACTACAACACAAGTTAGTAACATAGCTACAAAAATAAGTAACAATCCTGATGGAGTCCATCCTTTAATTATCGCTGTGCTGACTAATACAGCAGGGATTGTTAGTGATTTAGTTTGGTGCTCCTGAACTAATGAGTTTAATTTTGAAAGGAAATCTAACTTCTGGACTTCTACATCATTAATTATTTTATTAATTGAATATTTGTTGATATAGATTTCATAGTTTATTGCGAATAAGTCCCAAAGTTTTTTTGGCGATTTTAATAAAGACGAGAGAAAGTCATCTTTGGAGTCACAATCATTATACAGCTCAATTAATGAAGATCTCATTACGAGTTTTCTTTCATATGAATGGAGGTCAATGTTTGTAAGGCTCTTAATATCGCAAGGTTCAGTATCTATTTCACATAAAAAGCCATCTTCTAAATTTTTCAAGGGCAGCTTATAGGTGGTTATCTTTTTTGATTTACCACCTTCCATAACGAAAATATAGTTAGGCCATGCTCCTGAGTTTTCATATTCAATATGATCAGATATGCGTGACAAGATCTCACACCACTGAGAATAAGCTTTAACCGATTTGCTAACTTTTAGTATACCTTCGTCTTCAAAATCATTAATATAAAAATAGTTCGGAAAATCTGTTTTATTTTTAATTGATACTCTTAATGCTTTAAATAGCTCTGAGATAGAATTAAACCATCCAATTGAACTTGTCAGTAAAATAGATAATTTTATAACGGTATTTTCTTCAGTCTTTTCTAATGCTAAAGAATCTATGTTCTGGGCTTCTTTAAAAGACTCCTCTATTTTTGAAAAAGAAATGGAATCGTAGATCCACACTTGATATGGATCTTCGTATTCGATTGAAACCACATGCTTTTTCATATTGAGCAGTAGTTTAATTAATTCTTCATTATTCATTTGCTAACTCTGATAATTTAGCGATCAATATCGGGTCGGTTATTTTTTGCACTAATGTCACTTCATGTGTATCTTTGTCAAATATCACAGGCTTATCTGAATTAGGTAGACCAATCTGATGCTTTCGGACACTTAATTTTGCAATCGGGGTTTCAAAGTCCAACCACTCAAGCTGTTTCTTATGACTCGCTAAAACTTCAAACTCTTCATTTACTTCAAATCCATTTTCATTAACAAAATCAACAAAAGTATTTTTAATATCAGCTTTGTCTATAGGTAAAATAGCATCAATTTGAATTTGTATTTTATCGAGGGAAATGGACTGCCCTCTTTTACAGCTATCAAAAAGTTCTTTTACTTTTGATTCTAATCTTTCTTTAAGAGCGCGGTTTAAGCTGTTTTCCTTTGCAAAAGATTCGATAGCTTTGATAACCTGCTCACTACTTGTTTTATTTGATACAATCTCATCTGCACCGATTGAAGAGGTGAAATACTGTCTTACTTCTCCACTACCCCGAATAAAGCATAAATTGTTTTTATTTTCGCCATCCTCTACTGCTTTAAATCTAACCAAATCGACTCTCGCACCTTGGAGAAATTTATCTAAGTCAATAATATCTACTGGGTTAAGTTGAAGATTATCTTTGAATCTAAGAGCATCTGTATTTTTTAGCATTAATACTAAGATTCGTTCAAAATATAATTCAGAGGTTCCATCTTCTCTCAAGTTCTCAAGCTTATAGTGAGTAAAAACTAAAACTGCTCCGTTGCTGGCTCGTGATTGCTTTGCTTGAGTTATTAATTTTGTGCTTACAAATTCATCCACGAATTTTTGAAAAGTGCTTTCATCTTGAACATAACTTGAAAGTTTTGCAGGGAATGAATTGAGAGGATATGGTTTAAGGAATTGTGCATGAGTTTTACTGCTTTTATGGAATCTGGCATCAACTCGTGTGGTAAAAGTAATAACCTCACTCTGGTCTATGGGCCAGGGTGTTCCTACTGTATATGACCAATCCTTTTGTTCCTCTTTTGGGGGAACAATCTTTACAGCTATAGCATTGAGAACTTGGATAGAAGCCACTTTAACCTCGAATTGTTGATGTGTAGTAATTTAGAAATTTTTTTTCAGTATGTTCTTATTTTCATAAAAAATTCATTTCAGGTAAAGAAATATTTAACTATTTATAGGGTTAAAAATTATCAACTATATGTATTATAACGTTTTTTATTTTTTAATGGAATTGTCAATGGCATAACTCAATGACATTGATAATGTTTTTTAATGCATTTTGCTTCCTGAAAATAATCATACTTGTCATAGATGCCTTCGACTCCTCTGAGTTTATGGTTCAGACACCTTTCAGCTACCTGGGGGGAACGGATTGTGAAGCTAGTAGGCTCCGGCTCGTTCTTCTCAGATCATGGACAGTGAAGTATGCAATATCGCCCATAACGTTTTTTGGTTTCTTCTTCTTGCATGGTTCAATCCCGAACAGCTTCGCTATGGCTCTGTTGAGAGTTTCTTTTCCCATGTGCGATTTTGACTTGTCCGGCGATTAGGGAAGACATAAGGCGAATCCCATGCTCTTACCTTTAGTTCTTCTAAAATCTCAATAGCGAGCGGAGGAAGTGGGATGACGATGCCAACACCGGATTTGCTCCTTTCCTTAATTAAGAACCATTTTTTATCTTTTAAATTGAATTCTGACCAAGGAGCCTCTGTAAGCTCACTTTTACGAACAGCGAGAAGCAGTAGCAGGGCACAAGCCAAATAATTATCACGAGAGAAGCTGTCAGAGTGTTCTCTGAACACTTTAAAAACATGAGCAATCTCTTCTAAGCTCTATGCTCTTTCTCTGCTCTTTCTCTGCTCTTTCTCTGCTCTTTTCAACTCTTCCGGCATCGCTGACACTTATAGCAATAGCCTGGGTTTTCTTAACTTGAGCGAGTTTGATATCATCATCCTCGAAAAGTTTTAATCCTAAGAAAAAAATATTTAAGTTAATTTATCAATGTCAGATATCTTGGTCAGTTCACTAAGGTAATCTTGTTTATTCCTAAGAAGCCAATGGAAAACCTTAGGGTTTTCGAGTATTTTTTTTATGTGTGAGATAACTATCGTTAACTTCAGGCTATTGGAACCGTAGTTTTCTTTTATCTTTTGCGTATCGAAATGGACCTGAGCCATCTCTTTTTCAAGCCTTTCAATTGCTTTTCTATTACCGGATCTCTCATCAATGTTAGGTTTACCTTTGTCGTTCAAAAGCTCAGGTGATGAACTGTGATAAAGCGATTGAGCAAAAATTTTTGAATAATTATCAAATTTTATCATCAGGTTTGCACATTCAATTTGCCTAAAAGGAATCATCCTTTTTAAGATCATAAATGTGTTCTTAGGTATATCTCTATCATTAAATAGCTCTATAACCTCAGGGCATATGCCTTTAAGAACTGATAGATTACTTTTTAATGAATCGGAGCTTATATTCAAGGCTGAACAGAGCATGTCTTCAGGAACTCCTACTCGAACAGCTTCTTTTAACATTTTCTGAATTTGAATGATTGTTATTCTATTAACTTTTTTGTTGGGAGTATAAGTGTCATAAACAGTTGAAACGAGACAAGCAACTCTTTCTTCTCCAATATCTTTTAATGCCTCAACTCTCAGATGACCATCAAGGATTTTTGCAGTGCCATCAGCCCCATCAATGTAAACCAGTATAGGTTCGACTAATCCAAGTGCAGATATCGTGCTCTTTATTTGTATGTATTTTTGGCTGCTTTTGTAGTTGGTAGGAAGTTTCTTAGTATAAATAAGATCACATAATCTAAAGCTGACCGTTTTTTCATTAAAGCAGTATTTAATCATTTTGGCCTCAGCAAGAAGTATTTTTCATTATAACTTTTACTACTTCATTTAAATTCTCTTCGTCTAAGATTTTACTAAACTCTTCGTTGTCAGATAGCTCTTTGAATATTTGACTGGCTATGAGTAAGTTTCTCTCAACATATTCAGCTTTATTTTTAATTTTTCTATGCTGTGAAATATTATCTTGATATATCTGTTTAAGCTCATCAGTAGTGAGTTTTTTCTTTTTCTTTGCAACTCCGAAACTATTGTTCAGAAATCCTTTCAAACCTTCATCTCGGGAGTCCAATATATCTCTTATTTTACCAACATCTTTATGCTTAATTAAACCTTCATCAAACGCTTTAATTAGTAACTCTTGTCCACCTTCGAAATCTACTCTGGCAATTTCAACTGCAAGTGAGATTGGAATACTTCCTGATTCTACAGCAGATAATAGTTTGTTTTCTCCTTTGCTAATTAGCATAGTTAGGCTGGTAATCCAGTGCAATGATAGGCCAGTAGAATAGGATATTTCTTTGTTAGATAAACCTTGCTCATTCATTTCTTTTATTCGTTGGAACTGCTCACCAGCTCTTGGTATTACACGAGCCATATTTTCAACCAAACTCATTATGTATGCTTTGTTTTCATCAATGTCCAGTATGAAAGCAGGTATTAGCTTTTCTCCCAAAGTTGTGAGTGATTCAAGTCTACCCTGACCACAAATTAAGGCAAATTCATATTTTCTATCCGAAATCCTTCTTACTGTTATTGGCTTTCTTAATCCACTTGTATCGATACTATCTGTTATCTCAGCATGTTTGAATTTGTTCCGAGAACGAGGAATTACAACTTTTATTTTTGATATTTCAAGCATATGAATTTGATCGTCGTTCATTTAGGCTACCTCTATTTCCGCAGTTGAAAGCATATCAAAGAATGTCCTGATGTTGTCAAATCTATACATTTCGAATAGAAGGTTATTATTCTCTTTTAGACACAACTCACTTTCAAAAATTTCAATTGAAGGTAGGATGTAATAATCTACAGGTTCGGTATTAAGGCTGTTCATTCTTGCAATCACATTAACTTCGGGATTTAAGCTCCTGTCTAATCTAACTATCCATCTACATTTTCCAGAACCCATTTTTCGACATCGAGACAGTATTATGGAAAAGGTTAAGCTTTTGTTTATGGTGATTAGTTTGTTATCTAATATAGATACTTCGCCATTATTTATTTCTTGGTGTATTTTATTCACAATGTTGTCATGTTTAATTCGTAAGGCTGAGTTTATTTCTAAATAGCGGTAATCCCGTTCGGGTGTGTAATTTATCAGCTTATATGCTGGAAGAAGTCCTCCAAAGCGGCTTGCTACTACACTACTTGATGGGCCATCATCCTCTTCATCAATGATAAAACCTGATATTTTTCCATGAGTCGAAAGGACCTTTTTTAAAAATTCAAGGATCTCTTCATTGCTCATTTTTATTGAGCGGTTATCAATAATCTCTTTCGCTAACCTGAATTTTTCTTCTGAAATTATGGGTTTAAAAAAGGAATTATACTCAACCCAATCCTCTTCAGGATTTTGAACTCTTTTGGTTTTTAGTTTCTGAGATGTTCGATTATATGTATACTTACCAGTATAGCGATTATTTATAAGCACAGAATGTATCCGGCTTCGTGTCCAATCCGATTTGTCGCTGTATTTATATCCTTCTTGGTTTAGTTTTGAAGCAATGAGATACTCATTTAATCCTTCAAAAATAAACATGTTAAATATTTTCTTTACTAAGTCCGTTTCCTTTTTACTTCCTGGCACTAAGACTATCCTATCTGTTTGCAGACTCTTTCTCTCACCATTGTTGAGTATCATTTTCGCTTTGTTATTATTATCAAGTAACTTTCTTTTAAGTCCGTATCCAGGCACTCCACCTTGATAGTATCCTCGCTTAACAAGATTTACATGTCCGGCAAATACTTTGATTGAAAGGTTTTTACTAAAGGCTCCCGCAGCATACATAAGTGATGAAAGTATGAATGTCTCAGTATCACTATTCGCAGGAAGATTTTCAGCACAGTAGATGACATCTACCTTATTCATTTTTAATAGATATTTATAGTAGATTCCTTCTTGTGGATCTTTAAAGCGACCAAAACGACTTACATCATATACAAGCACAGCATCAATATTGATTTCCTTAGTGAGTATGTCGTTGATTAACTTATTAAAATCATGCCTTCCTGACGTGGATACACCGCTTTTTCCTGCATCATCATAGGTATGCAAGATTTCCATATTGTTGTCGTCAGCATACTTTTTTATGAACTGAGCTTGGTTATCTAACGAAAATTCCTGAAGATTTGTAGACATCCGTAGATATTGGGCTACTTTAACCTTCTGTTTTTGCTCTATTTTATTGTCCATTGCAATGCCTTGGTGCAACTGTGGAATACTGATTTGTATAAAAATTGATCAATTCTTTATCAGTTGCAACTTTTTTTTTCTTTTCTCATGGCATATTTTCAAATGGTCCATCTCTCAACTTATCTGTGAGAGTAAGCGCTTAAGTTTGCGGGAGTTAGGACAGTATGAAATAGGAAGAATTCATAGAAATTCACCTATAAAGTGTGAATTAATAGTAGGGCGGTTTAAAGATGAGAGAGCCATATTGTGAAAGAGTTCGGAGGAGCATATTTTTTGGATAATATTGCCTGGTTGATATTGAGGATAAAACTTATTGAATAAAATGAATAAATCAAAAACAAACACATCAATATTTTTTTCAATGATACTGTCTATAAGAATTAAGCAAAAATATCAGAATATGATTTCTCTTTGGTTATAAATTAATTGAGTGGGTTTGACTTTTATAAAAATAAGATTAATAGTTTAATGATTTTCGATTAAAAAGGAGATTTACTATGGATAAGAAAGAAATAACAGATGATGATATAAAAGAAGTCGTGGTTAGGCTTGGAGAGACTACATCACAATTACTTATTGAAAGAGGAGTATATGACCACTTCAAAAAATTTCCAGGGTGGAATATAGTAATCGATATTTTTAGGAAATATTTTGAACTTGAGTTTGCTGAAAAAGCACTGTTCATAATAAATAACTTTGATTTATCAGGTCATTATACCGAAACAAATGGTAGGGTTGAGCATTGGATCGTAGAAGAATTGTTTGATAATAATTTTGAGAACAACCTTGAGGACATGCTGGTCAGAAGAAGGGTTAAAGAAGAAAAAACTAAGGTAAGTAGCATACTAAGTCCTGATGATGGTGAGCATGATAATTTTAAAAAAAGATTATAAAGTATATGTAAATTATTTTTCTTTAAAATATAAAAGCCAAGCATTGATTGCTGGCTTTTATTCGGTTTGAGTTTATTAGTCTAAATCGCGAAGTTTCTTATCACAAATATCAGATTTATTTCGATATGCTCATTAGCAACCTCTTTGAGTTTATCTTACAAAGGAAAGCTTTAATTTCTTAATAGATATTCGCAGCTCACATTGAGTTATCGATTATAAAATATTTAATACGTATCGTTTGCTACTTACTGTTCTGAATGCTGAATAGAGAAGGAAAAAGGTGTCTGTGCTGCTTCTTTACAAGCTTCCAGATAGTCAGCCCACCATTGCAACATGAGTCTCCGTTCTTCCAAATGCTCCGCTTTGTGTATGTAAGCAGCCCGGACACTGTTGCGTTCCTGGTGGCTCATTTGTCTTTCCACAGCATCTCTCGACCATAATCCCGATTCGATTAAGGCACTACATGCCATAGTCCTGAAACCATGCCCGCAGACTTCTACTTTCGTATCGTAACCCATCGCCCTAAGTGCTTTGTTGACAGTATTTTCACTGATAGGTTTGTCATCCCCGGTAAAACCAATGAACATAAGTTCTTTGTTACCACTGATTGTATGAAGCTCTTCCATAAGTGCTTTGGCTTGTGAGCTTAATGGAACCAAATGAGGCATTTTCATCTTTGCCCCTCTTGCAGAATATTTTACCCCTTCCATAGGTTGTCGCTTTCCGGGGATGGTCCACAATGAATTTTTGAGATCGACTTCTGACCAGCGAGCAAAACGCAGTTCACTCGAACGGACAAAGGTCAGGAGTGTTAACTGCACTGCAATTTGGGTAATGCCTCTTCCTTTATATGCTTCCAGTCTATTCATCAATTCTGGCAATCGCTCCAGAGAAAGGGCAGGGCGATGAACACTTTTAGTGGAAACAACAGCACCAGCGAGGTCGTTTGCAGGATTCTGTTCAATCAATGCATTGTGAACGGCATACCTCATCACCGCCGTAATGCGTTGTTGTAATCGGGAAGCTAATTCATTGTGTCCTGAAGCTTCTGCTTTTTTCAAAGGAACCAACAAATCACGAGTTTTTAGCTCGCTGATATTACGTTTGCCGATGACAGGGAACACATGGGAAACAAGGCTGTTCAAAACAGTTGTTCTATGACTTTCTGACCAGGTTCTGTTACTGGTATGCCATTGTCGTGCAACTTGCTCAAATGTTAGCAAGCCCTTGCTATCAATCTTTTCGGCTTTGCGCTTTTCACTTGGGTCTACATGGTTTGCAACGAGCTGACGGGCTTCATCTCTTCTTCGTCTGGCTTCTGACAATGAAACCTCAGGATAAACACCCAGTGCGAGAATTTTCTGTTTACCAGCGAAGCGATACTGAAAACGCCAGTACTTGGAACCACTTGTGGTGATCAACAGGTGCATACCATTACCGTCGGTCATCTTGACAGGTTTATCAGAAGGCTTTGTATTTCTTACTTTTAACTCTGTGAGCGCCATACTAAAAACCCTCAGATGATGGTATCTGCAATATCGAACTTAACATACCAACATATGTACCAACTAAACAGAGTGGATTTTGAAATACAGCGGTAAACGTTAATGGGCTATTAACGAGAGGTAAGTGTTTGAAGTTAAAGAGTTGACTAGACTTTGAAATACTTTGATGGGCTAACATATGGTGTCCCCTGCAGGAATCGAACCTGCAACTAGCCCTTAGGAGGGGCTCGTTATATCCATTTAACTAAGAGGACGTTGTTCGCGGAAGTTTTGAAGTTGTTCCGACGGTTCGCATCCTATCGTAAAACCTCAGTTTTTTACAAGCTTTGCATTCTAATTTGTTTCGCGTGGTTCCCCTCACTTCACCTTGAACATCGCTTCGTTCACTTGCCAATGAGTACACATTGAGTACAGAATGCCTTTAGGGATTGTGTACAGGAAATCATTGTGGCGCTGAGTGACACCAAATTAAGAAGCATCAATGGCAAAGCTTACAACGGACCAGCGGAACTAACCGATGGTGACGGTCTGAGCGTTCGCATCACTCCATCTGGCACAATTACATTTCAGCACCGCTACCGCTGGAATGGAAAGCCTGTGCGTCTCACTGTCGGTCGCTACCCTTCAACATCGCTGAAAGATGCCCGCATTGCCGTAGGCGAGATGCGTGGATTGTACACGAAGGGGGTTAACCCAAAAACCTATTTTGCCGGAAGCACTGGTGAGCTGACACTGAAAGAGTGCCTCGATAACTGGTGGGAAAAGTACGTTAAAGACCTCAAGCACAACACACAGGTGCTGTACAAATCTGTTGTGTACAACACCATGTACAACGAATTTGAAGATGTGCCTGTTGCCAACATCCCTGTATCAGCCTGGGTCCAGTTCTTTGATAAACAGGAAAAGCTGAATAAGAAGAAAGCCCGCGTTCTGTTGCTCCAACTGCGATCAGTCATTCACTGGTGCATCAGCCGGCAGCTGATACCTTCATGTGAGATCACTAAACTGAGTGTCAAAAATATTGGCAAGAAACCGGACGTTGGTGATCGCGTTCTGACCTACAGCGAGCTCGCTAAAGTATGGCTGGCGCTTGAGAACAGCAAGGTCGTTACATCAAACAGGTTACTGCACCAGATGCTGTTGCTGTGGGGGGCTCGCTTGTCTGAGCTTCGCCTTGCAAATGCTGAAGAATTTAATACCACTGATTGGATATGGACTACCCCATCGGAACATTCAAAGATGGGGAACATCATCAGGCGTCCGATCTTTGAACAAATGAAGCCTATGGTTGAGCGTCTTCTCAATAATGGGAATAAGATTTTGTTTCCTGGGCAGGAGTTGGATAAAGCCATCGACCGCTCTTCTTCAAATCTGTACATGCGGAAACTGAGAGAGAGTATTGATATACCTGAATGGCGCACCCACGACTTCCGCCGTTCTTTGGTGACTAACTTATCAAGCGAAGGGATCATGCCCCATGTCACTGAGAAAATGCTGGGGCATGAACTTGGTGGTGTCATGGCTGTGTACAACAAACACGACTGGCTGGAAGATCAAAGAAAGGCGTATGAGCTGTACGCAGATAAAATATTCTGGCACGTTAAACAGCTCGGTTAATCCCTCCATCACAAATCCATTTCTCCACTGCTCTGCGGCTATACCGCGCCGGATGTGTTAGCACTGGCGCAGGAAAGCCATGCTGCTTACGCAGCCGCCAGAGTGCCGTTCTCGCCTTACCAATTTCGTCCATAACTTCTTTTTCACTCATAAAGTCGTGGTGCATATTCTTCTCCACACATTCCTGCTGCATCAGGATTTTAATCAATGTGACATGTCACACGTTAAGTTTTGTTTCGTGCCAGCCCAGCCGAACCCAGCAGGCTGACTCTTCTTTCAATGGGCAATCCTGCACAGGAAGATTGTCACCACACTTGCCGCACTTGCGCTTACTCATCGCTCTGAACCGGCTACGGACCCGTGCATTGTCCTGGCGGATTAACAGCGCTATGTACTCGTTCAGCTCATACGGTTCACGACCGGGGCGGCGTGCGGCGCAGTTCTGCGCCAGCATCTCCAGTTCCTGACTATCCAGCGCCAGCTCCAGCTTTTTACCACCGGCAGCGGCCTGTCTGGCACGCTGCTCTGCTTTGCGTTCGGAGGGGGATTTAGGCATTGATCATCCCCTCAACGCTACGACTGTTCCGGGTTCTGCGCCCACGTTCTCGCAAAGACCGTCGGTTCCTAACCGCGCCTCGTTGACCATCGCGTTAAATTCGTGTTCGGTATGGTCATGATCCTGCCAGACGACAGCGGCATCCTGTGGCATTTTGCGCAGCTGGTTGATCAGCTGCTTCACTGTGGTTTTCTGTCTCGGCATCACTCCACCTCCGGCGCTGCTGCCAGCATGGCGTCGTAAGCATCGCCCAAGCGAGACAGGCCATCCATGAACTGATCGCCAGCAGCAATCATCTCCTCTGTGGGCTCGACTGGTACCAACTTCCATCCCTCCGGTATCTCGCGACCCTTACGCAGCGCCAACAACTCCTTTGCCATGACAATGACAGCCTCAACCGAAACATGGCTCGCAAAATCAACGCTTGTTGTCACAGACTCAAGATAGAGGTTGCTGGGGTATTTTTTGTCGCTCATTTCGCCTCCTCAATGTTGCGCAGGATGGCGGCGCGGCAGGCACTGAATCCACAACGGAATGTGTCTTGGTAGTCTTCATTGATGAAAAGCTGCCTCCAAGCTTCGCGCGTCAATTCATCCGGAACCAAATCATCTAGGTCAGCGGCGGGCGCGGGACGGGTGAAAAGTTCATCCCCGTCTTTCATTTCTGACACCACAAGATCATGACGCATGTTAACAGTCGCAACATTACGGTAAGTGTTCCAATCCATAGCGATGCTGACAGTTCCAACCGGCTTCTGCTTCTCCAGCTCTGCCAGCTTCGCCTCTGCTGCTTCAGCGCGCTGCTGCCAGTGGCGAACATCATCACGCAACGCCTGTATTACAATCTCATCAATCAGCGCCTGCTTCTGCTCTTTGGTCATGATGGCTCTCCCTTTACACAGCAGGGGCATACCCAGCCTTCACCACGAATTAATTTCCAGCCCGCTTTAGCGGCATCTTGTTTGAGAAACTGGTAAACGCTAGCCATATTTGCGAGAGTGTCATCAGCCATTTCCCCCGGCCCATTGTTATCATCAGACCAGCAGCGTTTGCCGGATGACGCATCCAGCCCATCACCGCGACGTTCGCATCGCAATTCAATCCAAATAGCCATCACTCACCATCCTTACCGGCACTAGCGCGCTCAGCAAAAATTTCAGCCTTCTGCTCATCCGTTAGCAGGTCATCAGAGATGATCGCTGCAAACTTTCCACCTGACCATGAGATTGGAGAGCTTTCTCGAATGGCTTTATTCAGCGCCTCTGCTGCCTGCCATATCGCTTCGGGAATATCATGGTGATCGCCGCCATCAGGAATGATCTCTTCACAATGATCATTCATATCGATTTCGCGGGGGTAATTCGACTCGCAAATAAGTAACTGGAGCTCACTCGGCAACAAGCAATTCTCCCAGCAGTAATCTGCGAGAGACTCAGAGTCAAAAAAGTAGTTATCGTTGTCGAAGATAACGAGTGGTTCTCCTGCCCAGACCTTTCTTTCAAGAGAAGCAAAATATTTTTGACGGCTTTCTGAATAGCACTTCTCACAATAGCCATTTGTTGCATGGGAGCCATGGCCATGGTTTTTTTGACAGATACGGTGCGTGCTGCCCGCGTAACGAGCCATGTGTTCGTCTTTACCCCAGAAACGACCAGTGCGATCGACCCAGCCAGTAACAGTCTGAATGCTGGCCGCTTCATCAGATTCGTACATCACAACGTTTTGTTCTTTCATCGTCTTCCCCTTAACCCATGCATTCCAGATACAGCCCGCTGGCAATCAGACGAGCACGGCGTGCAGCTGCTTCACGATGGCGCTTAATAGCCTCTTCAGAACGGTCGTTGCTGTAGTTGATAACCATTGGCTTGCATGGCGGGGGAGCAACACGGCGCGGGTTTCTGACCAGGGTATAAGTGCGGTCGATTGAGCCGCCACCGAGACAGACCTGATTGGATGCCTCAACCTGAAGTGTTTCACCACCGCGGCGCATGATGTGAAGGACTAACCGATTAAACTCGCTCAGCGTCATACCGAGTTGCTGCGCCAGCTCCCGACCCGTTGCCGGGCCTTTTGATAACTGCCAGGCTAGCTTTTCACTGAAACCGGCATTTGGGCCATTACTGCGGCGAAATTGGGCAACTTTTTTCATGACACCACCTTCAGCGTTACCGTACGTGAGCGGAGCAAATCCATTTCCATTTGGGAAATGATGTTGATCGCTTGTAAGGTGCCGGGCAGCTGCTGATTACCCATAGTTGACACAGCCCGACGCGCCTCACCGAGTGCTTCACCGCGCAGAGTTCGAATCCACTGGTCACAGGCTGGCGTAGCAAGCGCTGCATTCAGGTCATCAATCAGGGTCATATCAGCCCCAGCAACCTGAAGCGCGTTGATGGTGTCAGGCAGAACGCTGTTGATACGCAGTACCTCTGCAGCCATCAGATTGGCGCGAACGGTGGCAACGTCGAGACGCGACGACAGCTCAGTCACCATCTTTGCCATTTCGATAAGAGGAGTATCCATCCCGATGTTCTTAGCGAACTGGTGGCCTGCAGCGACGACTTCTTTATTCGATTTGAAATGATGCATGTCATCGCCCTCAGTGAATGGTGATGGTGCTGTTAAGGCGCTCAGCTTCGTTCTGCGCCTTAATTGGATTGGTGACTACAGAGCCGTCAGGCAATCTCCAGCCGTTCAGGATATGGCTATAGGGCAGGGTGATAATGCCTACGGTTATATGGTCGTTCGGCTTTTCCATGAAACTCTCCACACACGATTTTTGGTTGCATGAATCCCTTGCCAGTGACGGCAATAAAAACTTTTGGGATTCGTTTAAGTTGGCTGGTGGGTTACTGCAATAACCCACAGCCCGATTACTCCACACACTTGAAAGGTTGCTGCGGTGCCGGGTGCCTCCCGGTGCTCTGGTCAGACTGACAAACACCAGAGCGGAAACTCTTAGACTGTGTGCAATCTTTGTCAGTCTTCCGCGCGCGATGGCCGCATTCACCACAACGGGAAGAGCATTGCTTAACTTACAGCTTTCAGGCCATTAGGTTCCGACGCCCATTCCTGATAGCTGTCATGCTCCAGCTCTTGCAATGCTCTTGCCGTTGTGAAAAAGGGCGGTTAAACAAACCTTCATGAGTAACCGCCAACACAGCAATTCAGCACTCTTAAAACGCTGGTCCGCGAACCACGTTTTCAACATCACACTGCACAATCACCACACCGGCATCACCACAACAGACAACATCAGCATCTGGGAAGAGCCTCAAAAAGGTAATCAGGTCCCTGACCGTTGTGTTCGACATGTTTTTAATTAGCTTCATTTCTTCTCCACACAGTAGACAGTTACGCCTGCAAACGTTTGTGCTGTCTTGATGAAGAAACAATAAATCGAATATGCGATATTCGCAAGTGTTAAGTTGCGTAATATGCAAATATAATGCGGCAGACACAAAAAAACCCGGGCAAGCCGGGTGTTCTTTGAACTGGAAAGGATCTAAGCGTGGCGCTTGAAAGCTTGAGACTGGCTAATCATGACTTTGCCAAATATGTAGAACCTGTGTTCATTTGCCTCGTCAATGAACCAGTCGCGATAGCGTGTGTTATCAGAGATCACCAGCAGTTTATCCGGGATCATTTGAAGTCGCTTAATGTGCACTTTACCGTCAAAGCCAAACACATAGATGCCGTCACTATCGAATTTATTCACTGATATATCTACGAAAACTAAATCACCTGGCTCAATAGTACCTGACATACTATCACCGCCAACGTTGACCATTTTCACCATCTTCGCAGGCTTCCCGCTGAAGAAAGATTTAGCGTGCTCAGAGTTATATTCAATAGAACGAATGACATCCACGGTGTCACTACTTACGAATGCACCAGGTCCAGCGCTCACGGTTATATCAAGTAAGTCGACACGATACACATCCTCCCCCTTGCCATCCTTTACGTTATCCTTACTGTGATTATATACAGTAATTTCAGGAGGGGTGGGAGTAAATAATTCAAAAAGACCTACTTCAAGAGCCTCAGCTATTTTAATAAGCGATTGCTCCGTAAATGATTTTTGTTTTCCTGTCTCAAGTCTGGAGATATTTGCCTGATCCACGCCAACAGCTTCGGCCAGATCGCTCATTTTCATACCTCGCTGTAAGCGAAGCTCTCTGATGCGGTTTCCTATGTTCATGACCCTATTTAAATGTTGGTTTGCACGAAACGCAAATCAACTTGCGCAATCCGCGTGCATACAATATTATGCGTATTACGCAATTAAAGGAGGTATTTATGGTCACACCGTTAAGAAACTTGCGTAAGGCGCAAGGAAAAACATTGAGCGATGTAGCTACAGCGATTCGTCTTGATGTTGGCAACCTGAGCCGTATTGAACGAGGTATCCAGGTCGCCTCGCTGGAAGTCGCTGAGAAGCTGTCGGTCTTCTTCAAAGGCGAAATTAGCGAGCTGGAAATTCTTTATCCGCAGAGATACCAAACCGGCAATGAAAATGTATCACCCGTTTCGTTGACAGCAAAACCACAGTGAGAGGATTCAAGCAGTGGGTAAACCAGAATGGCAAATTGAAAGGCAACCGGCATGGCTGGTGGCAGCAATCAAGAAGACTATTTCAAGTCTACCGGGCGGATATGCAGAAGCAGCTGAATGGCTGGGTGTGACTGAAGATGCATTGTTCAACCGTCTTCGTACCAATGGCGATCAGATTTTCCCAATGGGCTGGGCGATGGTTCTGCAGCAGGCAAGCGGCACAAAGTACATCGCTAACGCCGTATCCCGCCAGTCAAACAGCGTCAACGTTCCGCTGGTGGACATTGAGGATGTTGATAACGCGGATATCAATCAGCGACTGATGGAGTCAGTTGAGTGGATTGGCAAGCACTCTGCCTACATTCGTAAAGCAACCGCCGATGGCGTGATTGATGCGTCGGAGCGCGAGCAGATTGAAGAGAACAGCTATCAGGTTATGGCTAAGTGGCAGGAGCATCTGACGCTGCTGTATCGCGTGTTTTGCCCGCCAGAAAAGGTGAACGCCGCAGGATTGCAGCCCGCGGCGTTCGATGCGACTAAATCAACGTGTGTGGAGAACTAATCGCGTGATCAATTTAATCAGATTATCAGGGTTACCGCAATTCCGTTGCCTTCCTTCAGCTGGTGGACGTCTCAGCAGTGAGCCGCTGCGGTATGTGCTCAATGTACCAGGCGTCAGCGAAGAAGTTAACCACAGCTTTGTTGACTGGGCTGTGGGCAATGCTAACCAGCGAATGAAGGCGACCAAATGCGAGAACTTGACCGTATCTTCCGAGATAAGCGCGGCGTCCCTGTGCGGGTCATTCGCTGGGAGCCAGAGAACGACAGGGTTATCTATCTGCGTGACAACTACGAACATGGCGAGTGCTTCAGTTCTCTCGAACGGTTCAAGCAGTATTTCAGAGAGGTCGAAGTAATTCATGAGCCTACTTCTGAAAGTTAAACCATTGGTGATAAGCCCTGAGCTTGCCCAGCGCATTGGTCTGAATGAGGCAATTGTGCTGCAGCAGATTTGTTATTGGCTGGAAGACACTACATCCGGCGTCGAATATGACGGCAAACGCTGGGTTTATAACAGCATTAACGCCTGGAATGAGCAGTTTCCATGGTGGACCGGCAAGACGATACAGAGAACGGTTTCTTCATTAAGAAAAATGGGTCTGATTTATGTTGAGCAGCTTAAAAAGAAGCAGCACGACCAGACTAATTATTACGCAATTAACTACGCAAGCCCTTTACTGACCGATAGGGACAATTTGTCCCTATCGAGAGAGACAAATTGTCCTGATCGAAAAGGTCAATCTGTCCCTATGGATAAGGTCAAGTTGTCCCAATCCATCGGGTCAATTTGTCCCACTCTTACAGAGATTACAACAGAGAATACTACAGAGATTACAACAACCCCTTCTTGTCAGGTTGCGACGCAACCCGACGATGAGTGGTCAACCCTTCATCGTTCTCGGGAAGTCTTACGCCACCTGAACAAAGTTACTGGCGCTAAGCACACAGAGGCGCAGTCGTCGATGGGTCACATCAAATCCCGGCTGAAAGATGGATTTACGGTGGAAGAGCTTTGCCTGGTGGTGGATTACAAACACGCCCACTGGGAAGGCACTGAGGAATACCAGTACATGCGGCCCAAAACTCTGTTCATCCCCGGCAACCTGCCTGGCTATCTCCAGTCAGCGACCAAGTGGGATAAGGCCGGTCGCCCGCCACGCTCTGAGTGGAATGCCCTGAAGCGCAACATGCAGCGGGATATCACTGTCATTCCACAGCCTGACAGCTCAGTGCCTCACGGCTTTCGCGGTTAACGGGAGAAAATCATGATCAACCACGAATCAAAAATTCTTGAACTGATTACCCGCAATGGCCCGCTGAAGGTGCGCGATCTCTGCAAGCTCACTGGCCTGCATGAAACTTCAGTGAAGCGCTTCATCAAACCGTTGTTCACCAGAGGGACTCTCAAGCGTGCCAGCGACTGGAGTTATTCGATCAACACCGCCCCGTTACCGGTTGAGAGCGAGAAATACACCCACCTGGCGAAGCAGGCTACAGAACTGGAGAGCAAAGGGTTCTGGCTGCGTGCAGCACGGGTATGGCGTGAAGCAATGCTGGTGGCCAAGTTCGATGCATCACGTAACGAAGCCAAAGAGAACTGCGACCGCTGTGCAGCAGAGGGTTCCCTGAACTGTGGCAGCTATGGCGGGCTTGATACAGGCCGTATTGGCGAAAGCTTCCTGAGTGAGGATCGCCAATGAAAGCGCACCTGAAGAGCCACTACCAACGCAATGAGATTTTCTACCAGGCCATCCGCACCGCAGCGGTGATGATTGCCGCCCTGATTATTGTCCTGACATGGGAGCTGACCACAGCATGAGCACATTAGCGCGCATTTACGACGACAAGAAAAATAGCGATACCGATATCACCACCCGTAAAACCTACCTGCTGGGCGTTGATGAGCTGTATGTAGAAACTAATTACAACATCCGTGATATCGATCAGACCCATGTCGAGGAGTTCCGCGACGCCTTTATCGCTGGTGAACACGTGCCTCCGCTGGCTGTTAAGGTCACCGAAAAGGGCATTAAGATCATCGATGGCCATCACCGCTATTACGGTGCGAAGCTGGCACAGGAAGCAGGCTACACGCTGCGCCTTGAGTGCAAAGACTTCGTGGGTAGTGAAGCTGACAGCGTGGCATTCATGGTCACCAGTAGTCAGGGTCGCGCCCTGTTGCCGCTGGAACGTGCAGCAGCCTATCAGCGCCTTGTTAACCAGGGCTTAGAGCCAGCCGAGATCGCCGCCAAGGTGAAACGTTCGATCACCGATGTTGAGCAACACTTGCAGCTGCTGACCGTTGGCGAACCTCTGATTGAGATGGTGAAATCCGGCGAAGTGGCCGCAACCACAGCAGTAGCACTGCAGCGCGAACATGGTGTTAAAGCCTCATCCATTGCTCAGGAGCAGATGCAGAAGGCGAAAGCGGCAGGGAAAAAGAAGCTGACAAAGACCGATGCGATGCCGCAGTTCAGTGCTGCCCAGGCACGCAAGCTTGCAGAACTGATTGCTAAACATTCTCAGACAGAGCAGAGCGATGAAGGCGCACGCATTACGCTGACGTTTGAAACTGACCTGCAGGCCGCTGAGCTGATGGATATTATCCTGATCGCCAAAGAGCATTACGGCGTGACTCAATCAGCAAGCGAACAACCGGCCCCGGTTAAGTCAGAGAACGGCGATGGTGATGACCTGCCGCTTCTAAAATACGAAATCCTTGAGCAAAGCGGTGTTGAAGCGTGGGCGTGCGTAGTTGCCGCGTTCAAAATGAAAGCTGAGTACACCTACAGCGAATCAAAATACGCGCATACCTGGGCGGCGGACTCTGTTGAGAACCCTACCTGTGTGACCGTTCCGGCAGAGATCATTGCTAAAGCGGTACGCCTCATCAAAGAGCATCATGACGATCTCGAACTAAAGCTGTGGGTATCAGAGCAGTACGATGATGCAGAGCTGGCAAAGGAACAATTGCAGCGTTTCTCAGCGGTGCTGATTGACGTTCGCCAGGACAGGCCATGCACGGTTCAGGAGTTTATCGCGCTGGTGGAGCAGACTAACCGTGATTGCTGGTTGAATATCCGCATGTTGCGCCAGGCAGTTCGTGAAGTTGCCGGTCAGATGACTATTCCGGGTATTGGGGAGACTGCATGAAGTTAACTCTCCCATTCCCGCCAAGCGTAAACACGTACTGGCGTAACACCAGAAAGGGAGTATTGATCAGCGCCTCCGGGCGCTGTTTCCGCTCCAATGCTCTTGCCTCCGTCATGGAGCAACTTAAACGCCGACCACAGCCGATTACAGTGAATGTTGAGGTGAGTGTTTTGCTGTTCCCGCCGGACAAGCGCCAGCGTGATCTTGATAATTACCTCAAAGCCCTGTTCGACAGCCTCACTCATGCCGGTATATGGGGCGATGACAAACAGATTAAGCGGTTCACTGTAGAGTGGGGCCCGGTAACTAAGGGCGGGAAATCTGAGGTTGTAATCAGTGAGTTTCAGCCGGTAGCGGCATAGGTCCGCAACTGGTTACATGACCAGTAAAATTGGATATAGTGCGTGGTGTACTAGCGAATTGCAGTCGTTGGTACAAGGTTGGTCCCGTTCATTTGCAGATGACGGGGCGGGGCCAGTTAAAAATAGTGCGTAAATCGTGTGTGGAGAGGTCAAAATGCTGAATCAATCAGCGGGTGCTATTGCGCCTGTAGTCAATGCTATTCAATCCCCAATCATGACCAGCCGTGAGATTGCCGAACTGACCGGCAAAGAACACAAAAATGTCACTGTAGATATTCGCCGTATGCTGGATGACCTGGGAGAAGATGCGCTGAAATTCCAGCGTATCTATCTCGACACCATGAACCGACAGCGAACTGAGTATCACCTCGACCGTGAGCACACCGAATGCCTCATCACCGGTTACAGTGCCATCCTTCGCATGAAAGTGATTAAGCGGCTGCATGAGTTAGAGGAAAGCCAGCCAGTTAAAATCCCGCGAACCTTTGCTGAGGCACTCCGCCTGGCCGCCGAAATGGAAGAGGAGAAGGATCGCCTGCAGCTGCAGCTTACTGAAGCCGCACCAAAGGTTGCGTTTGTGGATCGCTATGTCACGGCCACCAGTTCAATGACATTCCGCCAGGTGGCAAAACTTCTTGAGGCTAAAGAGCCAGAGCTTCGCCTGTTTCTGATTGAGAGTCGTGTTATGTACCGCCTTAATGGCGTCCTGACTCCCTACAGCCAGCACATCGAAGCCGGTCGGTTTGAAGTGAGAACCGGAACCACTACCGAATCAAATTATATGTTCAGTCAGTCGCGCTTCACTGCTAAGGGCGTTCAGTGGATTGGCGGGCTATGGACGGCGTATAAAGCTGCTGGTGGTGCTGAGTGAGAGCGCTGCTTACACCCGAAATAGCGCCGCGCACAGGGATTGTGCTGCTCAAACCGGGGCCGGAGCTTCTGAGGCTTTTCAAAGGTCGTGTTGTGATCAGCACACCGACAATGGATATGGCAGACCTGCCGTCAGGGCGGCTGAATGACGGCACACAGCCGCTGCTCGATGAACCCTCACTGATTCCGTTCTTCAGCCATAAACGCGTGATAAAGGCCGCTGGTGGACCGAATGCGCTGGCATCCTTCGTCCAGTCCTTCGGATGCTGCCAGTGGGAGCAGTTGGGAGTGTGGCATCACCATGAATTCACAGTGTCAGAAATCGAAAACGGCCTGGTTTCTCTTTGCTATAGCCACGATAATGAGTTCAGGGAAAACGGCGTACCCGGTAGCCTGGAGAATATCGCCATAGGTAACACCGCACTCTGGATAATCAGGGCTGCATGCAGTCAGATGGCGCTTAACGGTGACCACCAGTTGACCCTGCCGGAACTGTGCTGGTGGGCAACCCTGAATGATGTGATTGACCTGATACCAGAGGCACCGGCCCGGCGCGTCCTGCGCATGCCGAAAGAGATCATCCAGAGCGGCGAGCTGAAAGAAGCCCGTATTGTTCCGGCGCGACCGGCTCGCGAGGTGATTCAGGATGCTGCTCAGTTGGTCAAAAAGATAATCGACCTGCGCACTGACCCGGAATCACCAGAATCATTCATGAAGCGCCCCAAGCGTAAGCGCTGGGAAAGTGAGAAATACACACGATGGGTAAAGTCGCAGACGTGCGCATGTTGCGGCATACAGGCTGACGATCCTCATCACATCATCGGACATGGACAGGGGGGGATGGGAACGAAGGCGCATGATTTATTTGTGATACCGCTATGCAGAGCGCATCACGATGAGCTGCACCGGGATATGAGAGCGTTTGAAGCAAATTTTGGCAGCCAGGTTGAGCTGCTATTCAGGTTCCTTGATTTCGCGATTGCAGTCGGCGTGATCGGGACAGACAAAAAATAAAGTGTGTGGAGAGGATTAAATATGCGTGACATGTCACAGGTGTTAGAGCGTTGGGCAGGCTGGGCGCGTTCGGAACATAGCGGTGTCGATTACTCACCAATTGCAGCTGGCTTCAAAGGGTTATTGCCGCAGAATTCCAAAATGACCCTTTCTTGCACAGATGATGATGGTTTAGTGATTGAGTCATGCCTGGCTAAACTTCGCAGCCGCAGACCCGATGAGCACGAACTGATCGTGCTGCACTATTTTTTCAATATATCTAAGCGTAAGTTAGCACAGCGAGCCAAATGCGACGAGAAGATGATACGCATTCAGGTTCAGATGGCCGAAGGGTTTATCGAGGGCTGTATAGCATGGTTAGAAGTTAAATTAGACATGGAAGCAGAGCTTTAACTTGAATAGCTAAGTGGCAATGCCACTTAGCTTTTTGGTGGTTCTTCTGTAGCAGGCAAAACTTTTATACTTTTTCCAATGTTGACCAACTGTCTAACAGTAAGCGCTCTATCAGCTAACAGCTCTTGTCGCAGTTCATCTGTTAGATGAGGGCTTTTTAGCTGTTCATCTATGCTCTTGAGGTCTCTGTTCAAACTGTTGCGATAAGAAGCTTCAGCAGGAGTCTCCAGTCCATGCCTGCTAACAAACCATGCCATGAAGTAGGTAATAGCAGCTGAAACTAGTGGAGCAGCAGCATAAAGTACAGGACGCCACAAACTATTTTGGTCCGGCACTAGCGCAGGTACGAGAGTGGTGATTACAGCGCCAAGTCCGCCCGTCGTTAAGCCAGGATGTGAAGATAAAAGGTTTTTCTTATCCTCACTCACGTTCAGCATCCTTTATAAGCTGAGCAACACGTTTACTATTTTTACGATCCAAAGTGATGGTCACTTTGTTGGTTTTTTTTCGACCGTATTCAGTAAAATGAATCTCTATCCTGCGAGTTGGGAAGATTTTACGCCATAGAAAAGCCGATCCAACATATGAAAAGCGATAGAAGGCTGGGAGGCATAAGATGACTCCTGACCAAAATATGAGCTGTAAAATCTGTTGTTGAATCATTTTCTATTAAATCAGCTTGTTACCTTGAGTTACACGATGCCTCAGCACTTTTTTTATCACATACTTCACTGAGCTTGTTTTCGCAGACCTGGTTTTAGTCGTTTCTAATGTAACTGCAAATAAATCTTCGCTGGTGATAGTACCTTCTGCGTGCCTTACTTTAGCTAAAAACTCATAGTCAGTCAGTAGTACCGAATGCTCCTCATCGTTATAGAACATTCTCCAACCCTTTTCATTATGGAAGTTAACTTGAGTGAATTTTACATTTACATCTTTAGTTTCAATGTCTTTAGTAAGCAATGTTCCGCGCGGGATCGGTTTTATCTCTTCTGTTTCTTCTCCCTCTAGTTTAAGAATCACCTCACCATCAGCATTCACAATTTTGAAAACAGGCTCATCTTTACCTTCTAGTGGAGTCTGGACAACCTCAATCAGGGCATCGCGTATTACCGGCTCAGTTACTAAAGCTGCAACTGCAGCCGGGCATTCAATCTCTCCATCTGCAAGTTCAAGGATTGCTTGATCGGTCCCTGTCTTTCGCGTGACAGATAATACCTTTTTACTACCAAGTTGGCGGATGAGTGACAGAGCAGAGGAGTGAACGCCAGCACCTACTAATCCTACAATGCCAATTGTTTTCAATACATCAACCGCCATCGGTAGTAATTGCACTACCGTGTAATCAATACCAATGGAACCAGGTACTGCTGGACTCGTTACTAAAACCTTGAAAGATTTGTTACCGTCATTCAACAGATCATCCGCTTTGTTGATAAGGTTTGTCATCGAGAGTATGGACTTACCTAACACTGCCGCATCAATTGAGTGCTTTGATAACTCATCATCTTGTGCATCATAAAACACTTTAAACGAAGTAGACTTTTCCATAAGTTTCCAGAGGAAAGCACTTAATAGTGCTTTTACAGTTTGAGAAATAATTAAGATAAATTTACATTGAAAAAAAGAAAAAAGCATTAACGCGGTCCGCAAAAACATGTGTATTGTGATAAGAGTGGTTTCTAGGCAGTACTGCTTATCATCGTAAAGTCAGTTCCAAATGTGGATGTCAAAGCGCCTCAGGCCTTACCAGCCTGGAGGCGTTTTTTATTTGAAATATCCCCTAAAGGGGGTAGCGATATGTCTATCCCTTGCAGGGGATAAGAAATTCACCCTGTTGCCGACGGGCAAGGCACTTACCGCTTTTGCGTCAGGGTTTTTTTCAAAAATATCGGCCTCCGGTAAACAAAAATGTTGACCAAGTAAGCATAAATGTTTACTATAGCTTCATGTTCAACAGACAGGAGGAGTAGTGAAGCAAAGCGAGTTCAGGCGGTGGCTTGAATCTCAGGGAGTCGAAGTTTCAAACGGTACTAACCATCTGAAGCTGAGATACAACGGGAAGCGAAGTGTAATGCCAAGGCATCCCGGTGCTGAGTTAAAAGAACCACTGCGAAAGGCCATAATGAAGCAGTTAGGCCTGAAATAATTAACCAGTCCTCCGGGGCTGGTTCTCGCAGAGTTTCACTAAGACGATATGCGATACCCGATTAATCTTGAGCCGTGCGACGGCGGATATGTGGTTTCGTTCCCGGATATACCGGAGGCGCTTACTCAGGGCGATACCCGTGAAGAAGCGTTAGAGATGGGGCTGGATGCGCTGGTTGCTTCATTTGATTTCTACTTTGAAGATAACCAGCCTGTTCCGGCACCTGGTCCGGTGACAGGGGAATTTGTAGAGGTTCCGGCGAGTGTGTCGGCGAAGGTGCTACTGCTGAATGCTTTCCTTGCTTCCGGCTTAACTCAGGTTGAGCTGGCTTTACGCATGGGAGTTAAAAAGCAGGAGGTAACTCGCATCTTCGATCTGCACCACTCGACCAAAATAGATACTGTTCAGAAGGCGCTCTCAGCGCTGGGCAAGCGACTTGAATTAGTCGCTGCCTGACAGGCACCAAATAAGAAATTCAAAGGCTCACTTCGGTGGGCCTTTTTTATATCCGCGCCACGCTCGGCGCACTTCAACCACAGAGCCTTTCAGGGGTGAGCCAGAGTGATGGTCAGTGTGACTATCTCTGTGGGCTGACTACTCCTGAGCGCTGGCTCACCCGCTAAAAGGAAAGTCACTATGTTTGGCCTGTTTAAAAAGAAAGCCCGTAAAGCAGTTGCTGAAGTTAAGAAGATGGAGAATCGCGATGCTGTCGAGGCTACGGTCTGGGGTGCTTACTCTATCGCTTATTCTGACGGCACCTGTGACGCAAAAGAGATCGCCATTCTTGAAAAGACCATCAGTGCACTGCCTGCATTCTCCCCGTTCGCAGGTGAGATTGCTCAGATGAGTAGTAACATCCGCGCCCGATATGATGCGTCGCCACGCAGTGCCAATGCTCAGGCAATGACCGAGTTGGCCGATGTCGCTGGCACACCAGATGCTGTTAGCGTTCTCTGCTTGTGTCTGGATATCGCGGATCAGGATGGTATCGGTGAAGACGAAGAAAAGCAGCTGAAGAAAATTGCTCAGGCTCTGCAGTTGCCACTGGATCAATACCTCTAATGTTGAAACTGCGGTGGTTAGCTGCGGCCGTGCTCTTGTTTCTGGTCGTGGCAATAGACTTCACCGGGAAAATGATGTCAGTCCTGGCAGATGGTGTGCTGGTGGCTGGTGTCATCGTGCTTCTGTTGCCGGTGTTCAAAGCCAGTAAATAACGTTTCACAAAAGGCGTCATCGAGCGCCTTTGATAAAACGTTATACCTTGAGGCCTACTTTTGTGGGCCTTTTCCCTTTTTGCGCACGCCAATCAGTCTCCACACACACTTTTGACGCCGTGGCGTTGCGCAATCCTCTCAATGAAAGTAAGCCGCCATCATCCCGGTGGCGGGAATCAGAGCATGCCTCCAGAAAAAGACCCGGGCTTTTGGGCCACAGTGCTGCTGTGGCTGTATGCCCACAAAACAGAATGGGGATATGCCGGGGTAGCAGGCATGTTTTCACTATTACGCAGTGCCTATGCAAAAAGCCCGTGGAGTAAGCGGGTTCTCGACGCTGCCTCCTGCAGCGCGCTGGCTTTCTTTGCTGGCCCGACGCTGCAGGTGATGGGCGCTTTATTTAATTGGAGCATCCCTGACGCTGCCGCACAGGTCTTCGCGGTTTACATCGGGTATGTAGGCAATGACTACATCAGCGAAAGGCTTCGCAGGCTGATAGAAAGAAAGGCAGGGTATACAAATGACGGGCAGCAATAAATCACGCGGCATCCGGAATAATAATCCTGGCAACATCCGCTGGGGCGATGAGTGGAAAGGGCTGGTGCCGCAGCCGCAGCGCACTGATAAATCTTTTTGCCAGTTCATTAGTTCGGAGTACGGCATCAGGGCGATGATTATCATTCTGCGTAACTACCAGAGCAAATATGGCCTGAAAACTATTACGGGCATTGTGAATCGCTGGGCTCCGCCTAACGAGAATGACACGCAGGCTTATATCCGCAGCGTGGCAACGGCTACCGGCACTGATGCTGATAAGCCAATCGACCTGACTGACAGCCGCAAGCTGTTTCCGCTCCTGCAGGCCATCATCAAGCATGAGAACGGCAGCCAGCCCTACGGATTAGATGTTTTCATTCGGGCGCTCGATCTCGTCTGATAAAGGAGGCCGCATGGCTGCTATCCAGTTCATCAAAAACTATTCACATCTGTTGGTTATCGCAATTATCTGCGTTTGCCTGTGGATGCTGAATGCCCGCAGCGCGCAACTTGAAGCAACCAATCAGCGCCTGGAGAAGCTGGCGAACAGCAAAGACGAGCAGATTAACGACCTGCGCTCCAAGAACGATGGCCTGGCATCAAGCGTCACTGAGTTGGTAACAGCCGTTAAGCAGCAGAACGTTGTGATGAGTCAGGTCACAGAGCAGCGTGCCGTAACAGCCCAGCAGAACCGGAAACTACAGAATGAAATTAAGCGTTACCTTGCGGCGGACAAGTGTGCTGTTGCTCCTGTTCCCCCTGATGCTGCTGACCGGCTGCGCGACGCAGCAAAAGCCGCTGGTGGAGTACCGGACAATAAAACAGCCACAGCTAAGCCTTCCGGCTGAACTTACCAGTCAGATTGACGTGCCAGCGCCATCACAGGATATGACGTTCGGTGACAGCGTAAGCCTCAACGCTGAGTTATATGGCGCTCTGGGGCAGTGCAACATTGACCGCGCCGCCATCCGGCGCATAGAAAGCATTCGTCAGTGAAGAAGTGATAATGATCAAATTTTCTTAAGAATAAACTCAGCAGATATTATGGTGGCGTTAATATGAGCAGGCTGAATTCTCAGCATACCTCATGGGATAGATAGATGGGCCACTACTATTATGTTAATAAAAATGCACAAACCAATGGTGATCATGAAGTACACGTAAGCAGCTGTGACAGATTGCCTGAGGAAAGGAATCGACTATACCTCGGAATTTTCGAGACCTGCTCACCAGCAGTGAGAGAGGCTAAAAAAACTTATTCTCGATCTAATGGATGTTATTACTGCAGTCGGCCCTGCCATACGTCATGACTTCAAAGCAATAAACATCCCAAGGTCGCCATTGGTGGCCTTTTTTTATCCCCAAGAAGCAGGAGAAAAAGAATGCTGACAGTAAAAGTTATGTCGCCCTGTGGCGGTGAGGAGATTCACTCTGGGCCGAGCGTCGGGTTTAACCCGGCGCAACAAAGTATCGCAGTGTCGGGTATGGACAATAACGTTTTCCTTCAGGAAGGTGAGGTTGCTTACGTCATGAATGAGAACGGAAAGACCATCTCTCATTATGAGCATCGGCTTCAGTAACCATCACAAGGCGCATTTGCGAGTGCGCCTGATGATGTCAATCCTGACACCCCCTTTCTCTCTGATAACTTTTGGGCCTATAGTTAAGGAATGTAATGTTTTTTTGAGGTTTCCGTGGGCGAACAGTTTGATAGTGAACCATATTTGCTTGAAATCAGAAAGTTAGCTGCAAGTTGCCAGCAGGGTGAGCCTTTTATGAGCGTAAAGGTTAAGGTGGAAACTATTGTCGTTTCTTATAAGAAAAAAATAGGAAGCGAAGCAGAGGTGCAGGTTGCAAAGTGGACAGAGCTTTTCAATAGGCTTGGTGATTACCTGAATAACAATGCTGCTCCTGAATGGGTCAGTGTTATCCGCTATGCGCGTAAAATTATTAATTATAAAAAGCACAATGCGATTTTCCGTATGCGACAACTATCTGAACCTGAATCAAGCCCCCCGACAAGGGATAACGGTTAGCCACGCTGAGAAGCATTGCGACACCGACTTCATGATCACTTTATTAGCTGTGATAAAATGACATCCTCTAATTCGATAGGAGATGAAGATGGCCGATGTAACAATTTCAGTCATTCAGGCTGGAACTTTCAAAATCAAAGCAGATAGATGGCGAGACGAGGAATTAGATATTGATTATCTCGACATTGAAGCGAAGCCTATGAGCAATGTTGCATTGGGAAATATCAATGTTGGAACCGCAGTGAACACCTTCATTGAAGGTGACGATTGCGGATATTACACATTGATTGTCAAGGACGCCGAAAGATATGTTTTAGCTAAAGGCGAGATTGAGAAGTTAAGGAAACAGTAAGCCGCCTACGGGCGGTTTTATTTTATGCTAAACACTGCATTCACTGAGTTCACTTTTCAGCATAAAAACAATGAATCATCGGCTGGTGGTTTCACCATTACCGAGAGTTAAACACGTCAAGCCAGCAGAAAACTCTGTGTGAGTGTCATCAGACATCTTTACCGAATCCAGCACCTTTCATGAATGTAATAGCTATAAGGTAGCCAGCACAGCAACCAGCACCACATATCATGATCCATGGAAATTCTGCATCGTCAAAGTATTCGCTTGAGAGGTAAAAGCCCACTTTTAACGAGCCGAATGCTGAAGTGCAAAAAATCAGAATCGATACAACATAGGCCATAAACCTTTTCAAAAGGGAGAACTCCGTGCGCGTTGTGATTGATGGAGTTGAGTATAAGCCCGTAACAACAAATTCAAACATTGGCATAGCCATCAGCACCCATAACCGCCATGACGTCATATCCCGCGCACTGGATCATCAACTGAAGTTTCTGCCAGCCGGTGCGCTGGTGGTTGTTATTGATGACGGTTCAGCCAAACCAGTGACAGCGCCGGAAGGCGTCAGGGTTATTCGTCATGATGTTTCACGCGGTATCGTGGCCGCTAAAAATTCGAGCCTTGAGCCGCTGATGGATGCCGGGTGTGAGCACCTGTTCCTGTGGGACGATGATGCATGGCCGATTGCTGGTGGCTGGGAGCAACCATACATCGAATCTCCTGAGCCGCATCTGGCTTACCAGTTTCAGGACTTTGCCACCGGACAGAAGCTTAACGACATTGCGGTTCTCTACCGGGATGACCGGCACATAGCCTACACCGGCCAGCGCGGCGTGATGCTCTATTACCACCGCAGCGCGATTGAGAAGGTTGGCGGTTTCGATCCCATCTATCAGCGCGGCATGTATGAGCACTCTGATTTGGCGCTGCGCATCCACAATGCTGGGCTAACGAGCTGGGCGTTCGCTGATGTCGTTGGCTCAGGCAAGCTGATTTACTCGCTTGATGAGCATCAGGCCGTTGAGCGTTCGGTGCCAAAGCCAGACCGGGAAGCGCAGGTGAAGCGCAACGTCACGATTCACAATGAACGCCGCAACAGCGGTTACACCGGTTACGCAGAGTACCGGCAGCAGCGCAACGTGGTGATGACCACACTGCTGACCAGTCAGCCTGACCCGCAGCGCAACACCAGGATTACGGCATCGCCTGACCTGCTGGCTAAGTGGGCCGCGTCGGTTAAAGGCGGTGATGCGGTCGTGCTAGCCGATGAGCTGACTACTGCACCTGCAGGTGCGTCGCTGACACCCGTGCCTGATGTGAACATGAACGTCTATTTTCGGCGCTGGCTGCATATCTGGCAGCACCTTCGCGATCACCCTGAATATAACTTCGTCTGGTGTACCGATGGCACTGACGTTGAGATGCTGCGCGAACCGTGGGGAGAGATGGAGCGGGGCAGGATTTACGTGGGTTCTGAGCCCAAAACCTACGCTGATGCGTGGGCTAAGTAACATCATCCCGAGGCTATCTATCAGGTGTTTCTTGCTGAACACCAGCATGATGTGATGCTTAATGCCGGCCTGCTGGGTGGTAGCCGGGCTGACGTTATGGCAATCGCGCATGGCATCGTAAGGCTGTATTACCACATCGAATCGCTGCGCTTTTGGCAGAAGGAGAAATCCGCTGCTGCTGTGGGCGATATGATTGCTTTCGGCATAGTGGCGCATCGATACGCTGACAGTCTGGTGACCGGCCCCCGCGTGCACACGGTGTTTAAGTCGGAGGGAACCGGCAAAGAGTGCGCCTTCTGGCGCCATAAATAGCATCTATCAATTGTTAATCCTTTAATCGGGAGGCATCAGCATGCCCATAAGCAGGCCACTTGAAGAAAGGTTCTTGGAGAAGGTTGATAAATGCGGATGTGAAGATTGCTGGATCTGGAAGGGTGCAAAGGTGTCACCGGCTGGAGGAAGGCATGTTAAACCAAAGATATATGGAAAAATAGCAGGACCAAGAACCCCAACCGGAAGGACCATGTGGCTCAGTCACCGTTTGTCATGGGTGCTGGCGAATGGGGAAATACCGGAAGGCATGCTCGTTGATCATAAGTGTCATAACACACTTTGCGTTAATCCTTCCCATCTTCGCCTCGTCACAGCTAAACAAAATAGTGAAAACAGAGCAGGGTCAGCAGCAACCCGTAATTCATCCGGAAGGCGTGGTGTGAGGTGGAATTCTCAGGCACGTAAATGGCATGCGTACTACAGCCACAACAGGAAGTCTCACTTTGTGGGATTTTTTGATGACCTTGAAGAAGCCGCTGAAGCAGCGCGGCAGGCTCGCAATAAGGTATTCACACATAATGATGCAGACAGATATTAAGTTTGTGGTGGTCGGTCACCACTCACGCAGGCATCAAGCCGAACAGCTGGCAGACTTACTTAACGCACACCTTCTCATAGATGAGGGGCAGCATGGCGCGAACTGGAACCATCGCCGCGCTATCGAGTGGGCCAGTCAGCAGGATTGCCGGGTAGTGATACTGGAAGATGATGCGTTGCTGGTTAATGGCTTCACTGAGAAGGTAACAGCCTGGCTCAGCCGTTTCCCCGATGAGCTTATTAGCTTCTATCTCGGCACCGGCCGACCGCCCCAGTATCAGCTTGAGATAGCGATAAAGCTTATTGATGCAGATAGGCGTCAGGCTGATTACATAACCATCAACCGTTTGGTTCATGGCGTCTGCTACAGCGTGCCGCTGCACAAGCTACAGCAAGTGATCAGTCGCTGGAATCATCGGTCACCTGCTGACTATGCAGTTGGTGATGCATGTGGTGGCTCGGTCATCTATCCGTGTTACTCGCTGGTGGATCATCTGGATAGCAATACTGTCGAAAGACACCCTGATAACACACCGCGTACAGAGCGCCGCAGAGCATGGCGGCTGGATTTAAAGGAGCATCATGGCACGACTGACAACGCTTAAGCCCCGGCTCTCAGTTGACCGAACGCAACGCGTGAGGACTGCAACCGTAGCTGAGACGCGCATCACTGGCTGGAAGCTGCAGGCACGTCGTAAGCGACTATGGTCTGCCAATCCATGTTGCGCGATGTGTGGCCGCCTGACTGAGTATCCTAACGGCTTCGAGCTGGACCATAAGGTTGCTCTGCATCAGGGTGGTGAAGACACTGATGCCAACTGTCAAATCCTTTGCTGTGGTGCTGATGGGTGCCACCGCAAGAAGACCAATGACGACACGAAAGGCAATTGATAGCAATTATCATTAAGCCTAACTAATGGTTGCATTTGAAATCATTTCAATGTGAATGATATTGGTTATCATCTGAGGGTGGGGGGGTAGTCCGAAAGCTTCAGGACGACTCTTTACGAAACCTCGCCCCCTCTCATGCACAGAAAATATCCCCTTTTGGAGGGTGTAAACATGTTAACAGCCCAGAAGCGAAAATTCGCGCTGGCGCTGATTTCCGGTATGTCGAAAAAAGATGCGGCTATAAAGGCTGGGTATTCCGCAAACTCCGCACGCTCCAAGGGTTCGCAGCTTGCTAAAGACCCGGAAGTCATCGCTTTTATGAGCCGCAAAAAGAATGAAAAAGTTGAAGTTGACGACGTGCCAACGCATGGAAAAAAAGTTAATACCCCAGCGATAAACACGCCACTGAATCCTGATCCCGAGCCAGTGCCGGAAATTGTCCGGGCGGCTGGTGAGTATGATGACCCGCTTGAGTTTCTGAAGTCGGTTATGAATGACCGTGCTGAGGATATTGATACCCGCAAAGATGCCGCAAAGGCGATGCTCCCCTACCTACATAGCAAAAAAGGTGAGGGCGGCAAGAAGGATGCGAAGCAGGCTGCTGCTAAGGCGGTTGCCAGCAAGTTCATGGGCATGGCTCCGCCACAGCTGATTGTGAATAACGGGAGATAAAGATGCCTGAGTGGTCCACCGCATGCGCTGACTGGGCCAGCAGGCTCATTAACCGTGAGTCAATAATTCCGCCGCCTATTTTCAGAGATTCTGGTGAGCACGCACTGTCTATCTTTAAAGAACTCAGGGTAACTGACCTGCCTGGAAAGCCGACATTTGGCGAGTGTTCAGAACAGTGGGTGTTTGATTTTGTGCTGGCAATATTCGGCGGCTATGACCAGCAAACCGGCAATCAGATGATCCGGGAGTATGGTCTTCTCATCAGCAAGAAGAACACGAAATCAACTATTGCTGCCGGGATTATGCTGACCGCGCTGATTATCTGCTGGCGTGCTGATGAAGAGCATCTGATTCTGGCACCGACAAAAGAGGTTGCCGACAACTGCTTTAAACCCGCTGCCAGCATGGTCCGTGAAGATGAAGAGCTCTCAGCACTTTTTCACGTTCAGGATCACATTCGCACCATTACCCATCGGGTTAATCGTAACAGCCTGAAGGTCGTGGCTGCTGACAGCGATACGGTGTCGGGCAAAAAGGCCGGTCGAATTCTGGTGGAGGAATTGTGGCTGTTTGGCAAAAATGCCAAAGCGGATGCGATGTTTATTGAGGCGCTGGGCGGGCAGGTGTCGCGTAATGAAGGCTGGGTGATTTACCTGACCACGCAGAGCGATGAGCCGCCTGCAGGTGTCTTCAAAAAGAAACTGGATTACTGGCGTAACGTCCGTGACGGGATCATCAAGGATGGCAAAACGCTCGGCATCCTTTATGAGTTCCCGCCTGAAATGGTGGAAAATGAAGGTTTCCGCAACCCGGATAATTTTTATATCACCAACCCGAACATGGGCCGCTCTGTCAGTAAAGAGTGGCTTGATGATGAGTATCTTAAGCGGTCGCAGGAAGATGAAGGCAGCCTGAGAAAGTTTCTCGCCAAACATCTGAACGTTGAAATCGGCATGAATCTCCGTAACGACCGCTGGGCCGGTGCGGAGTTCTGGGAAACGCAGTCTGATCCGTCTGTGACATTCAAACAGATTTTAACCCGGTGCGAAGTTATCACTGTCGGCATCGACGGGGGCGGGCTGGATGACCTTCTGGGGCTTTCTGTGGCTGGTCGCGATAAGAAAACCCGCGACTGGCTCACCTGGTCTCATGCCTGGTGCCATGAAAAGATGCTGGAGCGCCGCAAAAGCGAAGAAAGCAAACTGCGTGACTTTGAAAAGCAGGGCGATCTTACCATCGTGAAAAGAGTTGGTGATGATGCGGATGAAGTTGCGATGTATGTATCGCAGATTTACGAAGCAGGCCTGCTGGATAAGGTAGGTATGGACCCGGCAGGGATCGGGGTGCTGTTGGATACGCTGATTGATGCAGGAATACCGCAGGATTCAGTTGTGGGTGTCAGTCAGGGCTGGCGGCTGGGCGGCGCATGTAAGACTACTGAGCGCAAACTGGCAGAGGGTGCTTTGAAGCATGCACCTCAGCCCCTGATGAACTGGTGCGTTGGTAACGCCAAAGTTGTCATCAGCGGCAATGCACCACTGGTAACCAAGGGTGCCAGCGGCGTCGGTAAAATCGACCCGCTGATGGCTCTCTTTAATGCCATATATCTGATGGCGCTGAATCCGGCTGCTACCAAAAAAGAATACAGCGTGTTTTTCATTTAGAAATTCCGCTTTCAACGACCCGCTCCGGCGGGTTTTTTCGTTTCTGGAGAAAGGGAAATGAAGAATCAGCACGCCGTCAGCCTTCTGAAGGTAAAGGCGGTCAATGAGGATACGCGGGAAATCACCGGCATCGCGACAACGCCGTCACCGGATCGGTATGGCGACATTGTGATGCCCGAGGGCGCAAAGTTTCAGTTACCCATCCCGCTGCTCTGGCAGCATGACCATCAGTCTCCCATCGGCCAGGTGACCAGCGCCAAGGTTACCGCTGAGGGTATCGAAATCAAAGCCACACTGGCGCAGGCAGATGCACCCAGTCAGCTCGCGGCACGACTTGAAGAAGCATGGCAGAGCATCCGGCTTGGCCTTGTAAAAGGATTGTCGATCGGCTTCCGGCCTATTGAATACGCCTACATCGACGAAGGCGGCATCCGGTTCACGAAGTGGGAGTGGTACGAACTCTCTGTCGTAACGGTGCCGGCCAATGCCGAAGGCACGATCCAGACCGTTAAATCCATCGATGAGAAGCTGCGGGCCGCGTCAGGCGTAGTGCAGAACGACTCGAAAAAAATAAAACCCGCTGGCGCTACAGCAGTTAAAAATTCTCAGACTAAAGGAACCAAGATGAACATTGCCGAGATGATTAAAACTTTCGAAACCAAGCGCGCTACGCTCGATGCTGAGCGTCAAAATGTTATGTCAAAAGCCTTCGATGAAGGCCGCACGCTTGATGCGGAAGAAGAAGATAAGTATGACGAAGTTAGTACGGAAATTAAATCCGTTGATGCGCACCTGGCTCGCCTTCGTGACATGGAATCGACTAAAGCCGCGACCGCTCAACCAGTTCAGAAAGCAGCAGGTGGTACGGTGGTAAACACTGTTGATAACCGCGCTCCTGCTGTGATCCATGTTGAGAAGCCACTGGAAAAAGGGATCGCTTTTGCGCGTTTCGCCAAGTCACTGGCCGCTGCAAATGGCAGCCGTACCGAAGCGCTGGAGATCGCAAAGCGTCAGTATCCGCGAGATGCCAAGCTTCACCACGTTCTGAAAGCTGCTGTAGGTGCAGGTACCACAACTGATCCGCAGTGGGCTGGCAGCCTGGTGGAGTATCAGGAGTACGCTCAGGACTTCGTCGAATTCCTGCGGCCACAGACCATTATCGGCCGCTTTGGTCAGGGGGATATTCCTGCACTGCGTCAGGTTCCATTCAACATCCGCATTCCGGCTCAGACTTCTGGCGGCTCTGCGAACTGGGTTGGTCAGGGTAAAGCTAAGCCCCTGACTAAATTCGATTTTGAATCAATCACCTTTGGCTTCTCCAAAGTCGCTGCCATTGCTGTGCTGACTGATGAGCTGATCCGCTTCTCTAATCCTGCCGCTGATGCACTGGTGCGCAACAGCCTGGCTGAAGCGGTAATCGCCCGACTGGATGCTGACTTTGTCAATCCGGCAAAAGCAGAAGTCGCTAATGTGTCTCCGGCCTCTATCACCAATGGCGCGCAGCAAATTCCAAGTGCAGGCAACCCTGACACCGACAGCACTAACGCATTTCAGGTGTTTATCGATGCGGGTCTGCAACCGACCGGTGGCGTATGGCTGATGTCAAGCACTACAGCGCTGGCGCTGTCAAAACGTAAAAATGCGCTGGGCCAGAGAGAGTATCCGGACATGACCATGTTTGGCGGTACTTTCGAAGGTCTGCCAGCCATCGTCTCTCAGTATGTAGGTAATCTTCTGGTGCTGGTTAACGCGCCGGATATCTACCTGGCAGATGATGGTGGCGTTGCGGTTGATATGTCCCGTGAGGCATCTCTTGAAATGGAGAGCGAACCTATCGCTCATCGGCGGTCCGGTTGGTGCGGCGATGCTTGCCGGTTCCGCGCTGCTTTATTTCCATGAGCAGGCAAAACAGGCGCGTCAGTCTGCACTCGATCTCAAAGGTGCTGTGGTTGAAACTACTGCCGCACTGATGCAGCTTTCGGACAAGCAGCTTTCCGTGAAGCAGCTCGACCTGCAGGACCAGTATGAAAATCAGGTCACGCAGAGAAACCAGCTGATTAAGGAAATTCAGGACGCTGACAGCCGTATGGACAGCCTGAAGGGGTTTGATCCCTTCGGTCAGCTTGCCGGTGTTGAGAAAGGGAAGACCCGCGCAGAAGCCGACCTTGAGTCCGTAAACGTCGGTCTGAAAACGCTTAAAGACAATATGGAGAACGTCGACAAAGCGCGGTTCCTGGTGAAAACGGGCATTGCTGATTCTGCTAAAAACCTCAAAAGCGATGTGCAGGCTGCAACAGCTGCAGCAGCTGAGGCCGGTAAAGTCGCATCGCCGTGGGGCGGAGAGGACCCGGCTAAGGCTGACAAGAAAGGCGCTCAGGCGCTGAAGCAGTTTACTGCGCTGCGTAACGAGATTGAGCAGGCGCACGCCTCAAGCCTGGAAAAAATCAACCTTCAGGAAAAGGTATCGCAGGAAAAAATTCTGAAGGATGCCAAAGCTGCTGGTGTGAGTCAGGCGGAGGTGCAGCGCGTACTGACCCTGAATGCGGCTAATTATCAGCGCCAGCGTCAGGAACTGGCCGAGCAGTACTCACCGGCTAAAGCCATTATCCGTCAGGAGTCCGAAGCCAGCCGCAACCTGAAAGAGCTGTATGACGCCCGCCTGGTCACTGAGCAGGAGTACCAGTCAGCCCGCATTACGCTGGCAAACGATTCTGCTCAGAAGATGATTCAGGCGCAGGCCAGCCAGGCTGCCGCGCCAAAGCTCAACATAGCCGGAGAAGTTGATCCGGTTGCGCAGCTTCAGAATCAGCTGGTGCAGCAGCAGAGCCTTTATACCGCTTACTATGAAAATAGCAGGCTGAATAAGGATCAGTATGAAGCGCTGATGCAGAAGTCATCACGCGATTCGGCAGACGCTCAGTATCAGGCTGCGCTCAATCTGTATGCCGGGCAGAGCACACTGAATAAAGGGATCGTGAGCCTGGCGGAAACGGCGGCGGAGAGAACGACTAACTCCCTGACCGGTTTGCTTACCGGCACGCAGTCTTTCCGGGAAAGCATTTCAAATCTGTTTGCCTCGCTGGCGCAGAGCGTTATCAAAAGCCTGATTGAAATGACCGCGCAGGCACTGCTGACTAAAACAGTGCTGTCATCCTTTATGAGTTTTGGCGGTGCTGCAGTCGGCGCTGCCGGAGCAGCGGGAGCGGGAGCGGGTGCCGCTGCTTCTGCCGGGAGTACCGGTGCAATAGGAATGAGTACCAGCTTTCAGGCATACGATGGCGGCGGATTCACCGGGACCGGTGGCAAATATGACCCGGCTGGTGTGGTTCACAAGGGTGAGTTCGTCTTTACCAAAGAGGCCACCGAGCGTATTGGCGTTGAAAATCTTTACGGGATGATGCGCGGATACGCCAGCGGCGGGCTGGTCGACACTCCCACGGAGCGACCCGCTGCGCTGCCCGCCAGTGGCCGCACGGGTGGCAATACCATTATTCAGGTAGATGCCCCGGTAACGATCATGCAGGAAAGCGGGGCCGGTGACGCATCCGCTACGGGAACCTCGGCGGCAGCCTCACAGCTCAAATCTATCGTTCAGCAGACGATAACGGACAGGCTGAAGAAGGAAATCTCACCGGGCGGAATTCTTTATAGCGGTCGGAGCTGATTATGGCGACAGATACATTTACCTGGGCGACGCGCATACAGGCGAGCGAACAGCTCAGCGTTTCCACCATTCAGGCGCAGTACGGCGATGGTTACAAACAGGTTGCTGGGAAAGGGATCAACGATGCTGCTGAAAGCTGGTCGCTGAGCTGTAACGGTCAGGTCCCCGTTATGGCGTCTGTCCGGGCGTTCCTGAAAACCCACGTCACCACCTCATTCTGGTGGACAAATCCATGGGGCGAGAAAAAAATGTATCGGGTGAAAGCAGATTCGATTAATCCGAAGTTTATCAACGGCGGATTTGCCGAGATCAGTTTTACCTTCGAACAGGCTTTCGCACCGTGACATGTCACGACAGCAACAGGGCGCTTATGCGCCCTTTTTTATTGGGTGAAAAATGAGCTTCAATCAGGACATTCAGGCGCTGGAGCCGGGGAGTCTGGTCCAGCTGATTGAGATTGACGGTACAGCTTTCGGGCTTGATACCGTGCTGCGCTTTCATGCGTATAACCTGCCGACCGAAGGCTGGCAGTCTTTTGCAGCGGAAAACCTGCCATCAATCATCTGGCAGGGCAATGAGTACGATCCGCACCCGTATGAGTTGACCGGCATGGAGATGAGCAGCACAGGGTCACAGCCGACGCCAAAGCTTTCAGTCGGCAACGTAGGCAACTATGTCACGGCGCTCTGCCTGCAGTTTGACGACATGGTGAAGGCGAAGGTGCGTATCCACACCACGCTGGCAAAGTATCTCGATGCGGCAAACTGGACGGCGGGCAACCCGAACGCTAATCCGCAGGAGGAACGCGTTCAACTGTTCTACGTGAACGCTAAAACGTCTGAAACGCGCACCCAGGTGGATTTTGAACTCTGTTCACCGTTTGACATTCAGAGCCTGCAACTGCCATCGCGCCAGATTACGCCGGTATGCACCTGGTGCATGCGTGGCTGGTATCGCACCGGCACCGGATGTGATTACGCGGGCAACCGGTACTTTGCGAAAGATGGCACGCCCACGAATGACCCGTCTAAAGATGTTTGTGGGGGCCGCCTGGCTGACTGTAAGGCCCGGTTTGGTGAAGACCAGCCGCTGCCATTCGGCGGGTTCCCGGCTGCAAACCTTCAGGGCAAATAACTATGCGTAAAAAAATTCTTGAGGCGATACGTGAACACGTCGCTGCTGAATACCCGAAAGAGGCCTGCGGTCTGGTCATTCAGTCTGGCCGGACCCAGACCTACGTCCCCTGCAGGAATATCGCTGAATCGCCGACTGAGCATTTCACGCTGTCGCCGGAGGATAAGCGGGCAGCGGAAGCGCAGGGTGACATTCTGATGGTCATCCATTCTCACCCGGACGTGCCGCAGCTTATCCCGTCAGAACGTGATCGGGTTCAGTGCGACTTTTCCGGCGTGGAGTGGGGGATCATGTCGTGGCCGGATGGCGACTTCTGCACTATCAGCCCGCGTACCGACCGCGACTATACAGGCCGCCCCTGGCTGATTGGCGGTAATGACTGCTGGACACTCATCATGGACTACTACCAGCGTGAGCACGGCATCATCCTGAAAAACTGGTCTGTTGATTATGAGTGGTGGGTGGACGGCAAAGAAAACCTGTATGACGACAACTGGCAGTCGGAGGGGTTTGTGGAGATTGAACCAGCGGAAATGCGTGAGGGCGACATGATCATGATGCGCATCAGCGCCCCGGTAACGAACCACGCCGCAATCTATCTGGGCAACAATATCATTCTTCATCATAACGCCGGGAGCCTGTCTACGCGGGTGCCTTATGGCGAATACTGGCGTAACCGTACCGTGCGCATCGTGCGCCGAAAGGAGCTGATGGATGCTTAAAACCATGCGACTTAAAGGCCGGATGGCAAAAATGTTTGGTCAGGTGCACCAGTTTCACGTCGGCGATTTGCGGGAGCTGCTGCGTGCGATGTGCTCACAGGTGCCGGGGTTCAAAAAGTATGTGTCGAATGCGCATCTTAACGGTGTTCGCTTTGCCTTCTTCAGCGGCAAAGACAACATTGGCCTGCAGGAATTTGATATGTCTTCAGCCGCGACTGAGTTTGAAATGGAGCCGGTTCTGGAGGGTTCGAAGCGGGGCGGCACGCTGCAGATCATCATCGGGGCCGTTGCGATTGTGGCCGCGTTCTTCACAGCGGGTGCGTCACTGGCTGCATATGGTGCTGCTATCGGTACCACGACCGCAGTTGGCCTGGCTACTACAGCACTGACCAGTATCGGTATCAGCATGCTGCTGGGCGGTGTCGTACAGATGCTGACGCCGCAACCCAAGCTCAACGTGGGTGCGTCATCCAGCACGGACAATAAGCCGAACTATGCGTTCGGTGCGCCGGTGAATACCGTTGCCATGGGGTATCCGGTTCCGGTTCTTTACGGGACGCGTGAAGTTGGCGGTGCGATCATCAGCGCAGGTAGCTTTACCAGCGATCAGCAGTAGCCAAACACAGTTAATTCAACAGGCCACCTTCGGGTGGCTTTTTTATGGGTGAAATATGCGACTTCTCGAAGGTGCCGTGATTCAGGGCAGTAAGGGTGGCGGCGGTGGCAGCGCTCATACTCCAGTTGAACAGCCAGACGATCTGCTGTCTATCGCAAAATTAAAAATGCTGCTGGCTATCTCAGAGGGTGAGATTCAGGGGGATTTAACCGCTCAGCAGATTTACCTGAACGATACCCAACTGGCGAACGAAGACGGCACCTACAACTTCACCGGCGTAGTATGGGACTGGCGTAAAGGTACGCAGGACCAGACCTATATTCAGGGCATGCCTGAAGTCGATAATGAGCTTTCTGTTGGTGTTACAGTAACTCAGGCTATTGCCTGGACCCGCCAGTTTTCCAATCTGACCCTTGATGCCATTCGCATTAAGCTGAGCCTGCCGGTGCAGTATCAGTACAAAGATAACGGTGACATGGTTGGTACCGTAACGCAGTATGCCATTGACCTGTCAACTGACGGCGGTTCATGGGTCACGGTGGTGGACGGAAGGTTTGACGGTAAAACCACGTCTGAATATCAGCGCGATCATCGCATCGACTTACCTAAAGCCACGTCCGGCTGGTCAGTCCGGGTGCGCCGCATTACCGCAGATTCCTCATCCTCAAAGCTGATTAACGCTTTCAAAGTATTTTCGTTCGCTGAGGTCATCGACAGCAAACTGCGCTACTCCAATACCGCGCTGCTGTATATCGAGGTTGATGCCAGTCAGTTCAGCGGTCAGGCACCTAAAGTAACGTGCAAGCCAAAAGGGCGGCTGGTTCGCGTTCCGACAACTTATGACCCGGTATCACGCACCTATGCCGGTACGTGGCAGGGTGATTTTAAATATGCCTACACCGATAACCCGGCATGGATTTTCTATGATCTGGTGCTGGATAAAATCTTTGGTATGGGGACGCGTGTCGATGCCACCATGATCGACAAGTGGGAACTCTACAGCATCGCACAGTACTGCGATCAGATGGTGCCTGACGGTGCTGGCGGCACGGAGCCGCGCTTTACCTGTAACGTCTTCATCCAGAGCCAGCAGGATGCTTATACGGTTCTGAAAGACATTGCGGCGATATTCCGTGGTATCACGTTCTGGGGCAACAGCCAGATTTTTGTGAATGCTGACGTGCCGCAGGTTGATTCAGAAGGCAACGTAGACGTTGATTTTGTTTACCATGCCGCGAACGTCATTGATGGTCTGTTCACCTATGCGGGGGGCAGCTATAAAAATCGGTATTCATCGTGCCAGGTAAGCTGGTCCGATCCGATTAATCACTACTCCGACACTGTCGAGGGTGTTTACGATTCTGAACTGGTGCAGCGATATGATGTGCGAGAGATGAGCCTCACGGCCATCGGCTGCACGTCACAGAGCGAGGCGCATCGGCGCGGGCGCTGGGCTATTCTCTCCAATGCCAAAGATGGCACCGTTTCATTTGGCGTCGGCCTGGATGGTTATATTCCGATCCCCGCTGAAATCATCGGTGTGGCTGACCCATTCAGGTCGGGCAAGCAGAATGGCGGCCGTATCAGTTCTGTCAACGGCCTGCGCGTTACTCTTGACCGTCCTGTTGATTACGCAGCCGGTGATCGTCTGGTGGTGAACCTGCCGGACGGTACCGCGCAGACCCGGACGATTGGCAGTATCAGCACTGATAAGAAAACGGTCAGCGTTAACACCTCATTCCGTATCACGCCGGTGGCGGGTGCGGTATGGGCTATCGACAGCAATAATCTGGCAATTCAGTATTTCCGTGTGACCTCCGTGGCCGGGAACGGTGACGGTACGTTTACCATTACCGGCGTGCAACACGACCCGAATAAGTACCGCTACATTGACGATGGCGTGCGCATTGAGCCAGCCCCAATTACGGTTACGCCTATCAGCGTTCTGAAAGCGCCGGCCAACATCAAGATCAGTGAAGTCAGCTTTGTTGAGCAGGGCCTTTCTGTGTCCTCGATGCAGGTTACATGGGATCGTGTTGAGGGTGCAATCAGCTACGTGGCTCAGTGGCGAAAAGACAAAGGCGACTGGGTCAACGTCAGCCAGACCAGCGCACAGGGTTTCAGCATTCAGGGTATCTATACCGGCGTTTATGATGTGCGGGTACGCGGCGTTAACGCGGCGGAGGTTTCCTCCCCGTGGGGTTATGCCGATTCAACCTCTCTCAGTGGCAAAGCAGGTAAGCCAGGCACGCCCGTTAACCTGAAAGCAACGGATAACGTGGTGTGGGCGATTGATGTGACGTGGGCCTTTCCGGATGGATCAGGCGATACCTCATATACAGAAATTCAGGTGGCCACTACGCCGGACGGACAGAATCCACAGTTTCTTGCCTATGTTCCTTATCCCGGCGTCAGCTATCAGCACGGCCCTATGCCCGCTGGTGTTCGTCGCTGGTATCGCGCCCGGCTGGTGGACCGTATCGGCAATACAGGCGACTGGACGACGTATGTTGAAGGCGCAAGCAGCGTAGATGCAACCGCGTTACTGGGCGACATTACCGAACAGGTTCTTAAAACTGATGCCGGTAAGCAGCTCATAGCCAAAGTTGATACCAACATCGATGCCATGCTTCAGAACGCGCTCAACCTCGACGCAACAGTTGATCACCAGATGGCTGAGTCTGGTAAAAACCGTGCTGATATCCTGACGGTCAAACAAACAATCGCCACAAACGATCAGGCTTATGCGCAGAAGTTTGAACAGGTGCAGGCCACAGTTGACCAGAATACTGCCGCAGTTCAGCAGACATCTACCGCGCTGGCCGATACCAACGGCAAGCTGTCAGCGCAGTACTCTGTCAAAGTGGCCGTGGATAGCAACGGGCGACAGTACGCTGCGGGGATGGGGATTGGAGTTGAAAACACACCTGCAGGCATGCAGACACAAGTTCTTTTCCTTGCTGATCGATTTGCTGTGATGTCTCAGGTAGGTGCTACACCGAAAACTTTCTTTGCTATTCAGAACGGCCAAACGATCATCAATCAGGCGTTTATCGGTGACGCGACTATTACGAGTGCAATGATTGCCGCCTATATCGAGTCCACAAACTACGTTGCGGGCGCTACGGGGTGGAGGCTCAGTAAAGACGGAACCTTTGAGAACAACGGCTATGAGCCTGGCAACGGACGAATGGTACAAACGAATAACCAGATTAGCGTTTACGACAGAAATGGAGTATTGCGCGTCAGAATGGGGAAACTCAGCTAATGGCATATGGCTTCGGAACATGGGATGCCAGCGGCCTCGATAATAATACCGGGCTCGTTAAGATAAACGCGCTCGGCGTTATGCCTATTGACGCCACCAGTAATTACAATCAGGCATTCTCATTACCTGCCGGTTATTCCCTTGATTACCTTTTTCAGGCCAGCGGCGACAGGAGCGGTAATGGCAGAAAGAAGATATATGTCAGCGGTTCAAACATTGTAGTAGGTCAGGTATCAGGTTCGGATTACTCGGCTGGAACCTTTCCCAACGTTCCGGGCAATATATTGGTGTTCGTGAGGTAATATGTCCTACGGAGCAATGCTCACAGACTCAGCAGGCGTGCCATTTCATATTGGCGATACAATGCCATTAACCCTTCTTGAAAAGCGCGTGCTTAGTGTACCTGCGTCGTCAGGGACTGGTACCGTTATAAATTTATTTAACAATGACGGGGTCATAAGGTTTATTTTTGTTAACAGCAATGGTGCCCAGGGAAACGCCCAAAGCACGTGTGAAACGCTGGAGTTATCTGGGGGGGTTTGGAGCTTACGATGCGCTGGCGCGACAAGAACAGTCAACGTTTATATTTTCGGCTATCAATTTCAGCCCATTCCTGCATGGGGAATTCAGATAAATGACCCGCAGGGCCGATGCATTCTGACAAATGAAACCAAGGTGTTACGTGATGTCCAGAAACTGGGAGATGAAGGATCTGACGCAGGGTCTGGATTCACCGCCAACTTTACCCTTAATGGAGAGTGGGCTGTAGCACCAGCATATACTGGAAGCTATGTTGGCACAGTAAGCCAGGGCGGGCAGGTTTATCCAGTAGTGGCTCAGTATGCAAGCAGTGCAAGGTTTAACGGTAGCACGACGCAAATCACCAGCGGTTATATAGGCAACCTTAATGCTGGAGGCGGGGGGACCGGCACTCTTACCAACTACAGAAACAGGCTGGTAGCTGTAAATGTTCAAAGGTATTAAGATTTTCGATCTTCATGATTGATAAATAAAGTTGATGATATTTTATGGTGCAGGTATAAGGGAATGAAACAGCCAAGGACGATGAAATGAAAAATACACTCTTAGTGGTAGCTGTAATGTTACTCGCCGGATGCCAGACGCTTCCTCATGTAAAATGCTATGCAACCGCCAGAATTGGCGGGCAGGATGTAGCGGTGCCTATCTATGGTGTTAAGACGGAAGCAAACCAGACTAAGTATTACGCGGGAAATCCTTTTGGATGGAAGTGGGTTTCTAAATCAAACTTCGACGAGAGCACTTGCGAAAAATAGTTAATAACTCAAATCAATGAACCCGGCCCCGCGCCGGGTTTTTTATTGCCCGGAGAAAGCTATGCCAGCAGGCACTATTGCACTAACCAATAACTCTACGACTGTTATCGGTACAGGTACTAATTTCACATCAGAGTTGAAGGCTAACGATTTCCTGGTAGCAATTGTTGGCGGCGTGACTTATACGCTCGGCGTGCAGTCAGTTAATTCGGCCACAGGCCTCACGCTGATCACTGCTTACAATGGACCTACAGCAACAGGTGTGGCGTGGACAGCCGTGCCTAATGCGGCGCTGGTTGGGATTACGGCTCAGGTTGCGGCTGACGTTGCCAAAGCCATTCGCGGGCTCAACCTTGATAAAGCTAACTGGCAGCAGGTCTACAGCGGCAGCGGTAATATCACCATTAACCTGCCTGATGGTAGCCAGTATAGCGGGCCATCATGGAATGCCGTCGCTAACTCCGTCACAGGTAAGATGGATAAAGCGAAAAACCTGGAGGACCTGACAGATAAATCTGCCGCTCGCACAAACCTTGGTTTTGTCGATGAGGTGCTTCCGGTCTCTTTGGGTGGTACTGGAGGTAATAATCAGTCAGCTGCCAGGTCAGGTCTGGGGCTTAAATCGGGCGCTACTACTGATGTTATAGGAAGTAGTGGTACAGCCTCAGCTGTTAACAAAGTGCCATTGATCGGGTCAACATATACCGTCACAAGCGGTGTGAGAGCATTCACATTTGCTTCAAACAACACACCTGCTTTTTCTGCTGCCAATGATGGGCAGTGGACACCACCGCTGGTGATCAGCAATGGTCAAAATAATTCAGCGGCCGCTGCAATGGTATTTATCAGAGACGGTAATTTCGCAAACTATTTTGGGCTCGACGCAGATAATCAATGGGCGCACGGGGGGTGGTCCACGCCGGGGGCTCGCTATCGATTCTGGTCAGAAAGAATTACTACAGTTGACGGTAACGGCTTTATCAAGCGAGCGTCGCCGATAGTGCGCGTTGCAGAGACGGGCGAGACCATGCCGGAAAATTTTGGTGAGGGTAACTTCATCGTCGGTGATTTATGTGCTGTGAACGACGAAGCGGAAGGGGTGACTGTAACCAAAACTGATACTGGAATTTACGAAATCGCAGGCACAAATGGACCGTATCCAGAGGGATGGACAATTGAAATTCCACAGGATGAGAACGGTAATCGTCTTTGCTTTGCTTCTGTGACTTATGAAAGCAAAAAGCTAATATTGAAGATTAATAAACGTAAGTTTGACATTGATACTGCAATGACAGTTGCTGGTGATCCAATGGATATTCCTGCAGGTCGCTGGGTCGATCTGAGGGTTTCTATGCCTGAGTACTCAGTATTCAACCAAAAGGCTGTTGCTGCAAAAGAAAGCTTGGGCAAACAGCTCGAAGGAGAACTAAAGGCTCAAGTAGAGATTGAAAATCCAGAATCTTCAGGTTCGTAAAAAAGCCCCGGCGACGGGGCAGACATGTACCGCGCCCATCTCAGTAGACTGCGGGGTTGGTCTGGTAAGCGTAGGTCAGCAGCTGAACAGGAGCCAAGCGGCAGACACAAAAAAGCCCGCACAGAGCGGGCTGAAGTTTTGCTGTGTTTCATCTTTTTGTTGTTGTCCGTCAGCTTACAGCCTCAGGTGAACATATTATCGGCAAATCCACAGCACACATGATGGTACAGACACTAAAAACCCGGCACGGTGGCCGGGATGATGATTAGAGCTTACTTACCATTCTATCCACTGCATCTAAGCATGACTGCTTATAAGGGCCGTTAACTTTTACCCTACGGTTCATTACTCGAACGCTGCCTGTTGGTAAGGTCGAGAAAGGGCAACCCTTAGCAAATGCTACGACTCCTGTGGTCTGGAAATCTTTAATGTTAACTACACCATCCTCTACCTGAGCGAAATCGAATATTTCCGGATTACTTATAAGCAATTGCTGGACGTCGTTATCAATGGAGTTAAGTACGGCAGCGTAGGCAGAGGCTGGACCCATGTACTGAGTGAGTCTGTTTTTAGCAATCATGTGCACTTTTGGGAGAGGCCTGTCCACAGCATTTAACTTATTCGCAAAAGCATACGAGGCATAAATATCTGATGGAAGCTTTAGCCCATATATCAAAGAGAATGCATTCTGTATTGCCCTGCGTGAAGAATCATCAGCCATTACCGGCAAAATGAGCTTATCCACAGCTGCAAGAGCAATTTGTGTGTAGATTGAGAAACTAGGGTTGCAGTCGATGAACAACACGTCGTACTCGCCATCAAGTCCGTCCACAAGATTGTTTATCCAGTCTATGATGCTAACCCACGCATTTGTCCCTGGAATTTGCTGATTTGCCAGTGTATTTATGGCGTTAGCCTGAAGCTCAAGAAGTGGATCCCCGCACACTAACGAAATGTTGGCAGGTATATTTTCATTGAATGTTCTGGGGTGAGTCAGATAGTCATGTGAGTCGAATGCTGGCTTCTGATACGGAGTTGGAAGGCGCATCTGGAAGTAACCACCTAGCGTGCACCGATTATTTATATCGTGCCGAGTGAGCAAGTTTACGCTGCCATTGCCAACTAGACCGCCGAGGAATAGTTCCGATAAATTTGCCTGCGGACAAACGTCCATGACCAATACGCGCTCAAGAGGTCGGGTTTCGGCATAACGACATATTGCTTGGAAGGAGAGGCTAGTTTTACCCGTGCCGCCCTTATTATTCCATATAGCATATTTTTTCATATCACACTCTCGGTTAACGATGTCACTGCTGGTAGTTGGTTTACCAATGATTACATCGTTAACCATTCAGGTCAATCTATAATGGTAACCTGTTTACCACAAGTGACATCGTTAACTAGTTGAAAACCGCCGCCCTGCATGATTTGCTGAGCATGTTTTTCATTACTCATACTAAAACCCATTCCAAATCAAACCCTTTACAAATCTCTCCACCGCTCCGCCTTGATCAAATCTACCGATCGATATTACTGTTTATCCATACAGTATTTATCAGAGGAGGCAAAATTATGCCGCGCGATTATGAAATTAAACATGCATTTATGAACGCTATGAGGCGAGAGCCGGGGCAAGGCGTTATTGTAACTACTCAGGAGTTTGTCCATCAGCTGGAGTTGCTTAACTGGCATTTCAGCCTGCGTGAGGCTAACCAGTGGATAAAGACAAATACGGTGACGTTCCGCGATGCATCAACGCAGGAGGGTGAGGCTAAGACCTACCGTCAGTTCAACCCGAACGGGGGTATCTGACATGGGATTTCCTTCACCGGCCAATGATTACATTGAGCAGCGCCTTAACCTGAATAACATCCTGATGCCGAACCCGGCCAACATGATTCGTGTTGATACACCAGAAGGATTCGTGCTTGTTGATCGCTCGTTAGCTGCTAAGCCTGGCGACACTGTCGCGTTCCAGTTTGATGACCACCCACAGATTGGGAAATTGTTCAGTTCAGGGGTTATTACTCAGGACGGTGAAACGATTGACGGAGAAGGGCTGGAAGGAATTGTCGTGCTAGGGAAGGTGACTGCTGAGGTTTTAACGGTTTATGAGCCATACAGGCCGATAATCTGAGGGTAAAATTAGATATGCGGTAAAAAGCAGTTCTAAAAACTGCTTTTTACTCAGAAGCAGGCACCACGACATCATCTAAGCTTGCAGTTCCCCTGCACAGAGCATGGAATTTACGGGCATCCATACCAGCTTGCCTCGCCATAGATTTAATCAAATCCCTTGAAAAGGGAGCATGGTGTTTATCTACGGTGACAACCCATTTTGTATTGTCACCGTATTTTATCCATTGCTCGTGGGACGTGCCTGTTTTGGGCTTCATTTCAAAGCCCAGCGCCTTTAAACCGGCTATGACTTCGCTGTATTTGAGGGGTGTTAACTTTTTAGCGAAGAGCATCAATGCAACCTCTAAACAGCAGCGTTACAAGGTTCATTGAAGAGAGTGGCCTGATCCTGCTTACGGAAAAACATGATCGCAGCGATGTACCAATATTTTAACCATAAGGAAACTGGTGCCTTACGGTTTAGCAAAAGTTGTCTTGCGTACTTCGGTTCGGCTTTTGCTTCTTCAATCAAAGCTTCCATATGCTCTTCAAGCTTAACTTTCGCTTCTTCAAGAGTGTCGCCCTGCGCCGCTAAAGACCAATCAAGACAAATGGCAACGAATACGCCATCCTGCCTGTAAGCCATGCAACGTAAAGTTTTCATCTCTAATCTCCTTTCTGACCCACATGTGGGAGTCGGACCGCAATTGTACCGGAACGAAACAACTACGCAAGCGTCTGAACATCAAATGCGACAATTCGCAAAAGCTTCGGTACCTTTAATGTGGGTACCGAGATACATATCGGCGCGCTTCCTTAAAACATTAGCTCAAAATTTCCTGCAAAGCTCAATCCAGCCAGCCATTTGGAAATAATAATTATTATGGAGGATTTTATGTGTACAAGATTGGGTACAATTTTATTGGGATTTATTGAAATAATTTCAGTAAAAAGAGTTAATTATTCCTTTTGGTATCTTAGTCCATTTAACTAAGAGGACAGCGGCGCGCAGTATAGCGCAAACAGGCCGTGAGATTCACTACGTCGCCGTCCGTTTGCTCATTCCGCCAGCAATTCCGGTTTTCTGCACGCGCTAACGTTACGTGCAGAAAGCGGAAACAGCTGTACTGAAGTCCGGGATGTCATCCAGACTGAAGCGGCACCCCGACTCTTAAATCTTCACTCCCTCTTTACAGCAGCCACTTCCAGTAAACGTTTTTCAGACGCCCGCCTGGCAAATCGCCTTCAGCAAACAGACCAGAAAGGCAGACAGAGCGGTTCAATCTGCTCTGCCTGCCCTGGATTTACTCAGCCTTTTCCTGCTCTTCGCGCTGGCGACGTTTCTCCTGCTTCTTCTTCTCAGCCTTGGCTTTAGCCACGGCCGCTTCGCTCATGTCGTTGCGGATCTGCGCGTGGCTGATCAGGGCAAAAATCAGCGTGCCGCCGGTAATGTTGCCGAGCAGCGTCGGCAGGGCAAACGGCCAGAAGAATTCATACCAGCTGATGCTGCCATTAAAGACCAGATAGAGCACTTCCACCGATCCCACCACGATATGCGCCAGATCACCCAGCGCAACCAGCCAGGTCATCATCACAATCACCAGCAGTTTGGCACCCCCCGCCGAGGGGAACATCCAGACCATGGTGGCGATAATCCAGCCGGAGATCACTGCATTGGCAAACATCTCGCCGGGCGTATTTTCCATCACCTTCATACTGATGTTGGTAAACGCCTGACGGGTAGCTTCGTCAAATATCGGCATCTCATTAAACGCCAGCGCACCCAGTGCCGTCCCGATCAGGTTACCCAGCAAGACGATGCCCCATAAACGTAATAGCAGGGCGCCATTACTCCAGGTCGGTTTGTGCATCACCGGCAGGACTGCCGTGACGGTATTTTCGGTAAACAGCTGCTGACGCGCCATGATGACGATAACAAAACCAAAGGTATAACCCAGGTTTTCAAGCAGAAACGCCCCTGGTACGCCATCCAGATGCACCTGAAATATCCCCTTCGCCATCAGCGAGGCGCCCATGGATAAGCCCGCCGCAATGGCTGACCAGAGCAGCGCCATACCATCGCGCTCCAGCTCCTTCTCCCCATCCTGGCGGATCTCTTCATGGATGGCGGCGGCGCGGGAGGGTAAAGCCTCCTCATCGACTTCGATGTCAGTGCCCTTATCCTTCTCTTCACTCTCGACGTCGTTAGGACCCTGTTCATTACCTGATGAAGGCTTCATATTTTCTCCTGGTGATAGTGCTGTCGCGTAATAAGCGTAGCCGTTTTTTATTTGCCGATAATGTAACGATCGATGCGAATAAGCGTAACAACGTTTTTCGGAACTGCATTTTTATTCAGACTGCGGGTGATACCGCACGAATAAACCCATGGCATCGAAACTGAGCGGTGGCTCACACTTCGGCCCACAGCAACATTGTGGTAATATCCCGGCCACTTTTGGCTGGTGCGATTCCCCCCTCGATGTTGGAAATCATTACGCTCACTTGTGCATACGACGAACGTGCGCTGTTCCGGCAGCTCTCATTTCGCGTCTCTGCAGGCGACATTGTGCAGATTGAAGGCCCAAATGGTGCCGGTAAGACCTCACTCTTGCGGCTGCTGGCTGGCCTGAGCCGTCCTGAACAGGGTGAAATACGCTGGCAGCAGCGGCCAATCCTGCGGCAGCGCGAAGCCTGGCATCAGGCGATGCTCTATCTGGGCCATCATCCCGGTGTCAAAGGCGTGCTTACACCGCTGGAAAATCTGCGTTTCTACCATCCTGATTGCAGTGATGCGCAGATCTTTGCTGCGCTGGAAAGCGTCGATCTCACGGGCGACGAAGAGGTGCCGGTTAGCCGGTTATCGGCGGGCCAGCAGCGGCGGGGAGCGCTGGCGCGTCTGTGGCTCAGCCAGGCCCGCATATGGATTCTCGACGAGCCGCTGACCGCCATCGACAAAGCGGGTGTTAAAAAATTAATGGCGAAATTCGCCCGGCATGCCGATAACGGTGGCGCAGTGATCCTGACAACCCATCAGGATTTGCCCGCGGATGCTGCGCGGGTGCGTAAAATTCGCCTCGGCGACGGGGAGGAAGGCTGATGCTGTTTCGCCTCATCCAGCGTGAATTACGCATCGCCTTTCGCAGCGGGGCTGATGTGATCAATCCGCTCTGGTTTTTCCTGATTGTTATTACCCTGTTTCCGCTGGGCATCGGACCTGACCCGCAACAGCTGGCGCGCATTGCACCGGGCGTAGCCTGGGTTGCCGCGCTGCTGGCGTCGCTGCTGGCGCTGGAGCGGCTGTTTCGCGATGACTTCAGCGACGGTTCGCTGGAGCAACTGGTACTGCTGCCGACGCCGCTCCCGGTAACGGTTATCGGTAAAGTAGTGGCGCACTGGCTGGTCACAGGTGTGCCGCTGATTATCCTGTCGCCGCTGGCCGCGCTGCTGCTGTCACTGGATTTTAATGGCTGGCGGGCGATGGCCCTGACGCTGCTGCTCGGCACGCCAACCCTGAGTTTTCTCGGTGCCATTGGTGTAGGTCTCACGGTGGGTTTACGGCGCGGTGGCGTATTGCTTAGCCTGCTGGTGCTGCCGCTGGCCATTCCGGTCTTGATCTTCGCCAGTGCGGCGATGGAGGCGGCTAGTCAGGGGTTGCCGATTAATGGCTATCTGGCGATTCTCGGCGCGATGCTGCTGGGCAGCGCCACGCTCTCCCCGTTTGCCACGGCGGCAGCGCTAAGAATTACTTTGCAATAACAGCCGTTGAAATAACCGCGCGTAAAAGACGCGGCAACACTCTTTTATCGTTAATGTGAGCATTTGATATGTGGAAAGCGTTACATCAGCTGGCCAGGCCCGAACGGCTCTATCAGTTTTCGGGGCGACTGGTGCCGTGGTTCGCCATCTCAGGGCTGGCGACGTTGCTGCTGGGCTGGGCCTGGGGCTTTGGATTTGCTCCCGCTGACTATCAGCAGGGCGACAGTTTCCGCATCATGTACATTCATGTGCCCGCCGCGATGTGGTCGATGGGCATTTATGCCTCGATGGCCATCGCCGCCTTTATCGGCCTTGTGTGGCAGATGAAAATGGCCGATCTGGTTTCCGCCGCCATGGCACCGGTGGGCGCGGTCTTTACCTTTATTGCGCTGGTCACCGGATCCGCATGGGGTAAGCCGATGTGGGGGACCTGGTGGATCTGGGATGCGCGCCTCACTTCGGAGCTGGTGCTGCTGTTCCTCTATATGGGCGTGATTGCGCTCTGGCACGCTTTTGATGACCGCCGCACCGCAGGCCGGGCCGCGGGTGTTCTCATCCTGGTCGGCGTAGTTAATCTGCCGATCATTCACTTCTCAGTGCAGTGGTGGAATACCCTGCATCAGGGCTCGTCGGGCATTCTCCAGCAGGCGATTGCGCCGGTGATGCGAACGCCGCTGCGCTGGGCAATCATCGGTTATCTGCTGGTGTTTATCACGCTGACCCTGATGCGGCTGCGCAACCTGATTCTGTTAACCGAACGTCACCGTCCCTGGGCGATTGATGTGGCGAAGCGGGGAGAGCAGGCATGACACCCGCCTTTTCCTCCTGGCACGCCTTCTTTGAGATGGGGGGCTACGCCTTCTATGTCTGGCTGGCAGTTGCCTGCACGCTGATTCCGCTTGTCGGGCTGACGCTGCATACCCTGTTGCTGCGCCGCCGCCTGCTGGCTGAGATCCGCCAGCGCGACGCGCGGGAATGCCGCATCCGGGCAGCGAAATCTAAAAAAGCCGCGGCTGAAGCGGCAGGAGAGACATTGTGAATACCCGTCGACGCAACCGCCTCTATGCGGCAGTGGCGATTCTGCTCGGCCTCGGCCTGGCCACCGCGCTGGTGATGTATGCGCTGCGCTCAAACATCGATCTGTTCTATACCCCAGGTGAAATCCTTTACGGCAAAGGCGAGGCGCACGAGAAGCCCGAAGCGGGTCAGCGGCTGCGCGTCGGCGGCATGGTGATGCCCGGCAGTGTCCGGCGCGATCCGAATACGCTTGCCGTGTCGTTCAAACTTTATGATGCCCGCGGCGTGGTCAGCGTCAGTTTTGAAGGCATCCTGCCGGATCTGTTCCGTGAAGGGCAGGGCGTCGTCGCACAGGGCGTGCTGGCGGCGGGCAACCAGGTAATCGCCAAAGAAGTGCTGGCGAAACATGATGAGAAATATACGCCGCCGGAGATTGAAGACGCGATGAAGAGTAATCACACCGGCCCGCAGTCGCTGTATCAGGCGGGAAATAAATCATCATGATGCCCGAGATTGGTACTTTTCTGCTCTGTCTGGCGCTGGGGCTCTCCCTGCTGCTGAGCAGCTATCCGCTGTGGGGCGCAGTGCGGCAGGATGCCCGTCTGATGGCGATGGCGCGTCCGCTGGCCTGCGGTCTGTTTATCTGCATCGCGGCGGCTTTTGCGCTGCTGGTCTGGGCCTTTATCAGCAACGATTTTACCGTCGCCTATGTCGTTACAAACTCCAACAGCCTGCTGCCGGTTTACTATCGCATCGCCGCCACCTGGGGCGCGCATGAAGGATCGCTGCTGCTGTGGGTGTTGCTGCTCAGCACCTGGACATTGGCGGTGGCGATATTCAGTCGCGGTATGCCGCAGGATGCGCTGGCACGCGTGCTGGCGGTCATGGGGATGATCAATCTCGGCTTCCTGCTGTTTATCCTGCTGACCTCGAATCCATTTGGCCGCACGCTGCCGGACTTTCCGATAGACGGGCACGACCTGAATCCGATGCTGCAGGATATCGGCCTGATCTTCCATCCGCCGCTGCTCTATATGGGCTATGTCGGCTTTTCGGTGGCGTTTGCTTTTGCTATCGCCTCGCTGATGGCCGGACGGCTGGATACGGCCTGGGCGCGCTGGTCGCGTCCCTGGACCACGGCGGCCTGGGTCTTTCTGACGATTGGTATTGTCCTTGGATCGGCCTGGGCCTATTACGAACTGGGCTGGGGCGGCTGGTGGTTCTGGGACCCGGTTGAAAATGCGTCGTTTATGCCGTGGCTGGCAGGCACCGCCCTGATGCACTCGCTGGCGGTCACGGAAAAGCGAGGCACCTTTAAGGCCTGGACCGTGCTGCTGGCGATTACCGCGTTTTCGCTGAGCCTGCTGGGGACGTTCCTGGTGCGATCCGGGGTGCTGGTGTCGGTGCATTCCTTCGCCTCGGATCCGGCGCGCGGGATGTTTATCCTCGCGTTTCTGGTGATTGTTATCGGCAGTTCGCTCCTGCTCTACGCGATTAAAGGCGGGCAGGTACGTGGTCGGGTGCAGAATGAAACCTGGTCGCGCGAATCGTTTTTGCTGGGTAATAACGTGCTGCTGATTGCCGCGATGCTGGTGGTTCTGCTCGGCACATTGTTGCCGCTGGTGCACAAGCAACTGGGCCTGGGCAGCATTTCGGTCGGTGAGCCGTTCTTCAACACCATGTTCAGCTGGCTGATGGCGCCGTTTGCGCTACTGATGGGGATCGGGCCACTGGTGCGCTGGCGTCGCGATGAGCCGCAGAAGCTGGCAAAGCGGCTGGCGCTGGCACTGATCACGACCCTGGCCTGTTCCGTCATCATTCCCTGGTGGCTGCAGGATCGCATTGAGGCGATGACCGTGGTTGGCCTGCTGATGTCACTCTGGATTATCGTGCTGACGCTGCTGGAACTGCATGAGCGCGCCACTCACCGTCATCCGTTCTTTGCCGGTTTACGTCACCTGTCGCGCAGTCACTGGGGCATGGTACTGGGCCATCTTGGGGTAGGGGTGACGGTGATCGGTATTGCATTCAGCACCCAGTACAGCGTGGAACGCGATGTGCGGATGAAGGCGGGTGATAGCATCGATATTCATCACTATCACTTTGTCTTCCGCGGCGTGCAGAATCTGCAGGGGCCTAACTACAGCGGTGGCATGGGCATCATCGATGTCACGCGCAACGGCAAACATGAAGCGACGCTGCAGGCAGAGAAACGCTTTTATACGGCCGCCCGCACCATGATGACCGAAGCGGCGATTGATGGGGGTTTCAGCCGCGATCTCTATGCGGCGCTGGGCGAAGAGCTGGAGGATGGCGGCTGGGCCGTGCGCATCTACTACAAACCCTTTGTCCGCTGGATCTGGTTCGGTGGCGCGCTGATGGCGCTGGGTGGGCTGTTCTGCCTGTTTGATCCCCGTTATCGTTCGCGCAAAAAAGCGGGAATTGAGGAGCGGACATGAACAAGAAAATCCTGTTTATTCCCCTGATGCTGTTTCTGTTGCTGGCGGCGGCGCTGCTGTGGCAGCTGACACGTAATGCCGATGGCGACGATCCGACCCGTCTCGAATCCGCTCTGATCGGTAAGCCGGTGCCGCTGTTCCGGCTGGAAGCTCTCGACCAGCCAGGCAAAACCTACGACCAGCGCGTGCTGACGGATGGTAAACCGATACTGCTGAACGTCTGGGCGACCTGGTGTCCGACCTGTCGCGCCGAGCATCAGTATCTGAATACGCTGGCGGAGCAGGGCATTCGCGTCGTCGGGCTGAACTACAAAGACGATCGTCATAAGGCGGTTAACTGGCTGAATACGCTGGGCAACCCCTACGCGCTGAGCCTCTATGATGGCAACGGCATGCTGGGACTGGATCTCGGCGTCTATGGCGCGCCGGAAACTTTTCTGATCGACGGTAAAGGGATCATCCGTTATCGCCACGCGGGCGATCTCAATGCGCGCGTCTGGGATCAGGAAGTGAAACCCTTGTGGGTGAAATACAGTGCGGAGGCGGGATTATGAGAACGCTGTTACTGCTGTGCGGCCTGCTGTTCAGCATCAACCTGTGGGCAAGCATCGACACGCTGCAATTTGACTCGGTGGCCCAGGAAGAACAATACCGCGACCTGACCGCTTCACTACGCTGTCCGAAGTGTCAGAACAACAGCATCGCCGACTCAAACGCCATGATTGCCGCCGATATGCGGCTGAAAGTCTATCAGCTGATGAAGCAGGGTCAGAGTCGCCAGCAGATCATCGACTATATGGTGGCGCGTTACGGCAATTTCGTCAGCTATTCGCCACCGGTCACGCCCTCAACCCTGGTTTTGTGGGCTGGTCCGGCGCTGTTTGCGCTGCTGGGCGGCGCGGTGATTATCCTGCGCAGCCGTCAGCGCAAAACCCGCAGTGAGCTGGATGAAGATGAGCAACAGCGTCTTAATGCGCTACTGAAGTCAGACAGGAAGCCGTAATGAGTGCATTTTGGATCACCCTTTTTCTGTTACTGCTGGCGGCCTGTACGCTGTTTCTGGCGGCGGGCTGGCGGCAACGTCAGGCCAGCACAGGCGATCGCGATCGCCTTAATCAGCGCTTCTACCATCAGCGGATAGATGAGCTGGCACAGGATGAAGATCAGGGCGTCGTCACTGAGCGTCCACTGATGGAGCGGGAGTTACAGCAGACACTGCTGGCGGATATTCCACCGGCACAGACGATGAAATCACACAGCAGCAGTCGCTGGATTTTGCTGCCAGGCCTGATCGTGCTGATTGGGGTATCGCTGGGGACTTACCTGAAAACCGGTGGCCTGGCACAACTCACGGGCTGGAAGCAGGTGCAGCAGGCGTATCCTGAGCTGCGTGCCCGACTGATGGACCCTGGCGCTAAACCGCTGAGCATGGAGGAGCTGGCGCGTTTACAGCTCGGATTGCGTACCGCGTTGCAAACGGAACCGGATAATCTTGCTGACTGGACGATGCTGGGACGGCTCGGCATGGTGCTGAATAATGCCGACATCGCCAGCCAGGCATTTGAGCATGCGCTACAGCTTGCTCCCAACGATCTGGCGCTAAAACAGGATTATGCCGAAGTCCTGACGCGATCCCCCGACCCGCAGGATAACCGTCAGGCGTCACTGCTGCTGCAGGCATTGCTTAAAGCGGATCCGCAAAACCTGCGTACGCTGAGCCTGCTGGCATTTAATGCTTACGGACAGCAGCAATATGATCAGGCTATCGACGCATGGCAGACCCTGCTGGGTCTGTTGCCGGCCGGTGATTCGCGACAGGCGATGATCGCCCGCAGCATCGAAAAGGCCAGAAGTGCCGCCGGGCAACAGAGTCGTCAACTGGCACTGACCGTGACGCTGGCACCTAAGGCAGAAAAAATGTTACCGCAGGACGGAGTGTTGTATATTTCGGTTTCTGACGGTGCTTCACCGGTGCCGGTGGCTGTTAAGCGGATGCCGCTCAGTCACTTCCCGCTGTCGCTGACGCTGGATGACAGCAACGCCATGATGCCGGATCGCCTGCTTTCGGCGCAGCATCAGGTCGAGGTCCGGGTGCGTATCTCCCGCGACGGCAGCGCCAATCCCCGGCCGGGTGACTGGCTGGGCCTGAGCGCAGTGACGCCCTGGGATGGGCATCAGCCGATCGCGGTAGAGATTAATCAGCAGCTTCCCTGAACGCATCAACTGACCGCGTTCAGGATGATGCGTGCCATTGCCTGCTGCCTCTGGCACAAAGTCAGCTATGCTCATCGGGTAAGTCGATACGATACCGGGCTGTGACCTGAACGATGGGTAGACCTTTTTCATCCGCACAGGGAGATTGGAATGAATTATCGCCTGACCAGCCTGGCTGTCGCCAGCGTCCTTCTGGTAGGTTGTGCCAGTTCAAAGCCGGCGAATAGCGATCCTGCTCAGCGCAGCGATCCGTTCGAAGGCTTTAACCGCACGATGTTTAACTTTAACTACAACGTGCTGGATCCGTATGTATTGCGTCCGGTCGCTGTGGCCTGGCGTGATTATGTGCCGGTGCCGGCACGTACCGGCCTGAGCAATTTCCTCGGCAACCTGGAAGAACCTGCCAGCATGGTCAACGCCATCCTGATCGGTAACGGACGTGATGCAGGTATTCACTTCACCCGTTTCTTCCTGAACAGCGTGCTGGGACTGGGCGGCTTCATTGACGTTGCCGGTAAAGCGAATCCGGAACTGGCGCGTGAAGAGCCGCACCGTTTCGGTACCACGCTGGGTCACTATGGCGTCGGCTACGGGCCTTACGTTGAGTTGCCTGCTTACGGCAGCTTCACGGTGCGTCAGGATGGCGGCGACTACGTTGATACGCTTTATCCGATCCTTGGCTGGCTGACCTGGCCAATGTCGATTGGTAAATGGACGCTTGAAGGGATTGAGACCCGCGCGCAGCTGCTGGACTCTGATGCAATCCTGAAACAGCAGAGCGATCCGTACGCCTTCATCCGTAACGCTTACTTCCAGCGTCACGACTTCCTGGCGCGCGGCGGCAAGCTCAAGCCGGAAGATAATCCTAACGCAGCCGCGATTCAGGATGACCTGAAGGATATTGACGCCGAGTAATCGCCCGCGATGCGCCGCCAGAGATGGCGGTTTTTGCCTCTTTGCGCAGGGCGTATGCTCCCTGAGCCATTAAGCGATCCACGTCCACAAAAAAGGGCGACTCACCAGAGTCGCCCTTTTTGATCGTAACATCCGGTCAGAACTTGTAGTTAAAGTTCGCGCCGTAGAGCCAGGCCTTGCCTTCAGAGGTAAAGGTATAAGGACCTTCTTTCACCGTCACTTTCTGTCCGTGCATATAAGAGATGCCTAAATCAACTGAGGCATCATCGTTAAAGGCGTAAGAAGTACCGGCACTCAGCCATAAACGATCCTGGTCCGGGATGGAGATAGAGCGCTTATCGGCCGGAACCGGGCTGTCATCAAACGCAATACCGGTACGGAACGTCCAGTTCTTGTCGTAGGAATAGGTCGTACCCAGTGCAATGCGGTAGGCATCGTGGAAGCTTTCATCTTTATAGAACAGTGTCTGGCCGTTAGAGCCAGTGGCTTTCAGCTCCTGGAACTGGCTCCAGCTGGTGTAAGCCATGCTGTAGTGAACCGCCCACTGCGGTGCCACTTTATGCCAGCCCGACACTTCCCACATCTCTGGCAGATTCAGCGTTAACGCGCCTGGAACGGTGGTGCCGTTGGTGCCAAAAGGTACGCCTGACACTTCCGGATTATTCACCGCATTCAGCCGGGATGAGAGATTACTTTTGTAATCGCCATCAAAATCAACTTTCACTTCTGAACGATAGGTAAAGCCGAAGCGGTTATTTTCATCCACTTCATACAGGATGCCAGCATTCCAGCCGTAGCCCCACTCATCGCCTTTCAGATGGGCCACCTGCGTATCAGCCGGAACCCCCAGCCGCGCGCCTGACTCACCGGCATAACGCTCAATTTTGGCTTTAGCGTAAACCGCATCAAAACCGATGCCTGCACTAAAATGTTCATTAAACCGATAAGCGGTGCTGAGATTTAAATTGCCGGTCATCAGGTCAGTTTTACCGCCGTAACCGCCAGCGGTGTAGCCATTATTAAACTCTGTTGCTAAGCCGTAGTTTGAGGTTGCAGATGCGCCAATCCACCACTGATCGTTGATGGGCTGGACGTAGTGAATATTGGGTACCCACTGATTAGGGGCAATATTATTCGCATCCAGGCTGCGGCCACTGGGACTGCGACCACTGATATTTACATCCGGCGCAATATAGACAGCCCCGATAGAAAATTCCGGGCGATCCATTAACGCCATTGTCGCCGGGTTACGGCTGGCAGACGCCGCGGTATCACCCATTGCCCCTTCGCCTGAATATGCGCGACCTAAACCAATCGAAGAGAATTCATTTAACTGAAACCCAGCAGCGTAAACGTGGGAAGAGACAAGCGCCACTGCAGCCGCCACGGCTGACTTTGCAAACAGGTTTTTATGGTTCATGACCACAACCTCATGTGAATTATTATTTAACGCTATAACGTCGCGTAACAAAGGACGGCGGATTGTAGGGACTGATGTAAAGCGCACATATCAGACCAGTGCGGAGAGTATAGGTCCGACCTGTGTGCATGTTGCAATATTGTTTTTAAAATATTTCAGGTTTGATCGCTTAAAATTCGATCTGCATAACAAAAAGCCCCTGATCCTGGACAGCATAACCATTCCAGTTTGTTCTGGATCAATTTTTATTGTGATATTCGTCACTTAGCAACAGGTGCGTGGCGCATCTTTCAGCGAGCAGGTAAGATTTCGTCCATAAAATCGCTCAACCTATGCAATTGCTGGTCTGGAGAATGAAATGACTGATGCCATTAAAAAATGCAGTGCGACCGAAACCGCAGCCTGTTGTTGTGTTGATGTCGGCACGGTAATGGATAACACCGATTGCACCGCCAGCTGGTCAGAATGGTTTGCGCAGCGTGCCGATGCGGAAGCGAAATTAGCGCAACTGACCGAACGTGCCCGCGAGGTTGAATCAGAACCCTGTCTGATTGAATCGCGCTTCAGCGAAGTGGATCAGGGAGTGCAGCTGGATATCGATTTCACCTTCAGTTGCCAGGCTGAAACCATGATTTTTCAGCTCGGTTTGCGTTAAGTCCCATTACGCCGCGTCACTGCGGCGTTTTTCATTTTCGTGTTTCCCTTCGCACTTTTTCCCTTCCGATATTGGCGGCTCACCCGCTTGTGGTTAACACTGATCAGGTCAGACCTCTTCAGGCAATGATGCCACAGTCCCAGCCACAGGTGAGAACAATGAGCAAAGCGCAGCCGCTGCTGACGCGTGATGGTGAACGCATCGCAATAACCCACGGATTACGCACCCCTTTCTTACGCCAGGCGACCGGCTTCCATGGCATTCCCGCCATTGAGCTGGGACGTATGGTGGTCAGCGAATTAATGGCGCGCAGTGAACTGCCGGCTGAGGTGATCGAGCAACTGGTCTTTGGGCAGGTGGTGCAGATGCCGGAAGCGCCGAACATTGCGCGTGAAATTGTATTAAGCAGCGGGCTGAGTGTGCATACCGATGCCTACAGCGTCAGCCGTGCCTGCGCCACCAGCTTTCAGGCGGTAGCGAATGTGGCAGAAAGTCTGCTGGCGGGCACCATCTCTGCTGGTATCGCCGGTGGCGCAGACTCTTCGTCGGTGTTGCCGATTGGGGTCAGTAAAACGCTGGCCCGCGCGCTGGTGGATCTCAATAAAGCCCGCAGCTTCGGTCAAAAACTGCACATCCTGCGGCGTCTGCGTCCGCGTGATCTGCTGCCGGTCCCGCCCGCAGTGGCGGAGTATTCGACCGGCCTGCGCATGGGCGACACTGCGGAGCAGATGGCTAAGAGTCACGGCATCACGCGCGAAGCACAGGATGCGCTGGCGCTGCGATCCCATCAGCATGCCGCAAGGGCCTGGCAATCCGGGGTACTGAATCAGGAAGTCATGGCAGCCTTTGTGCCGCCGTGGAAAAGCGCCATCGATCAGGACAATAACGTGCGGATGAACGCCAAAGCGGAGGATTACGCCCGACTGCGTCCGGCATTTGATCGCCAGCACGGCAGCGTCACCGCGGCCAACAGCACGCCTCTCACCGACGGCGCGGCGGCAGTGATTCTGATGCGCGAGGGCCGCGCCCGTGAACTGGGCATCAGGCCGCTGGGCTATCTGCGCAGCTACGCCTTTACCGCCATTGGTGTGCAGCAGGATATGCTGCTGGGCCCGGCTTACGCTTCACCACTGGCACTGGATCGCGCCGGCATAGCCCTGGCCGATCTGACGCTGATCGATATGCATGAAGCTTTTGCTGCCCAGACGCTGAGCAACCTGCACATGTTTCGCGACGAGCGCTTTGCCCGTGAGGTGCTGAATCGGCCACATGCGCTAGGCGAAGTGAATGAAGAGCGCTTTAACGTGCTGGGCGGATCGATCGCCTATGGTCATCCTTTTGCCGCCACGGGTGCGCGCATGATCACCCAGACGCTGAATGAATTACGCCGTCGCGGTGGCGGGTTAGGACTGGTCACGGCCTGCGCGGCAGGCGGCCTGGGTGCGGCAATGATTCTGGAGGCCGAATAATGGAGCAGAATGCGTTTCATCTGAAGATGCGACTGGATCACGTCGGCATCATTACGATCGATGTCCCTGGTGAGAAGATGAACACCCTGAAAGCGGAATTTGCCGGGCAGATCACCGCCATCATTGCGGAAGCGCGACGCGATCCGCAACTGGCTGGCCTGGTGCTGATTTCCGGCAAAGCGGACAACTTCATCGCGGGCGCAGACATCAGCATGATTGACCGCTGTAAGAGCGCGCAGGAAGCCGAAGCGCTGGCAAAACAGGGCCAGGAAGTAATGGCTGCGCTCGACGCGCTGCCGTTCCCGGTGGTCGCGGCAATCCACGGCGCCTGCCTCGGTGGCGGGCTGGAACTGGCGCTGGCCTGTGATGCCCGTATCTGCTCGCTGGATGATAAAACCCGCCTCGGTTTGCCGGAAGTGCAACTCGGCTTACTGCCAGGCTCTGGCGGCACTCAGCGGCTGCCACGCTTAATCGGCGTGCAGCAGGCGCTGCCACTGATTCTGACTGGCAAAGCCCTGCGGGCGAAACAGGCCCGTAAGCTGGGCGTGGTCGATGACGCGGTGCCGCAGGCGATTCTGCTGGAGACCGCCATTGCCCGGGTGAAAAAGGGCAAGATTAGTGGACGAACGCTGCCGCTGCGCGATCGTCTGCTGCATGGTCCGGTTGGCCGTCAGGCGCTGTTTGCGCTGGCGACCCGACAGACCGCAGCCAAAACGCAGGGTAACTATCCGGCGGCAAAACGCATTATTGAGGTGGTGCGCATCGGGCTGGAGCAGGGAAGTCGGGCCGGACATGAGGCTGAAGCACGCGCTTTTGGTGAGCTGGCGATGACGCCAGAATCTGTTGCGCTGCGCGGGATCTTTTTCGCGACTACGGCCATGAAAAAGGAGCGGGGCGGTGAAGCGGAACCCGGCACCGTTAAGCGTGTTGGTATCCTCGGCGGCGGCCTGATGGGCGGCGGCATCGCCAGCGTCACCGCAATCAATGCCGGGTTGCCGGTACGCATTAAAGATATCAGCCTGGAAGGGGTGAACCATGCGCTGAAAACCAGCTGGGAACTGCTGAGCAAAAAGGTTAAACGCCGCCAGCTCTCTCCGGCACAGCGTCAGCAGCAGATGGCACGTATCACGGGCGGCATCGATTATCAGGGCTTCTCACAGCGCGACGTGGTAATTGAAGCCGTATTCGAAGATTTAGCCCTGAAGCAGCAGATGGTCAGCGAAGTGGAGGCACACTGTCAGCCGCATACGCTGTTTGCCTCAAATACCTCTTCGCTGCCGATTGAGGCGATCGCCGCCGGCGCCCAGCGTCCTGAGAACGTCATCGGGCTGCACTATTTCAGTCCGGTAGAGAAAATGCCGCTGGTGGAGGTGATTCCTCATCTGAATACCTCTACCGCGACGCTGGTGACGATTGTGGCGCTGGCGCGCAGCCAGGGTAAAACTCCGATTGTGGTGGCGGACAAGCCTGGCTTCTATGTTAACCGCATCCTGACGCCCTATATAAATGAAGCGATGCGCTGCCTGCTGGAGGGCGAACCGATTGACCATATTGATCGGGCGCTGGTGAAGTTTGGTTTCCCGGTCGGCCCGATTCAGCTGCTGGATGAGGTCGGTATCGACGTTGGCAGCAAAATCAGCCCCATCCTGTATCAGGCTTATGGTGAACGCTTTGCCGCGCCAGCCGCTTTTGATGCGGTGCTGAAAGATGGCCGCAAGGGACGTAAAAACAGCAAAGGCTTTTATCGCTATGACCAGCCGCGCTGGCAGCGTAAAAAACCGGACGCTTCGCTGTATACGTTGCTGAAAGTCTCGCCGCAGGCCAGGCAGAGTGAAGCGCAGATTGCTGAACGCTGCGTGATGATGATGCTGAACGAAGCGGCACGCTGTCTTGATGAGCAGGTGGTTCGCTGCGCCCGCGATGGGGATATCGGTGCGGTGTTTGGCATCGGCTTTCCGCCTTTCTTAGGCGGCCCGTTCCACTACATGGACAAACTGGGCGCGGCGGAAGTGGTCAACAGATTAACCCGGCTTGCGCAGCAGCATGGCGAACGATTCACACCCTGTGAGGCGCTGATTCAGGCGGCTGCAAAATAGACGAAATTTTACATTTCTGCTGAAAATGGAATAACCAATCCGATTCAGCGGCTTAGAAAAGCGCCGCCAGAGTGTGCGGCGCAGCATGATTCTGAGAAGTGCTTATTTAATAAACAACCGGTTGACTATACTAAAGCCATTAGGGTAAAACACAGCGTTCATTCGCAGAGTGAAGAGTCAGGCGCTACGCGTCGGGCGATGTCGACAAACAACAGCGGTGCTTTATGCAAGTTTTTATCATGCGTCACGGCGATGCGGCTCTGGAAGCAGCAAGTGATTCAGTCAGGCCTTTAACCTTATGTGGCTGCAATGAATCACGTCAGATGGCCAACTGGCTTAACAGCCAGACGCCGGACATTGAGCGTGTCCTGGTGAGTCCCTATTTACGCGCGCAGCAAACGCTCGCGACCGTGCGTGAAGCCTTTCCCCTGCCGGAAAGCCAGGACGTTCTGCCGGAATTAACGCCGGGCGGCGATCCGGAGATGGTCGGGTGTTATCTGCAGGCCCTGGCGAATGAAGGCGTGAAATCGGCTCTGGTGATCTCACATTTACCGTTGGTGGGGTATTTAGTCTCTGAACTGTGCCCGCAGGAAGCACCGCCAATGTTTGCCACTTCCGCTATTGCCTGCGTGGAATTCGATCCCGCGGCGAGTGCCGGTAAACTGCTGTGGCAGGTCAGTCCCAAAAAGCTGGCTAAAGCAATCTGACGTCTGTGGGCCGATCATTCCGGCCCCTCTCAGGGCAATTCAGGCGGTTGCCACTCCTCAATCTCAATCAAAACCAGCAGCGCGGCGTCACCGCCGAACATTTTGGGTGCCTGATGAAAAGCCATCACCCACGGATGCTGGGCCAGCCACAGCGGCGTCTGCTGCTTCAGAATATGCTTTCCATGACCGGTCATGACGCTGGCGCAGAACAGATGTTCACGGCGACAGGCGGCGATCAGTGCACCCAGTTCCTGCTTGGCCTGCTGCTGCGTTAAGCCGTGCAGATCGAGGAAAATCTCTGGCGTATAGTCGCCACGACGTAATTTTTTCAGCTCAAAATGGCTGACATCGGCGCGCACATAACGGGTGGCACCTTCCGTTGAGAGCAGTGGCTGAAACTCATCCGAAAAGTAATGACTGTTGTCCGCCTGCTCTGAAAGCAGACGCTTTACCGGAATGTGGCGGGTTTTAACCGGCGCTTTGTGGACAAACGTGTCCTGTTTTAACTGGCGTGTACCCGTCATTAACTGGCGAAACAGCGCCTGGTCATCCGGGCTTAGTGGTATTTTTTTACTCATGGCAGGTCAGTCATATCAGAAAAGGCTGTCACACAGCAGAGCCGATACCTTACCGTTAAGCGTCATTAAATGTCAGCTTTTTCACCTCGCTGCGCTGAATTCTCCCCGGCTTCATGGCACACTACTGGCCGATTTAGCAAAAGGCCTGCGGAGGGCTACGTGGACAAAATTTTCGTCGATGAGGCAGTGAACGAACTGCACACCATTCAGGACATGCTGCGCTGGGCGGTCAGCCGCTTTTCCGCTGCCGGAATCTGGTACGGACATGGCACAGACAATCCCTGGGACGAAGCCGTTCAACTGGTCCTGCCGTCACTCTGGCTGCCGCTGGATATTCCTGAAGATATGCGCAATGCGCGTCTGACCGCCAGCGAACGTCTTCTGATCGTTGAGCGCGTCATTCGTCGCGTTAACGAGCGCATTCCGGTCGCCTATCTGACCAATAAAGCCTGGTTCTGCGGCCACGAGTTCTTTGTTGATGAGCGCGTGCTGGTGCCGCGTTCACCGATTGGCGAACTGATTGAGAACCGCTTTGCCGGTCTGGTCAGCACGCCACCCCATCATATTCTGGATATGTGTACCGGCAGCGGCTGCATCGCGATTGCCTGCGCCTATGCCTTCCCGGAAGCGGAAGTGGACGCGGTGGATATCTCCACCGGTGCGCTGGCGGTTGCCGAGCAGAACATTGAAGAACATGGCCTGATTCATCAGGTTACGCCGATTCGCGCTGACCTGTTCCGCGAATTGCCACCGCTGAAATATGATCTGATCGTCACCAATCCGCCGTATGTTGATGCGGAAGATATGGATGATCTGCCGAACGAATATCGCCACGAACCGGAGCTGGGGCTGGCGGCAGGCAGCGACGGCCTGAAGCTGGTACGCCGCATTCTGGCCTGTGCACCGGATTATCTCAGCGAGCAGGGCGTCCTGGTCTGCGAAGTGGGCAACAGCATGGTGCACATGATCGAGCAGTATCCCGACGTGCCCTTTACCTGGCTGGAATTCGACAACGGCGGTGATGGCGTCTTTACGCTGACGCGCCAGCAGATTGTCGACGCAAAACAGCATTTCTCTTTTTACAAAGACTAAAAGTGGGGCGAAGCATCGCCCGCCGAACCCTGAGAAGGAAACAGCATGGCCGGAAACAGCATCGGACAATTTTTTCGAGTAACGACCTTTGGCGAGTCCCATGGGCTTGCGCTGGGCTGTATCGTTGATGGTGTGCCGCCAGGTATTCCGCTGACCGAAGCGGATATTCAGCATGATCTTGATCGCCGCCGTCCTGGCACATCGCGCTATACCACGCAGCGCCGCGAGCCGGATCAGGTGAAAATTTTGTCCGGTGTCTTTGAGGGTGTGACTACCGGTACTTCGATTGGCCTGCTGATTGAAAATACCGATCAGCGTTCGCAGGATTACGGCGCTATCAAAGATCTCTTCCGTCCGGGCCATGCTGATTACACCTACGAGCAGAAATATGGTCAGCGCGACTACCGTGGCGGTGGACGCTCGTCGGCGCGCGAAACCGCGATGCGCGTGGCGGCCGGTGCGATTGCCAAGAAATACCTGCAGATGAAACACGGTGTCGTGGTGCGCGGCTATCTGTCACAGATTGGTGACATCGCCTGTGAGCTGAAAGACTGGAGCATCGTGGAAGAGAATCCGTTCTTCTGCCCGGATGCGGACAAGCTGGAGGCGCTGGATGAACTGATGCGCGGCCTGAAAAAAGAGGGCGACTCCATTGGCGCTAAAGTCACGGTCATGGCAGATCACGTGCCGCCAGGCCTGGGCGAGCCGGTATTTGACCGGCTGGATGCCGATCTGGCACATGCGCTGATGAGCATCAATGCCGTTAAAGGCGTTGAAATCGGCGACGGCTTTGCGGTGGTTAACCAGCGCGGCAGCCAGCATCGCGACGAGATCCGCCACGATGGTTTCCAGAGCAACCACGCCGGGGGGATTCTGGGCGGCATCAGCAGCGGCCAGACCATCAGCGCCAATCTGGCGATGAAACCAACCTCCAGCATCACCGTGCCGGGTAAAACCATTACCCGCGACGGCGAAGAAGTGGAGATGATCACCAAAGGCCGCCACGATCCCTGCGTCGGGATCCGCGCAGTGCCGATCGCCGAGGCGATGATGGCGATCGTCCTGATGGATCATCTGCTGCGCCAGCGGGCGCAGAACGGTGACGTTAACAGCTCCGTACCGCGCTGGTGATGCCATGAAGGCTCTTCTGCTTACCCTGAGTGCGCTGTTGATCAGCGCCTCCAGCCTGGCGGCGACGCCGTGGCAACGCATCCAGCAGCCGATTACCGGTGCACCGCAGTCAATCGGCGGCTTTGCCAACGGCTGTATTGTTGGCGCCGAGGCGCTGCCGCTGAATTCACCGCACTATCAGGTGATGCGTCAGGATCAGCGGCGCTACTTTGGTCATCCCGATCTGATTCAGTTTATTCAGCGTCTCAGTACGCAGGTGCATAACCTGCAACTGGGCAACGTGCTGATAGGCGACATGGGCATGGCAGCAGGCGGACGTTTCAGCAGCGGTCACGCCAGCCATCAGACCGGACTGGATGTCGATATCTGGCTGCAACTGCCAAAAACCCGCTGGAGCGCCCAGCAACTGCTGAAGCCGCAGCCGCTCGATCTGGTCGGGCCGGGTGACAAAAATGTGATTGCGCGCCACTGGCAGCCAGAAATTGATAGCCTGATTAAACTGGCCGCCAAAGATGATGATGTGACACGGATCTTCGTCAATCCGGCGATTAAAAAGCAGCTTTGTGCCGATGCGGGTAACGATCGTGACTGGCTGCGTAAAGTGCGCCCGTGGTTTGCTCACCGTGCCCATATGCATGTGCGCCTGCGCTGCCCGGCGGGCAGTATCGGCTGTGAAGATCAGCCTGCACCGCCTGCTGGCGATGGCTGTGGCGCAGAGCTGCAGAGCTGGTTCCTGCCAAAACAGCCTGGCTCGGGCGCGCCGGTGAAACGTGAGCCGCCGCCATTACCGCCTGCCTGTCAGGCCCTGCTGGATAAACATCTACTGTAAGGGATTCCATGGATTGGTTTGTGGTCAGCCCGCTGCTCGTCGGGCTGCTGTTTTTAATCGCCATGCTCGCCGGTTTTATTGATTCAATCGCGGGTGGCGGGGGATTACTTACGGTACCTTCGTTGCTGGCGGCGGGCCTCTCTCCGGCCCAGGCGCTGGCGACCAATAAACTGCAATCGGTCGGCGGATCGTTTTCCGCCAGTCTCTACTTTATCCGGCGTGGTGCGGTCAATCTGAATGAACAGTGGCTGAACATTGCCATGACGCTGCTGGGTTCCGTGCTGGGCGCGATACTGATTCAGCGCCTGCAGGCGGATTTCCTGCGCCAGATGCTGCCGCTGTTTTTAATCGCTATCGGTCTGTGGTTCCTGCTGATGCCGCGACTCGGCGAAGTGGATCGCGCGCGCCGTCTGCAGGGTCTGGCCTTTGCCCTGGTCGGCGGCGGGGCTGTGGGGTTCTATGACGGATTTTTCGGACCGGGCGCAGGCTCTTTTTATGCGCTGGCTTTCGTCACGCTCTGTGGCTACAACCTTGCCAAAGCGACCGCCCATGCCAAGGTCCTCAACTTCACCTCGAACCTCGGCAGCCTGCTGTTCTTTATGTTCGGCGGCAAAGTGGTGTGGGGAACCGGCCTGATCATGATGCTCGGCGCTTTCTGCGGCGCGCGTCTGGGCGCAAGACTGGTGCTAAGCCGCGGACAGAAGCTGATCCGCCCGATGGTGGTGATTGTGTCTGCCGTCATGAGCATTAAATTACTGTGGGACAGCCATGGCAGCGCCGTTATGGCCTGGCTTGCCACGCTGCAATCGTAACCTAAAACCTGATACCGTCATGAACCCGACTCATCATTATGAACAGCTGATCACGCTGTTTGATCGCTGTTTCAGCGATGAATTTCAGACCCGTCTAATTAAAGGCGATGATGAACCGATCTATCTTCCTGCTGATGCCGAATCGCCGTGGAACCGTGTGGTCTTTGCTCACGGCTTCTACGCCAGCGCCCTGCATGAGATCTCTCACTGGTGCATCGCCGGTGAAGCGCGCCGCAAACTGGTCGATTTTGGCTACTGGTACTGTCCGGATGGCCGCGATGCGCTGACCCAGAGTCAGTTTGAAGCGGTGGAAGTGAAGCCACAGGCGCTGGAGTGGATGTTTTGTACGGCGGCAGGCTTTCCCTTCAACGTGAGTTGTGACAATCTCGACGGGGATTGTGAACCGGATCGCATTGCGTTCCAGCGTAAAGTGCATGCTCAGGTCATGAGCTATCTGACGTCGGGCATTCCCGACCGTCCCGCGCGTTTTATTACCGCCCTGGCGGAATTTTATGGCAGGCCTTCATTAACAGCATCGCAGTTTCCCTGGCCGGACGATCTGTGATGCAGAAAGGCATTATTAAAAGAGGAATTGAGATGATCGCAGAATTTGAAGCGCGTATTCTGGCCCTGATTGACGACATGGTCGAGCATGCCAGTGACGATGAGCTGTTCGCCAGCGGTTATCTGCGCGGGCATCTGACACTGGCGGTCGCTGAAGTGGAGCAACTGGGCGAACATACGCCAGAAGCGCTGCAGATTCAGGTGAGCCGCAGTCTGCAAAATGCCATTGCTGCCGGAGAACTCTCGCCGCGCGATCAGGCATTAGTGGTCGGGATGTGGGATAACCTGTTTGTTCAGGCACGCCAGCTCTCCGCGTAATGGTGCAGGGCGGCATGCCGCCCTTAGCGTCCGCTAAACGGCTTTTCCCTTCAGTAATTTCCTCACCCAGTAACGATTCGGATTGAGTGCTGCCAGGGTACTGGCATCCAGAGGCTGCGGCTCGCCCGCCAGCTGAGCTGCCAGTACTTCGGCCGCCAGCGGCGCACTGCACAGGCCGCGCGATCCCAGCGCCCCAAACAGATACAAGCCCGCAAGATCGGGTGCGTCAGCGATATCGCTGCCTGCCGCCTGCTGTGCCGGTAAATCAGCATACTGCGCCAGCGTAGCAGCATAATCCGGCACGCCGCCCACCATCGGCAGGTGATCCCGGGTGGCGCAGCGCACCCCCATTCTTGCCTCTCCGTCACTGACATCCACCGTTTCGGCCCAGCTGCTGTCAGGCAGGCAGTGCAGCAGGCGGCTGCGGTTCTCCTGCTGATCCTCCTCCCGATACGCGGTTGCGGTATCGCCACGGTGATAGCTGGCCCCGATACAGTGCGTACCAAACTGCGGGCTGACAGGCGTCAGATAGCCGTCGTAACAGAGCACCGTTTGCAGCGCGTTGAGGCCCGGCGTGGAGGGAACATGGCTTACCTGACCGGCCACCGGATAGGTCGGCAGCGGGGCGCTTTGCGCAAAGTCAGCAATCGCATGACCGTTTGCCAGTACGACGGTCGGATGACGTACCGCCGGACGATCGCTGAACGTCAGCATCCAGTGATCATCCTCACGGGAAAGCGCGCTCACCCGGTGCAGCCAGTGAATGCGCAATCCCTGGGTTTCGCCATGCGCCAGCATCGCGGTGGTCAGCTCTGCCGGTGAGAGCCAGCCGCCTTGCGGATAGAAAATGCCGCCACAGCCATGTTCAACATTTGCCCGTTTTTCAGCTTCTGCCACATCGACGCCACAGGCGATGATTTCAGGCAGGTCCATCGCCAGCATCTGATCGATCTTCTTACGGCTTTTCTCATCCCAGCCCAGCTGCAGCACACCGCTCCAGTGATGCTCATAGGTGACGGTTAATTGATCATAGAGCCGCCGGGCAAAGCTGAAGGCCGAGGGGAAAAAAGTGGCAAGTGCCGGGTCGTGCTGATTGAGCAGCGGATAGAGCGCTCCCTGACGGTTGCCGGATGCGCCCAGCGCGGGCGCCTCATCGGCGCAATAAAGCGTTACCCGCCAGCCGCGACGCAGCAGCGCCAGCGCCAGGGTGGCACTGGCGACGCCGCCGCCAATCAGGGCTACATCACGCTGCTCCGCAGCCTGACGATGATACCAGGGCTGTGCGGCGGGCAGCGGAGGCGCATCCTGCAACGGCCCGCATAGCATTTCGCGCTTCGGACCAAATCCTTTGCGGCGGATGACCGCAAAGCCCGCCTGCTGCAGACCGCGCCGGACAATGCCTGCGGCGGTAAAGGTCGCGAAGGTCCCCTGCGGCCGCGCCAGTTTTGCCATCATGCCGAACAGCTCCGGCGTCCACATATCCGGGTTCTTTGAGGGCGCGAACCCATCCAGGAACCAGGCATCTACCTGACGATTCAGGCTCTCATCCAGCTGGCCCATCAGCAGGTTAATATCGCCCAGCCACAGGTCGAGCGTGATGCGGCCGCCATCAAACAGCAGACGCTGACAGCCGGGCAGGGCAGCGGGCCACTGCGCCTGCAGCGCCTCCGCCCAGGGGGCCAGTTCGGGCCAGTGCTGCTGCGCCGCAGTTAAATCTTCACGGGTTAACGGAAATTTCTCAAAGCTGATGAAATGCAGACGTTTTAAAGTGGCGTCGGGCTGTTCGCGCTGAAACGCATCGAACGCCTGCCACAGCGTCAGGAAATTAAGACCGGTGCCAAAACCGCTCTCCGCCACGATCAGCAGATCGCGCGGATGCTCAGTAAAACGCTGGGGAAAACCGTTGCCGCCAAGGAAGACATAGCGTGTCTCTTCCAGACCGTTGTCATTAGAGAAATAGACATCGCCAAACGCTCGGGAAACAGGTGTACCCTGTTCATTCCAGTTTAGCTTTGCATGTTCAACCGGGGTCAATTTCACGGTAAAGGCTCGTTTTTCAGGCAGTGGCGCGATTCTAGCGACCCGCGTGACATGACGCAAATTTACAAAAGGAAATAGCTGATCGGACTTGTTCGGCGTACAAGTGTACGCTAGAGTGCATGCCAATTAAGAAGAAGTGGATGAGGAAGATTGAATGAAACGTGCTGTGATTACTGGCTTAGGGATCGTTTCCAGTATTGGTAATAACCAGCAGGAGGTGCTGTCATCTCTGCGTGAAGGACGCTCTGGCATCACCTTTTCTGAAGAGATGAAAGATTCCGGCATGCGTAGTCACGTCTGGGGTAACGTTAAATTAGATACCACCGGCCTCATCGATCGCAAAGTTGTGCGCTTTATGAGTGATGCGTCCATCTATGCTTATCTTTCCATGGAAGAAGCGATTAAAGATTCTGGCCTTAGCGCTGAAGCGTATCAGAGCAACCCACGTGTGGGTCTGATTGCGGGTTCAGGCGGCGGCTCCCCACGTTTCCAGGTATTTGGTGCTGACGCAATGCGCAGCCCACGCGGCCTGAAAGCGGTTGGCCCTTATGTTGTCACCAAAGCGATGGCCTCTGGCGTCTCTGCCTGCCTCGCAACGCCATTCAAAATTCATGGCGTAAACTACTCGATTAGCTCCGCCTGTGCCACCTCTGCGCACTGTATCGGTAACGCCGTTGAGCAGATCCAGCTTGGCAAACAGGATATCGTTTTTGCGGGCGGCGGCGAAGAGCTGTGCTGGGAAATGGCCTGTGAGTTCGACGCCATGGGCGCGCTCTCTACCCGTTACAACGACACGCCAGAAAAAGCGTCACGCACTTATGACAATGAGCGCGACGGCTTTGTTATCGCCGGTGGCGGTGGCATGGTCGTCGTTGAAGAACTGGAGCATGCGCTGGCACGTGGTGCGCATATCTATGCCGAAATCGTCGGTTATGGTGCCACTTCAGACGGTGCAGACATGGTTGCTCCATCAGGTGAAGGCGCAGTGCGCTGCATGAAGATGGCGATGCACGGTGTCGATACCCCAATTGACTATCTGAACAGCCACGGAACCTCTACCCCGGTGGGTGATGTGAAAGAGCTGGGCGCGATTCGTGAAGTGTTTGGCGATAACACGCCATACATCTCAGCAACGAAAGCGATGACCGGCCACTCTCTGGGTGCGGCTGGCGTGCAGGAAGCGATCTACTCGCTGCTGATGCTGGAGCATGGCTTTATCGCGCCAAGCATCAACATCACCTCGCTTGACGCGGCAGCAACCGGTATGAACATCGTCACTGAGCCGATGGAAAAAGAGCTGACTACCGTGATGTCTAACAGCTTTGGTTTTGGCGGTACCAACGCCACATTGACCATGCGTAAATATCAGGCGTAATTATTACGTCAGCACTCTGAAGGGCCGGCTTGCCGGCCCTTTTTGTTTTACAGCCCATCCGCTTTACCTCGTTCAACCCTCCGTTTTAGCCCTCCCGCTGCAGCAGCCGCAGCAATGTATCGCATCCTGCCACAATCTCGTCAGGCGTCAGTGCGGCAAAGCCCAGCATCCAGCCTTGCTGAGATGAAGGCCCGGCATAGAGCGGACTCAGACGCGGCAGCAGCAAACCCTGTTGAGCCGCCAATGCGCTTAATCGCGCTTCATCCTGTTGCAGTCTGACAGTTACCTGTAATCCGCCGCTGCTGACAATCGGCGTGATCCACGGCGACAGTTGCTGAGCGATTAGCGTCAGCAGCAGATCGCGACGGTTGTGATAGAGCTGACGCATCAGCCGCAGATGGCTGGCGAAATGTCCCTGTTGCAGAAAGGCGGCTGTGACAGCCTGCGGCAGCAGGGCGCTGTGTCCATCCAGCACGCTGCGTGCCTGGCCTATGGGGGTAATCAGCGCGGGCGGGACCACCATCCAGGCCAGCCGCAGGGAGGGAAACAGCGACTTCGAGAAGGTGCCCAGCGTAATCACCCGCTGATGGCGATCCAGTCCCTGTAGCGCAGGGATAGGACGTTCGTCGTAGTGAAATTCGCTGTCATAATCGTCTTCAATCAGCCAGCACCGGTTGCGCTGCGCCCAGTCCAGCCACGCCAGGCGTCGCGTCAGGCTCAGCGTCACGCCGGTAGGGTAATGATGCGATGGCGTCAGATACATCAGTTTTGCACTGCCGCTGGCGGGGATGGCACCTTCGGCATCGACCTCAATCCCGCGCACCTGTGCGCCGGCAGCCAGAAAGGCGTTACGCGCACCAGGATAGCCCGGCTCCTCCATCCATACCTCATCACCGGGATCGACGAACATCAAAGCCAGTAACTGCAGTGCCTGTTGTGAACTGGTCAGAATGATCACCTGTTCCGGCTGGCATGCCACGCCCCGGGAAAGTGCCAGATAATCCGCGAGTGCGCTGCGTAACGGCAGGTAGCCGCAGGGATCGCCGTATCCCATTGCGGCACTGCCCAGTGAACGCTGCACGCTGCTGCCGAGGCGTCGCCACGTGTCATGGGGAAAAGCGCGTAACTCCGGTGAACCGGCGGCGAATGCATGGGGAAAAGGGGGATCCTGACAGCCACCGGTTGCCAGTACCTGCTGGCCCCGCGCCGAGAAACGGACGGGCTGAGGCCGGGCCGGAAATGATGATGAGTGGGTGGGGATGATGATGGCAACAAAAGTACCGCGACCGGTCTCGCGTCGCAGATAGCCTTCACTTTCCAGCTGTCCGTAGGCCGCTTCCACCGTCACACGTGACAGACGCAGATCCTGCGCCAGCTGCCGACTGGACGGCAACTGCTGACCAGCATGCAGATGGTGCCGGTTGATCGCCAGTCGCAGGGTAGAGCAGAGCCGCTCGCGCACGCCGCCACTGGTCTGATGCTGAAAAAGTTGTAATAACGGTGAAGACATATGGGTCTTATACCTGATGGGGAATGGGTATCAGTAAGCAGTCCACTTTGCCGTAAACTGCAGACTCACCACAACAGGAGAATCGCTATGTCATCGGTTTTACGAATTCCGGCCGCCACCCCGCAGCAAAGCCTCGACTATCTGCAGGCAAAACTCGCTTTTTACACCGACGCCTGGGATCTGGCGGAAGATCTGGAACGGCAAATCCCGGATATCGTGGTAATCGATGCTCGCGCGCCGGAGGCTTATCGCGCCGGGCATATTTGCGGCGCGATCAACTTTCCGCATCGCGAGATGGATACCACTACGACGGCCCGGCTTGATCGCAGTAAAGTTTATGTCACGTATTGTGACGGCATTGGCTGTAACGGCTCGACGAAAGCGGCCTGGAAACTGGCCTCGCTGGGATTTCAGGTGAAGGAGTTGATTGGCGGGCTGGATTTCTGGAAACGTGACGGTCATCCGCTGACCTGGGGTGATGCACCGGGCGAATGGCCAGTCGCCGCGCCCAAAGCATTCTGTGGCTGTTAACTCAGAGGACCAGCCAGAGCAAAAGGGTGATGACAACCAGAGCGACAAAGAAACCCAGCAGGGGGCGCTCTGCCAGAGGCTGAATCGCGGGCGGCAGCGACGCAACAAAGGGCGACCAGATCGGCTGCGGTTTAATCTCGCTGGCAGACAGCGGCTGTTCGAGAAGTTTTTCTGCCCGGTCGGCGCGACGGCTGAACAGGAAGTTCAGCAGATCCTGGGTCTGCGTTACGGTGAGCACCGTCTGCGGTGTCGCCTGAAAACGCTGCTGGCTGTAGTCCTCCAGTTGCTGCCGCTCCTGCTGATCAAGCGGCTGTTTCAGGGACGCTTCCAGCAATTGCAGCGTCGGTGCACTGTGCTGACTCAGCGTCTGGCGCACCTGCAGATACTGGGTCAGCAGCGGGAAGTGGCGCGACGGGATGGGATCACCGCTGGTCAGATTGACCAGTTTCAGCGCAGCCGTCCACAGCTTACCGGTGGATTCGCCAGTGGCAGCGGCCAGGCGTACCACCTGCTGATTCAGCGTATGGTGCTCGGCAGGCAGCAGCGTGCGATCGCTGACGCGGATCTGCTGCGGCTGAGGAATCGTCATCTGCCCGTTCTGCAGCATCGTCAGCACCTGGCGCAGCTGATCCTGGCTCAGCGCGCTCAGTACGGTCTGACCAAATTGCTGACGGATAAAGTCGCTGACGGCCTGACGGTTATTCCCTTTCGGCAGCAGATCGGTGAGCTGGGTCATCAGCTGGCGTGTGGCATGCCCATTTTGCGTCTGCGTAAGGCGGCCATTAAGGTACTGTTCCGCTGCCGGAAAATGACGCGACTGTAATTCCGCTTCACTCTTTACGCCCACTTCATGGCGTACGCCCGCCCACAGTTCAGGCGCTTTAAGATTACTGAGCGATGAGATACGCACGATCAGGCGTTCTAACGTTGTGCGCTGCGCAGGGGAGAGGGGCTGTTCACCGGCCACTGAACCGTGACGCGTTACGCCAGTTTGCGGATTGACAGATGAACGATCGCCGACCGGCACACCGGGGCCGCTGAGTGGTTGCATGGCGGATTCCTTGGGAAAACAGAACAGCGTGGGGTGCGCCGGAAAATGAATAGGCCATGATAGCAAAAGCCCCCGGGAAATCCCACGGGGGACATGCGTTTCGGCACGAGATTTACGCTTCAGCCGTAGCCTTTCTTCACTGCCATCCTCAACAGCGCCCTCACTCGCCGCAGCCGCTACCCGTAATCTGCCGACCGCGCTATTCAGGGCTGAGGGTGACTCACCGGTTTACGGCGGGATAAGGGGGTACGCAGCCGCTGCGCCAGTATCACACCGCCAAGCGTCAGACCGCCGCCAATCCAGTGGTAACTGTGTAATTGCTCATGCAGGAAAATCACCGCGATCACCGCGGTAAATACCGGGATCAGATTCATAAAGATACTGGTGGTGCTGGCACCCAGACGCTGCACACCGTGGATCCACAGGAACGGCGCGATGATCGAAGCAAACAGACCGGCAAAGGCCACCAGCGGCAGGTTGTGCCGGTTAAGCGCCACCTCGGGGGCCAGCAGAAAACCAGGCAACAGCAGCACGACACCAAATAAAATCTGCACATACAGGCTTTGCCAGATCGGCAGCGGCAGTGCCCAGCGTCGTGTCAGCACGCCATACAGCGCATAGGCGGCGGAGGCGGCCAGCATCAGCAGTTCACCTTTGCCCAGGCCATGATTCAGCAGCTGCATCACATTACCCTCACTGACCAGCCACACCAGACCGCTAAAGGAGATGATGCTGCCGAGCAGGATGCCGAGCGTCGGCGCAATCCGCAGGATCACCACGCTCAGCAGCACGGTGAGCAGGGGGATGAGGGCGCCGATAATGCCCATAAAGAGTGCGCTGACACTTTGTGCTGCGTAGTAGGCGAGACTCTGATAGAGCACCATGCCGAGCAGGCCAAGGATCGCCAGCCGCCAGAGGTGCGGTTTAATGACCTGTCGCGTGCGCCAGACGCCGGGCAGCACGAAGGGCGTCAGCACCAGCAGGGCCAGTAACCAGCGGTAGAATGAGATCGCCGCCGGATCGATCGCATCCGCCGAGAGTTTGCTGACAATTGAGTTGATCGACCAGATTATTACCGCAAAGAGCGGGTACAGGAAAAACATGCTGACTCTCCACACGCCATAATGAGGCGCAGTGTACGCTTGTCCGGATTTATTCAGATAGTTAATATCGGACAAAATTAGTTGTGGAGCGGACATAATGACCCTGAAAGTGATCTACCAGCCGCCCCTTGACGCGCCGCAACTGCGCTACTTTATGCGTTATGAGCAGGCCAATGCCCGCACCGAATATCTGCCGCATGCGCATGCCTGGGGTCAGCTCATTATGGTGAAAAGCCACGTACTGGAGATGCAGGTCGAGGGTGAGCGATTGCTGACACCGGCAGATATTCCGGTCTGGATCCCACCGGGTCAGCTTCACAGTAGCTATAACCATCGTCAGGCACAGTTCCGTACTTTTAATCTGGCGGCTCCGTTATGCGCCGATCTGCCCCGGCGCGCCTGCCTGCTGCTGGTCGATCCCATTGCACATGCCATTTTGGATGAGTTTGCTGAGCAGCAAATCGAGCAACCCGAAACGGATGCGCAGTGGCGGCTGTGCGAGGTGCTGCGCGATCGCCTGCAGCTGGCTCAGGTACAGGAGAGTTATCTGCCCACCTCTGACGATAAATTTCTGGCGCCGGTGTTACATGCGCTGGAAGCGCATCCGGGCGATAACACCACGCTGGCAGGCTGGGCGGCGCGGGTCTTTACCACCGAACGGACGCTGGCGCGTCGCTGCCAGCAGCAGCTTCATATGACCTTTGGCGAGTGGCGGCAGCGGCTGCGGTTTCTGCGCGCCATTGTGCTGCTGGAGCAGGGGGAAAGCGTGCAGAGCATCGCCCATGAGCTGGGGTACAGTTCAGCTTCGGCGCTGATTGTGATGTTCCAGCAACAGGCGGGAACCACGCCCGAACGCTACCGTGCGCGGTTAGGCTAACGCGTCGCTTTGTGCCAGAATAATTGCCTGATATGTAACTGACAGGAAAGCCGTGGTGAAAATTCTGGTCGATGAAAATATGCCTTATGCCCGTGAGCTATTCAGCCGTACCGGCGACGTGGTCGCGGTGCCGGGGCGTCCGCTGCCGGTGGCTGAACTGGCCGATGCCGATGGCCTGATGGTGCGCTCAGTCACCCAGGTTAATGAGGCCCTGCTGGCAGGAAAGCCGGTGAAATTTGTCGGAACCGCCACGGCGGGCACCGATCATATCGACGAGAACTGGCTGCAGCAGGCGGGCATTGCGTTCTCTGCCGCACCCGGCTGTAACGCCATTGCGGTGGTGGAGTATGTTTTTTCTGCGCTGTTGCTGCTGGCGGAACGCGATGGTTTCCAGCTGCGTGACCGCACTGTCGGCATCGTTGGCGTCGGTAACGTCGGTGGGCGACTGCAAAAGCGTCTTGAGGCCTGGGGCATCAAAACCCTGCTGTGCGATCCGCCGCGCGCCGATCGCGGTGATGAGGGGGATTTCCTGTCGCTGGAGGCTGTGACAGAGCAGGCTGATATTCTGACGTTCCATACGCCGCTGTTTAAAGAGGGCCCGTATAAAAGCTGGCATCTGGCGGATGCGGCGCTGCTGATGGCGCTAAAGCCTAATACTATTCTGATCAACGCCTGTCGCGGCCCGGTGGTGGACAACAGCGCGCTGCTGGAGGTGCTGAAAATGCGGCACGATCTTAGCGTCGTGCTGGATGTCTGGGAGCCGGAGCCGGATCTGTCGCTGGCGCTGCTGGATAAGGTCGATATCGCCACGCCGCACATCGCGGGCTACACGCTGGAAGGCAAAGCGCGCGGCACCACCCAGGTGTTTGAAGCCTGGTGCGACTTTATTGGTCAGCCGCAGCAGGTGCCGCTCAGCACCTTACTGCCGGTGCCGGAATTCAGTGAAATCACCCTGAATGGCCCGCTGGATCAGCCAACGCTGAAACGCCTGGCGCATCTGGTGTATGATGTGCGCCGCGATGATGCCCCCCTGCGTAAAGTGGCGGCGAAACCCGGCGAGTTTGATCGCCTGCGCAAGCAGTATCAGGAGCGCCGCGAGTGGTCATCGCTGCAGGTGAACTGCGATGACGCCACAACCGCTGAGCTGCTGAACCAGCTGGGCTTTAACGCAATCATTTCCCCGGAATAGCGGGCGCTGCAGGTCAGGCGCCCTGGCGCGATTTCTGCACTGAATTAATCAGTGAACGGAAGGCGCGCGCTGCTGGCATGTCTGCATGACGGCGGGTTCTGGGGGGATATACCCAATGGATTTCGGGTTGCATTGAGGCGGCAAGAGAACGAATCCCGATGAGCTTACTCAGGTAAGTGATTCGGGTGAGTGAACGCAGCCAACAAAGATGCAACGTGAAAGACGACGGGGATAAATCTGAATCCCTGGGCGATGAATATCACCGCCTTCTGTTTTTATGTCATTGTCTGGAGTAAACCAACATGTCTGACGGCTGGAATATTGCGCTACTTGGCGCGACAGGCGCAGTAGGGAACGCTGTACTGGAACTGCTGGCGGAACGCCAGTTCCCGGTTGGTGAATTATATTTGCTGGCCAGCGAAAACAGCGCGGGCGAAATCAAACGTTTCGAAGGCCGCTCGGTGCGGGTCGAAAATGCGGAGACGTTCGACTGGTCACAGGCGCAGCTGGCCTTTTTCGTGGCGGGACGTGACGCCTCGGCGCGCTTTGCCGATGAAGCGGCCAATGCCGGTTGTCTGGTGATCGACAGCAGCGAGCTGTTTGCGCTGGAACCCGATGTGCCGCTGGTGGTGCCAGATGTGAATCCGCAGGTGCTGGCAGATTATCGCAATCGCAACATCATCAGCGTGGCGGACAACCTGGTAAGCCAGCTGCTGACCGCAATTAAACCGCTGGTGGATGCGGCCGGATTGAGTCGTTTACAGGTGACTAACCTGATCTCAGTCTCCAGCTACGGCAAAGTGGCTGTCGATGCGCTGGCCGGGGAAAGTGCCCGCCTGCTGAACGGTCTTCCGGCCGATGAATACCATTTTGGTCGTCAGCTGGCGTTTAACCTGATGCCACAACAGGCCGACGCAGAAGGCAGCGTGGAGAGTGAGCGTCGCCTGATTGATCAGGTGCGTAAGGTATTGCAGGACGAAGGCTTACCGATTGCGGTCAGCAGCGTACAGGCTCCGGTGTTCTACGGTAATGCGCAGATTGTGCATATCGAAAACCTGCGCCCGCTCTCTGCGGAAGAAGCGCGTGCCGAACTGGCGCTGGCGTCAGATATTCGTCTGAGCGAAGAGGATGAAGTGCCGACGCCGGTCACGGATGCCTCAGGCAACGGCGAACTGAGCATCGGCGCTGTGCGCAACGACTACGGTATCCCGGAGCTGCTGCAGTTCTGGTCAGTAGCGGACAACATTCGTTTTGGCGGCGCGCTGATGGCGGTGAAAACCGCTGAGAAACTGGTTCAGGAGTATCTGTAACCATGTCCGATGGTCAGACGCAAAAACTGGCGCTCGGCATCGAGTATGACGGTAGCCGTTACTACGGCTGGCAGCGTCAGAATGAAGTCCGCAGCGTGCAGGAGAAGGTAGAACGCGCGCTGTCGAAAGTCGCCGATCATCCGGTCAGCATTTTTTGTGCTGGCCGCACCGATGCAGGCGTACACGGGACGGGGCAGGTGGTCCATTTCGAGACCACCTCGCAGCGGCCTGATGGCGCCTGGACGCTGGGCGTCAACGCTAATCTGCCGCCGGATATTGCGGTGCGCTGGGTGAAAGCGGTGCCGGATGAATTTCATGCCCGCTTCAGCGCCACGGCCCGACGCTATCGCTACCTGATCTACAATCAGCGTCTGCGTCCGGCGGTGCTGGCGCAGGGCGTGACGCACTTTTACCATCCTCTGGATGCAGAGAAGATGCAGCGCGCCGGGCAGTGTTTGTTAGGCGAGAATGATTTCACCTCATTCCGAGCCGTGCAGTGCCAGTCGCGTACACCGTGGCGCAACGTGATTCACCTCAACGTGACGCGTCAGGGTCCCTACGTGATTGTGGATATCAAAGCCAATGCCTTTGTGCATCACATGGTGCGCAATATCGTGGGCAGCCTGATGGAGATAGGCTGCGGCAATAAGCCGGAGTCATGGATGGCAACGCTGCTGGCGGCGAAGGATCGGACATTAGCCGCAGCCACAGCCCGGGCAGAGGGGTTGTATCTGGTGGCGGTGGATTACCCATCCCACTTTGCGTTACCACAGCCGTCGATGGGACCGTTGTTCCTCGCGGATTAATTCACTTTCAGGACTTAAAAGGGCGCGCCATGGAGTTTCTCCATTTTCTGGTTGATTTTATTCTGCACATTGATGTGCATCTTGCCGAACTGGTTGCACAGTACGGTATCTGGATTTACGCTATTTTGTTCCTGATTTTGTTCTGCGAAACCGGTCTGGTGGTGACGCCCTTCCTGCCGGGTGACTCGTTGCTGTTTGTGGCGGGCGCACTGGCGGCGTTGCCGGGTAACGATCTTAATGTGCATGTGATGGTGGCATTATTAGTGGTGGCCGCGGTTCTGGGCGACGCAGTGAACTACACCATTGGCAGCCTGTTTGGCGAAAGGTTGTTCAGTAACCCGAACTCGAAGATTTTCCGTCGCAGCCATCTGGATAAAACCCATGTGTTTTATGCCCGTCATGGTGGAAAAACCATTATCCTGGCGCGCTTCGTGCCGATCGTGCGAACCTTTGCGCCGTTTGTTGCCGGTATGGGCCATATGTCCTATCGCCACTTCGCGCTGTTCAACGTAACGGGTGCGCTGCTCTGGGTGCTGCTGTTCTCCTATGCCGGCTACCTGTTTGGCGATCTGCCGGTGGTGCAGGAAAACCTGAAGCTGCTGATTGTGGGCATTATCCTGGTCTCGATTCTGCCAGGTGTGATTGAAGTCTGGCGTCATCGCCGTCAGGCTAAGCAGCAGAAGCAGCCGTAAGGCTGCGCTCAGGGGTAAGACCAGATTTTTATCCACAGTCTGAACAGGTTGTGGTTTAATGAGCGACATTTACCGTCTGCTGAAGCGGTTTTCAGCAGTATCAAGACGACTGGACCAGGTCAGTTTTAAACAGAAAGGTCATCAATGAGCTGGATTGAACGCATTCTTAATAAAAGCACCGGAACGCCTGTGCGCAAAGCCAGTATCCCGGAAGGGGTCTGGACCAAGTGTGACAGCTGTGGTCAGGTGCTCTACCGCGCCGAGCTGGAGCGTAATCTTGAGGTCTGCCCGAAGTGTGACCATCACATGCGGATGCACGCCCGTGAGCGCCTCGGCAGTGTCCTCGATCAGGGCACGATGGTTGAGCTGGGTAGTGAACTTGAACCTAAAGATCTGCTCAAGTTCCGTGACTCCAAAAAGTACAAAGATCGTCTGATCGCGGCCCAGAAAGACACCGGTGAGAAAGATGCGCTGGTGGTCATGAAAGGTCAGCTGCACGGCATGCCGGTTGTTGCGGCAGCCTTTGAATTTGCCTTTATGGGCGGTTCAATGGGCTCTGTGGTCGGTGCGCGTTTTGTACGTGCGGTTGAGCAGGCGTTAGAAGATAACTGCCCGCTGATCTGCTTCTCCGCCAGTGGCGGGGCGCGTATGCAGGAAGCGCTGCAGTCGCTGATGCAGATGGCGAAAACCAGTGCGGCACTGGCAAAAATGCGTGAGCGCGGTCTGCCTTATATTTCCGTGCTGACTGACCCGACTATGGGTGGTGTTTCGGCCAGTTTTGCCATGCTGGGCGACCTCAATATCGCGGAACCTAAAGCACTGATCGGCTTTGCCGGCCCACGCGTTATTGAGCAGACCGTGCGTGAAAAACTGCCGCCGGGCTTCCAGCGCAGTGAGTTCCTGATTGAAAAGGGCGCGATTGATATGATCATTCGCCGTCCGGAAATGCGCTACAAACTGGCAAGCCTGCTGGCAAAAATGATGAACCTGCCGGCACCGCTGCATGATGGTGAACAGTCCGCTCCGGCGACGACTGAATCGGAAAGCAACGAGGCCTGACAGGAGATAGAGAGGTGCGTCCAAAGCACCTCTTACCAATGCACCGTATACCGCAGCAGCAGCCTGCCTGGTATAAATAAGCAAAACGGGACATATGGACAATCTTCACCTTCCCCAAGCCACGTCGCCTTTGGCCACGTGGCTTTATTATCTTGAGCACCTGCATACTCAGGCCATTGAACTGGGTCTGGACCGTATTCGTCAGGTAGCGCTTCGTCTCGACCTGCTGAAACCCGCTCCTTTTGTCTTTACCGTGGCCGGTACTAATGGCAAAGGCACCACCTGTCGCACCCTGGAAACGCTGCTGATCGCCGCGGGTTACCGCGTTGGCGTGTACAGCTCACCGCATCTGGTGCGCTATACCGAGCGCGTTCGGGTTCAGGGAGAGGAGCTGAGTGAAGCGCAGCACTGCGCCAGTTTTGCGGAGATTGAAGCCGGACGTGCAGATATTTCGCTGACCTATTTTGAATTTGGCACGCTCTCTGCGTTGAATCTGTTCCGCCAGGCGCAGCTGGATGTCGTGATCCTCGAAGTCGGCCTCGGCGGACGGCTGGATGCGACAAACATCGTGGATGCCGATGTCGCGGTGGTCACCAGCATTGCACTCGATCACACCGACTGGCTTGGCCCGGATCGCGAAAGCATCGGGCGTGAAAAAGCCGGTGTGTTCCGGGCGGGGAAACCTGCGGTAGTGGGTGAACCGGATATGCCGCAGAGTATTGCCGTGGTCGCACAGGAAAAAGGTGCGCAGCTGTTGCAGCGCAACCGTGACTGGTCGTGGCATGCGCAGGCAGAAAGCTGGTCACTGTGTGATGCGACGGGTGAGCTGAACGATCTGCCGCTGCCGCAGGTGCCGCTGCCTAACGCGGCGACCGCACTGGTGGCGCTGCGGGTCTCCGGGCTTGAGGTCAGTGAGGCGCAGATTCGCGCCAGCCTGCCGCTGGCGATGCTGCCAGGCCGTTTTCAGACCCTCAGCGAATCACCGCGCGTTATTCTGGATGTCGCCCATAACCCGCATGCGGCAGCGTATCTGGCGTCGCAGCTGGCGTCACTGCCGAAACGCGGCAAAGTGCATGCCGTGGTGGGTATGCTGCATGATAAAGATATCGCCGGTACGCTGGCGGCGCTGGCACCGGTGGTCGATACCTGGTACTGCGCGCCCCTCGAGGGCCCGCGTGGCGCCAGTGCTGAGCAACTGCTGAACAACCTGTCGCAGGGCGAGGCTTTTAGTTCGGTTGAGCTGGCCTGGCAGCAGGCACGCCAGCGGGCAGCGCCGCAGGACATTGTGCTGGTCTGTGGTTCATTCCACACCGTTGCACAGGTCATGGAATCGATTGAAACGGAGAAAGGACGTGGCAAGTAAGTTTCAGAACCGTTTAGTCGGCACCGTTATTCTGGTCGCCGTTGGCGTGATTGTGCTGCCAGGGCTGCTGGATGGTCAGAAAAAGCATTACAAAGAGGAGTTCGCCGCCATTCCGCTGGTGCCGAAACCTGACGATCAGCAGGACAGCGAAATGGTGCCGCCGGTAACCCAGTCGCTGCCGGCACAGCCGCCGGAAGGCGCGGGCAATGCGGTCAGCAGCAGCAATGGCAACGGTAAAACCAACGCTACGGCAGAGCAGGGTCGGACTCAACCGGAAGACGAGAGCGATCCGGTAGTGGTCTCGCCGCCGCCGGTCCATCAGTCTGTGCCCGCACAGACGGTGACGAAGCCGAAGGTCGTTGAGCAGCAGAAACCGAAAGTAACAGAGCAGCCTAAGCAGAAGCCGGTCGAACAGCAGAAGCCAAAAGTCGTGGAGCAGCCTAAACCTAAACCGGTTGAACAGCCTAAAGTGGTCGAACAGCCGAAGCAGGAAGAGCCGCCGAAAACGGCAGAGACGACAGCGCCGGCAGGGCAGGCTTATGTGGTGCAGTTAGGTGCGCTGAAAAACGCCAGCAAAGTGAATGAGATTGTCGCGCAGCTGCGGCTGTCGGGCTATCGCGCCTTTACCGTTCCTTCAACGCCGGTACAGGGTCAGATCACCCGCATTTACGTTGGGCCTGATGCGTCGAAAGCCAAAATGCAGAGTGCGGTTGGCGAGCTGAAAAGTATCTCAGGACTGGGCGGTGTCGTGAAACCCTACAGCGCCCGCTAAAACGGGCGATTGGCGCTGCCGATAGCAGTAACAGGCAGCGTCTTTTACCCCTCAGGCAGCGCGTTTAATGCGCGCTGCCGCGAAAAAAATTGACGATTTTCAACGGCCTGTCCGGCTGAGAATCACCCGGGCGATAGCGTTTTTTTTCATCGCCTTTTTTATGGATGCAGAAAAAGAAAACCGCTACGCAAACGTTTTCTTTTTCTGTTAGAATGCGCCCCGAACTGGATGCAGGGGTGCAATTGCACTGGCGCTGGAAGAGTTCATGATCTGGATTGATTACGTCATTATTGCGGTAGTTGGTTTTTCGGCTCTGGTCAGCCTGGTCCGTGGGTTTGTCCGTGAAGCCTTATCTCTTGTTACCTGGGGATGCGCGTTTTTTGTCGCCAGTCATTACTACGCCTACCTTGCAGTCTGGTTTACAGGTTTTGACGACGAACTGGTTCGTAACGGTATCGCCATCGGTGTGCTGTTTGTGGCGACCCTAATTGTGGGGGCCATTGTGAACTACGTTATCGGCACGCTGGTGGAAAAAACCGGCCTGTCGGGAACCGACCGGGTGTTGGGCGTCTGTTTCGGGGCATTGCGTGGTGTGCTGATCGTAGCCGCTTTGCTGTTCTTCCTCGATACATTCACTGGCTTTTCCAAAAGTCCGGACTGGCAACAGTCTCAACTCATTCCCGAGTTCAGTTATATAATCAGGTGGTTTTTTGATTACCTGAAAAGCACGTCGAGTTTTTTACCCCGGTGATGTGACCGGGAGTGCGGCTTAATGAGGAAATGACAACATGTGCGGTATTGTCGGTATCACCGGTTTCATGCCGGTCAACCAGTCGATCTATGACGCGTTAACGGTGCTCCAGCACCGCGGGCAGGATGCCGCAGGCATTTGTACTATCGATGCGCTGAAATGTTTTCGCCTGCGAAAGGCAAACGGCCTGGTCAGCGACGTTTTCGAAGCACGCCACATGCAGCGTCTGCAGGGCAATATGGGGATCGGTCACGCGCGTTATCCAACCGCGGGAAGCTCCAGTGCCTCTGAAGCGCAGCCATTCTATGTAAACTCCCCGTATGGCATCACCCTGGCGCACAACGGTAACCTGACCAACGCCCACGTGCTGCGTAAGCACCTGTTTGAAAAGGGCCGCCGTCACGTTAATACCACCTCAGATTCTGAAATCCTGCTGAACATCTTTGCGCAGGAGTTAGATCGTTTTCAAAACGATCCGCTGACAGCCGACAACATCTTTGCTGCGGTTGCTGCCGTGCATCAGCAGGTGCGCGGAGCCTATGCGGTGGTGTCGATGATTATCGGCCACGGCATGGTGGCCTTCCGTGATCCTAACGGTATCCGTCCGCTGGTGCTGGGCAAGCGCGTTATCGCTGATGGCCGCACCGAATATATGGTCGCCTCCGAGAGCGTGGCGCTGGATACGCTGGGCTTTGAGTTCATCCGTGACGTTGCACCGGGTGAAGCGGTTTATGTGACTGAGGCGGGCCAGCTGTCTACCCGCCAGTGCGCTGAAAATCCGAAAAGCAATCCGTGCCTGTTCGAGTATGTCTATTTTGCGCGTCCCGACTCCTTCCTCGACAAAATCTCGGTCTACAGCGCCCGTGTCCGTATGGGCACCAAGCTGGGTGAGAAAATTGCGCGCGAGTGGGAAGATCTCGATATCGACGTCGTGATTCCGATTCCTGAAACCTCCACCGATATCGCGCTGGAAATTGCACGTATTCTCGACAAACCCTATCGCCAGGGCTTCGTGAAGAACCGGTACGTTGGCCGTACTTTTATCATGCCGGGCCAGCAGTTACGCCGCAGCGCGGTGCGCCGCAAGCTCAACGCTAACCGCGCCGAATTCCGTGATAAAAATGTGCTGCTGGTGGATGACTCTATTGTTCGCGGTACCACCTCAGAGCAGATCATTGAGATGGCGCGTGAAGCGGGCGCAAAACGGGTTTATCTGGCGTCAGCGGCGCCGGAAATTCGTTTCCCGAACGTCTACGGTATCGATATGCCCAGCGCCACGGAACTGATTGCGCATGGCCGTGAAGTGGAAGAGATTCGCCAGCTGATTAAAGCCGATGCGCTGATCTTCCAGGATCTGGACGATCTGATCGAAGCGGTTCGCGAAGAGAATCCGGACATTGCACAATTTGAGTGCTCGGTGTTCAACGGCATTTACGTGACGAAAGATGTCGATCAGCAATATCTGGAGTATCTCGAGTCGCTGCGTAATGATGATGCCAAAGCGCTTCAGCGGCAGAACGAAGTCGAAAACCTCGAGCTGCACAACGAAGGCTGATACCTTCAGCAGGCGGGCAGCATAAAACAGGGCGGGAGCAATCCCGCCCTGTTTGTTTTCAGAAACCCGCAGGCCGCGTATGATGGCCCATTGGCTGACATAAGGTTGGAATATGAAACGACTCATCATTGGCATCTCTGGCGCAAGCGGGGTGATCTATGGCGTGCGCATGCTGCAGGTGTTGCAGCAGGTGGAAGAAGTAGAAACGCATCTGGTCATGAGTCAGGCGGCGCGTCAGACGCTGGGACTGGAGAGCGATTATTCGCTGCGTGACGTGCAGGCGCTGGCCGATGTGGTGCATGACGTGCGCGATATTGCAGCAAACATCTCATCTGGATCATTTAAAACGCTGGGCATGGCGATTTTACCCTGCTCAATGAAAACGCTCTCTGGCATCGTCCACAGTTACAGTGACTCGTTGCTGACCCGTGCGGCTGACGTGGTGTTAAAAGAGCAGCGTAAGCTGGTGCTGTGCGTGCGCGAAACCCCGCTGCATGTTGGGCATCTGCGAATGATGACCACCGCCGCAGAGCTGGGCGCCATTATCATGCCACCCGTGCCGGCATTTTATCATCGGCCTGAAACGATCGATCAGCTGATCGATCAGACCGTTAACCGGGTTATCGACCAGTTTGATATCGAATTATCGGAAGATCTCTTCACGCGCTGGCAGGGTGCATAAAGTTCCGCTGGCGCACTTATTTAGTGCATAAGCGCGCCTCGGATCACTCTTCGTGCATTTGACGCACCAAAAGTTAACAACGTCGCTTTTTCTCTTTTACTTCACTGCTATATTCCCCTCACAAACACAGCGTTTTCGCCTGTCTGACATCACGCTAACAGCGTGGTTAACTTGCAGAACTGGCATGAAACATGCAAATTACTTTGCGCAAACACATCACGAACCACATAACAAAAAGCACTTCACTTGAGGGTAATCTATGAAAAAGCGTGTTCTGGCTCTTTCCCTGATGCTGGGCTTATCCAGTGCTGCCAGCGTTTTCGCGGCGGTTCCGGGTTCAATCCGTATCGGCACAGATCCAACTTACCCACCGTTTGAGTCTAAAAACGCGCAAGGCAAGTTAGTGGGCTTCGATATCGACCTCGCTAACGAAATCTGTAAACGTATTCATACCCAATGTACCTATGTTGAGAGCGACTTTGATGCGCTGATCCCTTCGCTGAAAGCGAAGAAAATTGATGCCATCATCTCCTCACTTTCCATCACAGCGAAACGTCAGGAAGAGATCGCCTTCTCGGAAAAACTCTACGCCGCGAACGCGCGTTTAGTCGCGCCGAAGGGATCGAAAATTGAGCCGACCATTGAGTCCCTGAAAGGCAAAAACATCGGTCTGCTGCAGGGCACCACCCAGGAAACTTACGCCAATCAGAACTGGCGGCCAAAAGGGGTGAACGTCACGCCTTATGCAAACCAGGATCTGGTCTATCAGGATCTGAATGCCGGTCGTATTGATGCTGCCTTCCAGGATGAAGTGCAGGCCAGCGAAGGGTTCCTGAAGCAGCCGGTCGGTAAAAATTACGCCTTCGCCGGTCCGGCCGTGAAAGATGACAAGATTTTTGGCGTCGGTACCGGCATGGGACTGCGTAAAGATGACAGCGAACTGAAAGCCGCCATCGACAAAGCCTTTGCTGACATGCGTAAAGATGGCACCTACGACAAGATTGCGAAGAAATACTTCGATTTCAACGTGTACGGCGACTAACCATCCTGTCGCTTTACCCTCTGTGTCCGTTTTGCCGGGTCTGAGCCGGTTCTGCCAGGTGCAGAATCGGGTTCTTTTCCGCTAATGGCGGATGGCATCTGCAACAGAGAGGTAAAGCTAAACTGCCCGTCTCGCTTGCGGGCAGCGTTTCGTTTTCACCCCACGACAGGACCCTCTCGATGCTGTATGGCTATTCTGATGTAATTCTTCGGGGCACGCTGGTGACGCTGGAACTGGCGCTCACTTCCGTCGTGCTGGCAGTGCTGCTGGGCCTGATTGGCGCAGGCGCGAAACTGTCGCGCAGCCGGCCACTGGCGATGATTTTTGAAGGCTACACCACGCTGATTCGTGGCGTGCCAGACCTTGTACTGATGCTGCTGATCTTCTACGGTCTGCAGATTGTCCTCAACCAGATAACCGATGCGCTGGGCATGGCGCAGTTTGATATCGACCCGATGGTCGCCGGTATCATCACGCTCGGCTTTATCTATGGTGCCTACTTCACCGAAACGTTCCGCGGCGCCTTTATGGCCGTGCCTCAGGGGCAGATTGAAGCAGCAACCGCGTTTGGCTTTACCGGCGCGCAGGTGTTCCGCCGCATTCTGTTTCCGGCCATGATGCGCTACGCGCTGCCAGGCATCGGCAACAACTGGCAGGTGATTCTGAAAGCCACTGCGCTGGTCTCGCTGCTGGGGCTGGAAGATGTGGTGAAGGCGACGCAGCTGGCAGGAAAAAGTACCTGGCAGCCGTTCTACTTCGCCATTGTGGCCGGTGTGATTTATCTGGTATTTACCACGCTGTCAAACGGTGTGCTGTGGTGGCTCAACCGGCGCTATACGGTAGGTGTAAAGAGGGCGAGTTATGATTGATATTATTCAGGAATACTGGAAATCGCTGCTCTGGACTGACGGTTATCGTTTTACCGGTGTAGCTATCACCCTGTGGCTGCTGATCCTCTCGGTCACCATTGGCGGATGTCTGGCAATCCTGCTGGCGATAGCGCGGGTTTCCCCTAACCGGTTTATCAGCTTTCCGGTCTGGCTCTTCACCTACGTCTTTCGCGGCACGCCGCTCTATGTGCAGCTGCTGGTGTTCTACTCCGGCATGTACACGCTGGAGATTGTGAAAGGCACTGAATTGCTGAATGCCTTTTTCCGCAGTGGTCTGAACTGTACGCTGCTCGCCTTCACCCTCAATACCTGCGCATACACCACGGAAATTTTTGCTGGTGCGATTCGCTCGGTGCCACACGGTGAAATTGAGGCGGCACGGGCATACGGCTTCTCCACCTTTAAACTCTATCGCTGCATTATCCTGCCATCGGCGCTGCGTACGGCACTGCCGGCCTACAGCAACGAAGTGATTCTGATGCTGCACTCCACGGCGCTGGCCTTCACCGCCACCGTGCCGGATCTGCTGAAAATCGCGCGGGATATTAACTCGGCGACCTATCAGCCGTTTACCGCCTTTGGTCTGGCGGCTGTGTTGTACCTGATTATCTCTTACGTGTTGATCAGCCTGTTCCGCCTGGCGGAACGTCGCTGGCTGGCCCACGTGAAACCCTCTTCATCGCATTGAGTAGAACTATGGCTGACAATAAATTAAGCGTCACCGAATTGTATAAGCGTTACGGTGAACATGAAGTGCTGAAAGGGGTCTCGTTAACTGCTAAAGCGGGCGATGTGATCAGTATCATTGGATCGTCCGGCTCAGGGAAAAGTACCTTTTTACGCTGCATCAACTTCCTCGAAAAACCGAGTGAAGGCAGCATCATGGTGAATAACCAACAAATCACCTTAGTCCGTGACAAAGATGGTCAGCTCAAAGTGGCTGACAAAGAGCAACTGCGCGCGTTACGTACCAGCCTGACCATGGTGTTCCAGCACTTTAATCTGTGGAGTCACATGACCGTGCTGGAAAACGTGATGGAAGCGCCGATTCAGGTGCTGGGGTTGAGTAAAGCGGCGGCGCGTGAGCGTGCCATCAAATACCTCGATAAAGTCGGAATTGATGCGCGGGCACAGGCAAAATATCCGGTTCACCTCTCCGGCGGTCAGCAGCAGCGTGTGTCGATTGCGCGCGCGCTGGCGATGGAGCCAGAGGTGTTGCTGTTTGACGAACCCACTTCGGCGCTTGATCCGGAGCTGGTCGGGGAAGTACTGCGCATCATGCAGAAGCTGGCTGAGGAGGGCAAAACCATGGTGGTCGTGACCCACGAGATGGAGTTTGCCCGTCACGTCTCCAGCCATGTCATTTTCCTGCATCAGGGTAAAATCGAAGAGCAGGGACCGCCTGCGGAACTGTTCGGCAGCCCGAAAAGCCCGCGTTTACAGCAGTTCCTCAAGGGATCGCTGAAGTAACGGTTAGATGTTAGTTAAGGCGAGGGAATCAGGGCACCGGCGTAACGTGCCCTGCGCAGAATAAGTGCGAGCCGCGTTTGAGATTTTGCGTCATCTCTGCGTTCTGCCCTCGCACTCTGCATCCATGCTGAGATATCACTTTTGCAGTAGCTTCAGCGCCGTATCCTCATCGGTCACCAGTCCCGATACCCAGCCGCCCTGTAATGCGGCACGGATTGCTGGATACTTGCGCTCGCTACCCGCAAAGCCAATAATTTTACGCTGAGTCCGGCTTTCCAGTCGCACGCTGGTCAGTAGCTCATCCGTTTCGCCCCATACCCGCTCACCCTGCTGATTGAAAAAGTGACCGAGCATTTCGCCCACCACGCCGCGCCCATTTAGCGCCTCGACCTGCGCATCTGTGATGAATCCCTCGGCATTCAAAGGACAGCCCGGCATCACTTCGCCAATACCCACAAAAGCCACGTCCGCCTGTAATGCGCGATCAATGACGCGCTGGTAAACCTTATGCTGAACCCACATCGCTTTATCCTCTGGGGTGTCGGCGTATAAGGGCGCTGGGATAAAGAAATACTTACCTTGCATCTTTTCGGCCATCTTCAACGGTACGTCATAGCGAGTACCGGAATCATCCCGCGCGATGGCACCAATCATGGAAACGCAATGATGCTGCGGGCGATCAACCCAGGGTAGCGCATCAATCATTGAGCGCAGGGTTTTACCGGAACCAATACCGAACACCTGAGGCGTTTCCTCATTGATGAATTGTGTCATCACCGCCGCGCCTTCAACTGCCAGCATTTGTTGAATAGCCTCATCATTCAGACTGGCAGATGGCACAACGCGGCACAAATCCAGACCAAACTTCGCCTGTACCTCACGCGCCAGCTGCAGACAGTGTGTGACGGGATGATCAATTTTTACGTTCACCATGCCCATTTCACGTGCACTGGATACCAGCCGCTGCGCTACCTGTCGTGACAATCCCAATGCCTGCGCAATCTCCTGCTGTGTCACGCCTGCGACGTAATACATCCATGCAGCACGTGCGGCCAGCTCCTGCTTTTTTTCTTCTCTGCTCATCACGATGTTCCGTCGAATTTGAGGGGACATCTTAACGCCGTGCGGATCGAAAAGCACTAACTGAGCAAAAGCCCAGGATGGGAGCAAAAGTATTATTTGTGACTCGGCTCGCAGAAGGCTCTTCGTAATAGGCACTATGCTACAGGTCATCGGGCAAATGCCCTTAGGTGTGGCAAATGTTTAAATTGAGGCGATTATGAACAACCAATCAGTGTGGATGCACATCGGCGCGGGATCTTTTCATCGGGCACATCAGGCGTGGTATCTGCATAAACTGCGTGAGCAGGGTGATGAAAGCTGGAGCATCGCGCTCGGCAATATCCGTAATGACGCAGTGCCGCTGCTCAATCAGCTCGCGGCGCAGCAGGGAGAATATGTGCTGGAAACCGTGACGCCTGCAGGTAAGCGCGACTACGAAACCATCACTTCGCTGCGCAAAATTTTGCCCTGGGACAGTCATATCAGTGCGTTGATCGAGCAGGGGGCCAGTGCGGAAACGCGTGTGATTAGCTTTACCGTGACCGAAGCGGGTTACTACCTGACGCCCGCGTTTACCCTGGATCTCAATCAGGCAGATGTGAAGGCCGATCTGGGTGGCGATATCCGCACCCTTTACGGTGCACTCAGCCATATTCTGACACAGCGTGTTGCGCAAGGCGGTCCGCCGGTTACGCTGCTGAACTGCGACAATCTGCGGCACAATGGTGAGCGTTTCCGTGACGCCTTCCTGGCGTTTCTTACGGCCAAAGGCGATACCGCGCTGGCCGACTGGGTGCGCACGCAAACCCGTTCACCGAATACCATGGTTGATCGCATTACACCCCGTCCTACTCCGGAGGTGGCAGAACGCGTGCAGGCGGCGACCGGCAAACAGGATGGCGCAGCAGTAATGGCCGAATCTTTTATTCAGTGGGTCATTGAGGATGATTTTATTGCCGGGCGCCCGGCGCTGGAAAAGGTCGGTGTTGAACTGGTGGAATCGGTACTGCCGTGGGAAGAGGCGAAAATTCGCATCCTCAATGCGACACATGCTGCGATTGCCTGGGCGGGCACACTGATTGGTCTGAACTATATCGATGAGAGCACCAGCCATCCGGCGATTTATCAACTGGCTCACGACTATGTGACCCAGGATGTCATTCCTTCTCTGTCTCCCAGCCCGCTTGATTTAGCGGATTATCGTGACATGGTGCTGGCCCGCTTCAGTAATCCTTACATTAAAGATACCAATCAGCGCGTCGGTGCCGATGGTTTATCCAAAATTCCCGGCATGGTGACGCCAACCCTGCAACAGTGCTACCAGCGCGGTGCGCAGCCCACCGCAACGGCGGTGATTCCGGCACTGTTCTTCCTGTTTATGCAGCGATGGGCCGATGACAATTTACCCTATTGCTATCAGGACGGTGCGCTACAGGTCGATACGCTGCGTAAGCAGTTCGCCAGCGCCGATCCGCTCCATGCGTACCTGAGTGATAGCGCGCTGTTTGCGGAACTGGCATCTGATAAGGCGTTTCATGAGTTAGTCACCCGCCGTGTTGCGAGTTTGCAGCAGTGGCTGAAACAGCCTGAACTGGCGGCGGTGTAATTATGTATCTCGGCATTGATATTGGTACCTCAGAGCTTAAAGCGCTGATCATTAATACGCACGGTGAGATTGTGGCGGCTCAGCACGCCACGCTGAGCGTGCAGCGTCCCCATCCCCACTGGGCTGAACAGGATCCTGAATGCTGGTGGCAAGCCTGCAGCGAGGTTCTGGCGGGATTACGTCATCAGTTTCCTCTGGCATGGGCCGCGATTCGCGCTATTGGATTATCGGGACAGATGCACGGGGCCGTGTTGCTGGATGCCGGGGGGAAGGTGCTGCGTCCGTGTATCCTCTGGAACGACACGCGCAGTGCACCGCAGTGTGAAAGGCTACGGAAGAGCAATCCCCGGATAATGGAAATTAGCGGCAATATGATTATGCCCGGCTTCACTTTGCCGAAACTGCACTGGGTCGCGGAAAATGAGCCAGAAATTTTCAGCCGCATCGATAAGGTCCTGCTGCCGAAAGATTACCTGCGCTGGCGTCTTACCGGGCGCTTTGTCAGTGAGCCTTCGGATGCTGCCGGAACGCTGTGGCTCGATGTCTCCCGGCGTGACTGGTCGGAAGAACTGCTGGCCATCACCGGACTGAAGCGTGCCCAAATGCCTGAACTGGTAGAAGGCAGTGCCATAAGTGGACGCCTGCAGCCGACGCTGGCGAGCGAGTGGGGTTTATCTACTGCGGTTACTGTCGCGGGTGGCGGCGGTGACAATGCCGCATCGGCAGTCGGTGTGGGGGCGGTGAATCCCGGTGATGCGTTTATCTCATTGGGTACCTCCGGTGTGATTTTTGTCGTAAACGACCGCTTACGGGCTGACCCTCACTGCGGGGTGCACGCCTTTTGCCATGCGTTACCGGGCCGCTGGCACCAGATGAGTGTGATGCTTAGCGCCGCCAGTTGTCTGCGCTGGTTGTGCAATCTGCTGTCGGTCAGTGAAAGCCAGCTGATGGAGGAGATGGTCCAGCTCAGTGATGAGCAAGTGCGTAGCGCCCCGGTTTTCCTGCCCTATCTGTCTGGTGAACGCACACCACATAACGATCCTGACGCATCCGGTTCTTTCTTCAATCTGCGCCATGAAACCCCGCGCGCCTTGCTGGGCTATGCGGTGGTTGAAGGCGTGGCATTTGGGCTGGCTGATGGGTTGAGTGTGCTCGGCGATGCCAGGCATCACATTCAGCAGTGCAGCCTGACCGGTGGTGGCGCACGTAGCACATTGTGGGCTCAATTGATTGCCGATGTGCTGCAACTGCCCATTGTTACCCATCCCGCCAGCGCATCTGGCGCGCTGGGTGCGGCACGTTTAGCGTGGCTGGCTGATGGCGGCCTTGAGCATGAGGTGTGTCTGAAGCCGGCTGTGCAGGCGTGCTACCAACCGGACGAGACGCGCGGTGCCGTGCTGCAAAAGCGGCTATGTCTGTTCCGGGAACTCTACGTCCAGCAACAACAGGTGCGCAGTTTGCTGCCTGCATAACGACTAACCAGACAGAAGGTAATTGTGATGCAATCGAACGAATACTGGTTTGGCTTACCGAAAAAGATGTTCTGGGGTTTCCTCGCTATCGCAATCTTTATGGCGGGTGATGGCTTTGAAATGGCGTTTCTGTCGCGCCATATCACCGATATGGGATTTACGCCCGCGCAGTCTGCAGTCGTATTCACCTTCTATGGCTTAGCGGCAGCCCTGGCGGCCTGGGCATCTGGCGTGGTAGCCGAGTTGATCACACCGCAGCGCGCGATGATGATTGGCTTTGTGTTATGGATCGTGATGCATACGCTGTTTATGTCGCTGGGGCTTGGCCTGCGCAACTATCCGCTGATGGTGCTGTTCTACGGCATTCGCGGGCTGGCTTATCCGCTGTTTATCTACTCTTTCATGATGATGCTGGTGCAGGTCTTACCGCGCGAAAAACTGGCGGCGGCGACCGGCTGGTTCTGGGCGATGTATTCTGTCGGCATCGGGGTGATTGGCAGTTATCTGCCAAGTCTCACCATCCCGATGCTGGGGGAAACCGGAACGCTATGGCTGGCTATTATCTGGGTGGCTTGTGGTGGGATCCTCGCATACTTCAGCCTGCGCAAGGTACCGGTGGATCGCTCTCGTGTGAATTTGCCGATGCGTGACAAGATGACAGAGATGGCGCGTGCCGTGACCATCCTGTTCACCAATCAGAATGTGTTTTATGCCTGCCTGATTCGCATCATCAACACGCTGTCGCTGTTTGGTTTCGCCATTATCATGCCACTGCTGTTTGTCGATCGTCTCGGCTTTACCATCTCTGAATGGCTACAAATCTGGGCGGTGTTCTTCTTTGTCACTATATTTACGAATATCTTCTGGGGCCTCACGGGAGAGAAGCTGGGCTGGATCCGTCAGGTGCGCTGGTTTGGTTGCCTGGGGATGGCCATCTCCAGTCTGACCTTTTATTATCTGCCGCTGTATGCGGGTCATAACTTCTGGGTCGCATTAATCCCTGCGGTAATGCTGGGCATTTTTGTCGCCGCGTTTGTACCGATGACCGCTGTATTTCCCACGCTGGAACCGCATCATAAAGGCGCTGCGGTCTCTATTTACAACCTCTCCGCAGGACTCAGTAACTTTGTGGCACCAGCTATCGCCTCAGTCATGCTGCCGTTCTTCGACATTGTCGGTGTGGTATGGGCCTATACCGGGCTATACGTGTTCGCTGGCGTGCTGACCTTTATTATTCGTGTGCCACAACCGGGGCATACGCGTGAAGAGAAGGTAGTGAAGTCGCGTGTAGCAGAGCAGCGTAACTAACGAAACATACGGCGGCCCAGGGCCGCCGTATGTTTATCCTGCGACATCCTGCAGCGCTTCCTGCAAATCGTACCAGCGGAAGCCAAAGCCTGAGGCTTCCAGCCGTTTTGGCAGCACATGCTGTCCTCCCAGCACCAGCACCGACGATTCGCCCATCATCAGTTTAATGGCGCTGGCAGGCGTGCGCATAAAGGCCGGACGATGCATCACCCGGCCCAGCGTGGCGGCAAACTGCTCGTTACGCACCGCGTAGGGAGCGACCATATTGAACGGACCCCGCAGATCGTCATGCTCCAGCAGCCAGATAATGGCGTTTAGCATGTCATCAATGTGAATCCACGGCATGTACTGTTTACCACTGCCAATCGGCCCGCCGATGCCGAGTTTAAAGGGCAGCTTCATTTTGCTGAGTGCGCCGCCCTCAGACGCCAGCACCACGCCGGTTCGCAGCAGGCAGACGCGGGTGCGTTCGCTTTCAGCCGCGAGCGCCAGCTGCTCCCAGCGGGCGCAGAGCTGATGAGTAAACTCATCCTGACCCTGATCCTCTTCAGTCAGTACCAGATCGCCGGTGTTACCATAAAAGCCGGTTGCCGAACCTGAGATCAACACGGACGGTGGTGTGGCGCTGGCGTTGATCAGTGAGACGATCTGCTCGGTTATCTGCCAGCGGCTTTCACACAGCTGCTGTTTATGCGGCTCCGTCCAGCGTTTGTCGGCAATAGGTTCTCCCGCCAGATTAATGACCGCATCGATCGTATCCAGGTTCGACTGTTGCGCCAGCCCTGACCAGAGCGCGACCTCTTCGCCCAGTTTTTCACGTGCGCTGACCACGTCACGCGTCACCACACTGATCTGATGCCCCAGCTGTTGCAGGCGCGGAATCAGGTGACGGCCAATCAGTCCCGTGCCACCGGTAATAAGAATGTGCATGTTGCGGCTCCCTTGATGTTTTTGTTATTTGCATCTTTCAGCATAGAAGAGTCGAGCCACTCTATCGTGAGTCGCGTCGCGCTTTCTTATTCCGGAGGCAGAGATCGGATCAGCTCAGCGTTGCCTTCCCAAATAAAAATCGGTAAACATGATGCAACCCTGACAGCCAATTGAGGTAACCGATGAATTATCCGTCCATCACCCTGTGGTCAGATTCATCATTTTTCAGTCCTTACGCCATGTCGGCCTATGTTGCTCTTACCGAAAAAGGGATCCCTTTCCAGCTGAAGCGCGTCGATTTGTCGCAGAATCAGCAATACGCCGCGGCTTACCGCGAGCTGTCGCTGACCTGCCGGGTCCCGACCCTGCAGATTGATGCGTTCCTGTTAAGCGAATCCTCGGCGATTACCGAATATCTTGAAGAGCGCTTTCCGGCGCCCGAATTTGAGCGCCTCTATCCCCGCGACCGCGAGAAGCGTGCCCGCGCCAGAGAGATCCAGGCCTGGCTGCGCAGTGACTTCCTGTGGATACGTCAGGAGCGTCCCACAGAAGTGCTGTTTGCCGGTGAGCGCTTTGCGCCGCTGACCGCATCAGCGCAGCAGGCGGTGGATAAACTGGTTATGGCCGTCGATCGCCTGCTGCCGGACGGGCAACAGAACCTGTTTGGCGAGTGGTCAATTGCGGATACCGATCTGGCGGTGATGCTTAACCGGCTGGTATTGCATGGCGATCCTTTGCCCGCGCGTCTGCGGGATTATGCTGAGTTTCAGTGGCAGCGAGCCTCAGTACAGCTGTGGTTAGCAGAAAGTGGTAAAAATCGGTAACAGCCAGGGCTTGCTCAGGCTGCCGGAAGTGATTACCTTACGCCACATAAAAATAAAGACGTGGCAAACTGCGTACCCAAGTGTACGCCAAACAGGAAAGGGTTACGGATGGTGGATCAAACTGCGGGTGACGGCATCGAGTGGGTCGATATCGTAAACGAAGAGAATGAAGTTGTTGCTCAGGCAACACGTGCGCAGATGCGCGCTGAGTGCCTGCGTCACCGCGCTACCTATATTGTGGTTCATGACGGTATGGGCAAGATTCTGGTGCAGCGTCGTACTGAGATAAAAGATTTTATGCCGGGCAAACTGGACGCAACCGCAGGCGGCGTGGTGCAGAGCGGTGAAGATATGTTGGAGTCTGCGCGACGTGAAGCGGAAGAGGAGTTAGGGATTGCCGCGGTGCCGTTTGCTGAGCATGGCAAATTCTACTTCGAAGATCAGCACTGTCGCGTCTGGGGCGGACTGTTCAGTTGTGTGTCACACGGGCCATTCGCCATGCAGGAATCGGAAGTCGATGAGATTATCTGGATGACGCCCGATGAGATCACCGCACGTTGTGATGAGTTCACTGACGATTCGCTTAAAGCGCTCTCTCTGTGGATGAGCCGTAACGGCGATAACCGGGCCTGAAAACGGGCGCTTTAACGCGTCTCAGCGATCCGCATTAAAGCCTCCGGCTCTGTTACCGGCGAAAAAAAGGCATGCCCTGGGCATGCCTTTTTCGTTCTTACCTGACACTTAGCCTTGTTCAGCCTGCTGAGACTGAATGGCGGTTAAGGCGATGGTATAGACGATGTCATCAACCAGCGCACCGCGCGACAGGTCGTTAACCGGCTTACGCATACCCTGCAGCATCGGCCCGATTGAGATCAGATCGGCTGAACGCTGTACCGCTTTATACGTGGTGTTACCGGTGTTCAGATCCGGGAAGATAAAGACGGTGGCGCGACCGGCAACCTGTGAATCTGGCGCTTTCGACTTCGCCACATCTTCCATGATCGCGGCGTCATACTGCAGCGGACCATCAATAACCAGATCAGGACGTTTTTCCTGCGCGATACGCGTTGCTTCACGCACTTTTTCAACGTCGCTGCCTGCACCTGACGTGCCGGTAGAGTAGGAGATCATCGCAACACGTGGATCGATTCCAAAGGCTTTAGCAGAGTCGGCTGACTGAATTGCGATCTCAGCCAGCTGCTCAGCGGTGGGATCCGGGTTAATCGCGCAGTCACCGTAAACCAGCACCTGCTCCGGCAGCAGCATAAAGAACACCGATGAAACCAGTGAGCTGTTAGGCGCTGTTTTGATCAGCTGCAGAGGCGGACGAATGGTGTTGGCGGTGGTGTGAACCGCACCTGAAACCAGGCCATCCACTTCGCCACTTTCCAGCATCATGGTGCCCAGCACCACGTTATCTTCCAGTTGTTCCTGGGCGACCACTTCGGTCATCCCTTTGCTCTTACGCAGCTCAACCAGACGCGGCACGTAGTTTTCACGCACCTGTTCCGGATCAACAATCTCAACCCCTTTGCCCAGTTCGACACCCTGAGCCGCAGCAACACGCTGAATCTCATCCGGGTTGCCTAACAGTACGCAGGTGGCGATACCGCGTTCAGCACAGATAGCGGCCGCTTTAACCGTACGCGGCTCGTCACCCTCTGGCAGCACGACGCGTTTGCCCGCTTTACGCGCCAGCTCAGTCAGCTGATAGCGGAAGGCCGGTGGCGACAGGCGACGGCTGCGCTCTGACGTGGCGGTCAGTGACTCAATCCAGTCGGCATTAATGTAGCTGGCAACATATTCCTGCACTTTCTCGATGCGCTGCGTATCATCAGCGGGCACTTCAAGATTAAAGCTCTGCAGGCTCAGAGAGGTCTGCCAGGTATTGGTTTTCACCATGAACACCGGCAGGCCGGTCTGGAAGGCACGGTCACAGAGGCGCGCGATACGATCGTCAATCTCGTAGTTACCGGTCAGCAGGATAGCGCCAATCTCAATGCCGTTCATGGCGGCCAGACAGGCGGCGACCAGTACATCCGGGCGGTCTGCGGAAGTCACCAGCAGTGAGCCTGGACGGAAATGCTCCAGCATGTGCGGGATACTACGGGCGCAGAAGGTGACCGATTTAACCCGGCGGGTCTGAATCTCACCTTCGTTGATGATGCGCGCATCCAGGTGGCGGCACATATCGATTGCGCGGGTGGCGATCAGATCAAAGCTCCACGGCACGCAGCCCAGCACCGGCAGCGGGCTGTCTGAGAACAGCTGCTTAGGATCGATATTGGCGATGCTGGCTTTTGACGAGTCATCAAAAATTTCTGACAGGTCAGGGCGGGTACGCCCCTGATCATCGACCGGCGCGTTGAGTTTATTGATGATCACGCCAGTGATATTTTTATTCTTCTGACCGCCGAAGCTGCTCTGCGTCAGTTCAATGCGCTCTTTCAGCTGTGCCGGAGAGTCATTGCCCAGCGCCATCACGAAGACGATTTCCGCATTCAGGGTTTTCGCGATTTCATAGTTCAGCGCGTTGGCGAACTGATGCTTACGGGTAGGGACCAGACCTTCAACCAGCACCACTTCCGCATTCTGCGTGTTGGCATGGTAACGGGAGATGATCTCTTCCATCAGCACATCCTGCTGGTTCGATCCCAGCAGTGATTCAACACGTGACATCTGCAGCGGTTCAGCGGCAGGAATCGAAGAGTTCTTACGGATAATAGTGGTGGTTTGATCCGGCGTATCGCCGCCGGTACGCGGCTGAGCAATCGGCTTAAAGACGCTAAGTCGAACGCCTTTGCGTTCCATGGCGCGGATAACGCCGAGGCTGACGCTGGTCAGGCCGACGCTGGTGCCGGTCGGAATGAGCATAATTGTACGTGACACGTTTGAACCTCTCAGTAATGGCAGGGTGTCAAAAACAACTCCGTCAGCCTGAGCTGACGGAGAGAAGTGTTTACGCAGTCAGACGCGCGGCGTCCTGGGCGATGACCAGCTCTTCGTTGGTCGGGATCACCAGCGCCGGGCGGGTGCCTTCTTTATTGATGTAACCAGATTTACCGAAACGGGCCGCCAGGTTGCGATCGTGATCGACGTCAAAGCCCAGCAGCGCCAGTTTTTTCAGTGAGAGTTCACGAACCATCGCGGCGTTTTCACCGATGCCGCCAGTAAATACTACGGCATCAAGGCGGCCATCCATCAGCGCGGTGTAGCTGCCGATATATTTCGCCAGGCGATGACAGAAGACATCCATTGCGCGCTTCGCATCTTCTTTGGTGGTGTAGTTTTCTTCTACGTAGCGGCAGTCGCTGGTGACTTCGGTCAGACCTAACAGGCCAGACTCTTTGGTCAGCAGTTTATTGATGGCATCGACGCTCATACCCAGCGTATCGTGCAGGAAGAAGATAATTGCCGGGTCGATGTCGCCACTGCGGGTACCCATCACCAGGCCTTCCAGTGGGGTCAGGCCCATTGAGGTGTCCACACACTCGCCGTTGCGAATGGCAGAGACAGAACCGCCGTTACCGAGGTGGCAGGTAATAATATTCAGTGACTCAAGCGGCTTGTTGAGCATTTTGGCCGCTTCGTGGGTCACATAGAAGTGGCTGGTACCATGCGCGCCATAGCGACGAACGCCATGCTCTTTATACAATTTGTACGGCAGCGCATAGAGATAAGACTCTTCCGGCATTGTCTGATGGAAAGCGGTGTCAAATACCGCGACATTCTTATCTGACAGGTGAGGGAAGTTTTTCATCGCTTCATCAATACCGATCAGATGAGCCGGATTGTGCAGCGGTGCAAAAGAAGAGGCGTCTTTGATGCCCTGTACCACTTCTTCAGTGATGATGACTGACTGAGTCAGCTTCTCGCCGCCATGAACGATACGATGGCCGATTGCAGCAATTTGTGCCGAAAGCTCAGGTTTTTGTGCCAGAATGGTTTTAACGATAAAGTTCAGCGCTTCACTATGCGCTGCGCCAGCACCCAGAGGCGCTTCCTGTTTTTCGCCTTCCAGCTTCCATTTGATGCGGGCTTCAGGAAGGTGGAAACATTCCGCCAGGCCAGACAGGAATTCTTCACCGCTGGCAGGGTTGAGGATGGCAAACTTAAGGGAAGAGCTGCCACAGTTCAGAACCAGAACTAACTTACTCGACATGGAAGTACCTATTTTTTGAGAGTGGCTAAATAAAACGCAATCAGACTAACAGCGTAGCCCATGAAAGCTGGTAGATTAATGACAAACATCATGCGGTAGACAGAATTCTGCATTTCCGCAAAAAATTTCGGCAATCTTACGCGAAAATTTGAAGATTGCCTCGTCTGAACCTGGCTCAGGCCTCTTCCCAAAAGCGCAATCCGCTTCCGGAAAGGGGGTAAAACGGCGTCAGAATAGCCGGAGTCACCTTTAAAGACAAAAATAATTGAAGGATGTCACGTAAAGTTGTGTAGTTATAACTATTTTTTAATTTTTACAGCATTAGTTGAGGTGAGCCATGGCGAATGAATCTGGCAGTACCAATTGGTTTCGGATGTTTCAGCGCGGCCAACACTATATGAAGACCTGGCCGGCTGATAAGCGCCTGGCACCTATGTTCCCGGAAAACCGTGTTTCATCGGCAACGCGTTTTGCTATTCGCTTTATGCCCCCTTTGGCGATTTTTACGCTGACCTGGCAGATCGCGATGGGCGGTCAGTTAGGCCCGGCCGTGGCGACCGCGCTGTTTGCCTGTACCCTGCCGATGCAGGGATTATGGTGGCTGGGAAAGCGTTCTGTGACGCCGCTGCCGCCGACGCTGCTTAACTGGTTTCATGAAGTTCGTGCCCGGCTGGAAGAAGCGGGGCAGGCGACAGCGCCAGTAGAAGGCAAGCCGACCTATCAGGCGCTTGCCGATCTGCTAAAGCGGGCGTTCAAACAACTCGACCGCACTTTCCTCGACGATCTCTGACCCATCCCCGGCTGGCGGTAAAATATTTACCGCTAACCTGCGGCCAAATCAAAGAATGGTGATACGGCGATTTCCGTGTCGCTAACGCTGTGCAATGATTTCTCCATTGTCGATTAACTGAGCGGTCTCTGACCGGGAGTAAATGATGGAAATGACCCATGCACAGCGTTTGATTCTCACTAATCAGTACAAAATGATGGCCATGCTTGAGCCGGAAAATGCGGAGCGTTTTCGTCGTTACCAGACTATCATCGAACGCGGTTATGCGCTGCAGATGCGGGAGCTGGACAAAGAGTTTGGCGAACTCAGCGAAGCGATCTGCCGGACGGTGATCGATATTATGGAAATGCATCACGCTCTCCACGTCTCCTGGTCGAACCTTAAAGAGAAAGGTGAGCTTGAAGAGCGGCGTCTGGCCTTTCTGGGCTTCGATGCGGCAACGGAAGCGCGCCTGCTGGGTTATGTCCGTTTTATGGTCAATACAGAAGGGCGCTATACCCACTTCGATTCCGGCACCCATGGTTTTAATGCGCAGACCCCGATGTGGGAAAAGTATCAACGGATGTTAGCTTTGTGGCAGACTTGTCCGCGCCAGTACCATTTAAGTGCAAACGAAATTGCGCAAGTGATTAATGCCTGATGAGGAGTAGCGCGTGACCTACAGAGGTTTTCTATTTGATTTAGACGGCACGCTGGTGGATTCACTGCCAGCGGTTGAACGAGCCTGGAGCCAGTGGGGTGCCCGTCATGGCATCGCGGCTGATGAGATTCTGGATTTCATTCATGGCAAACAGGCGATCACCTCTCTGCGTCATTTCATGGCAGGCCAGTCGGAAGAGGCTATTCAGGCGGAGTTTGTTGCGCTGGAGCAGGCTGAAGCGGCGGACACCGACGGTGTGCAGGCGCTGCCAGGGGCCAACGCGTTGCTGAACCGGCTGAACGAACTGCAGATTCCCTGGGCGATTGTCACTTCCGGTTCAGTGCCGGTCGCACATGCACGTCATAAAGCCGCAGGCTTACCTAAGCCTGCCGTGTTTATTACCGCTGAACAGGTGGCTAAAGGTAAACCGGAGCCCGATCCCTACCTGCTTGGTGCGGAGAAGCTGGGATTAGCGGCGACATCGTGCGTGGTTGCAGAAGATGCACCTGCCGGAATCTTATCCGGCCTGAATGCTGGCTGTGCGGTGATTGCCATCAATGCGCCGGCGGAGACACCCCGGCTGGATGAGGTAGCGCTTCAGCTCGACTCACTGGCGTCACTGGTGATAACCCGCGAGTCTGACGGCAGCTTTACCTTCCGTCAGCAGGCTTAAGGGCTGGCCCGGCGGCCAGACCGCCGGGCTTAGAGTGGCGTATCCTGCGAGATTTCATCCAGTGACAGGCTGAAGCTCGGAATAAACACCTCAACGAAGTAATCCATCTCCGGTGAACGCCGAAGTGCCAGGGTCTTTTCCAGCCGCGCTTTGGCCAGTAAAAATTCATTGTTCCCGGCAGACAACTCCTCAAGACATTTTACATATGCACAGAGCGCATCCGCCTGTTTCACAACCGCCTGCTCCTCTTCGCTGTGCAGATGCTCATCGATCAGCGGGCGATAGATCGCCTGAAACTCTTCAGGCAGCATCTCAATCAGCTTCTGCTGAGCAATCTTCTCGATTTTCTTATATTCGTGGGCGATCTGCGCGTTGTAATACTTTACCGGAGTCGGTAAATCGCCGGTGAGCACTTCGCTGGCATCGTGGTAAAGCGCCAGCATGGCAATGTGATCGGCATTAAGTGAGCCGTTGAATTTGAGGTTTTTGATCACGGCCAGGGCATGCGCCACCATGGCGACCTGCAGGCTGTGTTCGGAGACATTTTCGGTGCGCACATTGCGCATCAGCGGCCAGCGATTGATCAGCTTAAGACGGGAGAGATGAGCAAAGAAGTGGCTTTGTGTCATGAGCGTTCCTGTTGGCTGGCGGGGGAGAGACAGACTCTGGCTCTCCCCAAATAGCGTCAGTATACGCGGGCCTGATTATTGACGATAGCCTTGCAGGAAGCGGCCAAATTTATTGATCGCCATCTCAAGATCATCCACACGAGGCAGCGTAACAATGCGCAGGTGATCGGGCCATGGCCAGTTAAAGGCACTGCCCTGAACCAGTAGCACCTTCTCCTGTAACAGAAAATCCAGCACCATCTTCTGATCGTCGAAAATGTTGAATTTTTTGGCATCGATTTTCGGGAACATATAAAGCGCGCCCTGTGGCTTCACACAGCTGACGCCTGGGATGTCATTAATCAGCTCCCAGGCGCGCTGCCGCTGCTCGTAGAGACGACCACCCGGCATGATAAATTCGCTAATGCTCTGGTAACCGCCCAGCGCCGTCTGAATCGCATGCTGCGCCGGTACGTTGGCACACAGGCGCATCGAGGCGAGCATCTCCAGCCCTTCTATATAGCCTTTAGCATGTTTCTTCGGCCCGTTCAGTACCATCCAGCCCTGACGGAAACCGGCAACGCGATAGGTTTTAGAAAGGCCATTAAAGGTGACAGTGAGCAGATCGGGTGCCAGCGCTGCGATGCAGTGATGCTGTGCATCGTCATAGAGGATCTTGTCGTAGATCTCGTCGGCAAAAATAATCAGGTTATGCTGACGCGCAATTTCAACCACCTCTAACAGCAGCTCTTTGCTGTAGACCGCGCCAGTGGGGTTATTCGGGTTGATAATCACGATGCCGCGGGTACGAGGCGTTATCTTGCTGCGGATATCATCGAGGTCAGGGAACCAGCCTGCTGATTCGTCACAGAGATAGTGCACTGCTTTACCGCTGGAGAGGGAAACCGCAGCCGTCCATAACGGATAGTCGGGGGCCGGCACCAGCATTTCGTCGCCGCTGTTCAGTAACGCCTGCATCGCCTGCACGATGAGTTCTGAAACACCGTTGCCAATGTAGATATCTTCTACGGTGACATCGCGCATGTCGCGCGCCTGGTAGTGCTGCATGATCGCTTTACGGGCGGAATAGAGACCCTTGGAGTCACAATAGCCCTGAGAGCTGGGAAGGTTACGAATAACATCGACCAGTATCTCATCCGGTGCTTCAAAACCAAACGGCGCCGGATTGCCAATGTTCAGCTTCAGTACTTTGTTACCTTCTTCTTCGAGGCGCTTAGCCTCTTTCAGTACCGGGCCACGGATGTCATAGCAGACGTTATCGAGTTTTCCGGATTTATCAATTTGAAAAGTCATTGTTACCGCCTTAATGGGCAGAATCCTTTTGGCTGCCACAGAAATCCAACCAGCACAATGTACTCTCCTGACAGTCACAAAAGAAGGGTGCCGCCCCGTTTTGGCGGGTTCAACAACTTTTTGCCCGGTGCGCAGCGTAAAAAATATTTGTTGTCGCGTAAACTGGTTAATAAAACCATAAATTGGCATTAATGCAGGATTTTAACTTGTCCAAAGCGCTGCTGAACCGACATATGGCTTTAGCATCATGAACGCTATCTGGAAGTTATTGAAATGGAACTTTTCTTTGCACCTGAAATATACACTTAGAGAAATAGTTAAAGGATATTTTATAAATGTTCAAATTATGGACGATTTTAGAACGTGCCTAAAGATTACGCCTTAACGCTGCTTAAGAGTGGCGCGTTTAAGGCCTTGTGTTCGCCGGAAAAGTGCCAAAAGCAGAGCTTCATATGGCACCTTTATTGCAGGATTGTGAGCCGTACTTAACACTTCCTCACTAAATTTCAGAACGCTGAAGGCTTAAAAAGTGATCAATAATGTGGCATAAGGGTCTGGAAATGCCTTTAGCACAAAATTTACAGCGCTTTTCACAAAATCATTTCCATTTTGAAGTCAAAAATGATTAAGTATAATTTATTATTTAGTGCACTTTGCCGCTTCGCTTTGATAGCCCGTAAAGTGCGCTTTCTATCCCGCATGATTCTTTCTGGTGGGAATAAGACAACTACGCAGCTTCCTGCATTTGCGCACCCAGCGCCATCGGTTCAGAAGTTGTATCTGTCTTGAATAGCACTATGACCCTTCAGAGGAGTCAACAGTGCAGGATCCACATAAACTTTTTTTGTGTCAGTCTTCACACAGGACTGTCATTGAGCACCATTACTGCTTATCACTTTGATAAGCTTGTGATAACACCAGGGTAGTAGTTCGTAAAAATCTTATAAGTGAAGAAAAAACATGACTAATGCAAATCGTCCGATACTGAATCTCGACCTCGATCTGCTGAGAACCTTCGTTGCCGTTGCGGATTTGAATACCTTTGCAGCAGCCGCTGCAGCGGTCTGCAGAACCCAGTCAGCAGTCAGTCAGCAGATGCAGCGTCTGGAACAATTGGTAGGTAAAGAGCTGTTTGCCAGACATGGACGTAATAAGCTTCTGACAGAGCACGGTATCCAGCTTTTAGGCTATGCGAGAAAAATTCTTCGTTTTAACGACGAAGCCTGCACATCTCTGATGTACAGCAACATTCAGGGCGTGCTGACTATAGGCGCCTCTGATGACACCTCTGACACTATTCTGCCGTTCCTGCTAAACCGGGTGACCTCGGTGTATCCGAAACTGGCAATCGATGTGCGGGTTAAACGTAATCCGTTTATGATGGAAATGCTCAATCAGGGTGAAGTGGACCTGGTTGTGACCACTTCCAGCCCGGGCAATTTTACCTATCAGGTACTGCGTACTTCACCTACCTTGTGGTACTGCGCAGCGGATTATATCTTCCAGCGTGGCGAAGCCATTCCACTGGTATTGCTGGATGAGCCAAGTCCTTATCGTGATATGGCTATCGATCATCTCAACGAAGCGGGCATCCCGTGGCGTATCTCTTATGTCGCTTCCACACTGGCTGCTGTTCGCGCTGCGGTGAAAGCGGGACTGGGTGTGACGGCACGTCCGGTCGAGATGATGAGCCCGGAACTGCGTGTTATGGGTGCAGCTGAAGGACTGCCGGTACTGCCGGATACGCAATATCTGCTGTGCCGTAATCCTGACAGCGATAATGAACTGGCGCTGGCTATCTTCAATGCCATGCAGTCCACCAATGATCCTTATAACCTGAGCAATAATCCCGACGGTTCACTGTTGCTGGATGACGAAGAGTAATTTCGCTAACGTGTTGTACTCAATACCTGCGTGATTGCCTTAATAAACGCTTATAAATAAGCCTCTCCTTCCCTGAAAAGAACGAGAGGCTTTTTTGTGCCTGACCCCCGCCCGATGCTCCTTACTGACTCATCTGCCTCTTCTGACCCGACTAAAAAAATTTCACCATCTACTGAATTGAAACATCCAGACCAAAAAACCGAACGCTTTGTTCCGAATCACCGTTTCAGGTGGGGAAAATTAACGCATAAAGGGCAAAAGTGTGTTCTGGATCAAAAAAATAGCCCTGGAAAGGGGAGGGAAAATTCAGTGATACCTGTCAAAATATGTTTGTTAAATGCACGATCCATGCATGTGAATACCCGCTACACTAAAATTAACCCTACAGACTGAAGCGATTTAGCTGGAAAGCGGGGCATCATTTGTTAATAATATGATGCAGGTGTGAAATAATGTTTGGATACTTTTGTCAAAGTTGACAAAAGGTTATAGAAAGGAGTAAAAAACCCCATAAAATAGCTGCTTATTACGTAATAACAGCGACATTTGAAAGGTTTTTATCCTTCCCTTGAATCGATGTGGTCAGTTTGCTGCGGGAAACGCGTGCAGGATGCCAGCGCCACTTTTGATGAGTAAGCAATGAGTATGTCAACTACCACCGAAATCATCGCTCAGCACTGGGCGTTTATCGTATTTATCGTTATTGCCTTTGGCCTGTGTGCTTTCATGCTGACCGGAGGATGGCTGCTTGGCGGCAGAGCGCGCGCCCGCTACAAAGACACGCCATTCGAATCGGGCATTGAATCCGTTGGTGATACCCATATCCGCCTGTCGGCGAAATTTTATCTGGTTGCGATGTTTTTCGTCATCTTCGACGTCGAAGCCCTCTTTTTATACGCATGGGCGACTTCAATCCGTGAAAGCGGTTGGATCGGCTTTGTGGAAGCCGCAATTTTCATTTTGGTGCTCCTGGCGGGTCTGGTCTATCTGGTACGCATTGGCGCACTGGACTGGGCTCCAGCTCGCCGTCGCGTGGTGGTCAAAACCACTACGGTCAGCCACACCAATCCTCATAAGCAGTAAAAGAGAGGCAATAAGATGGACTATACGCTCACCCGCATAGACCCGAACGGTGGTGAGAACGACCGTTATCCTCTGCAAAAGCAGGAAATCGTCAGCGATCCGCTGGAGCAGCACGTTCATCGCAGCGTTTATATGGGCAAGCTCGAAAATGCCCTGCATGACATGGTGAACTGGGGGCGTAAAAACTCCCTCTGGCCTTATAACTTTGGCCTGTCCTGTTGTTACGTTGAGATGACAACGTCATTCACCGCGGTCCACGACGTGGCACGTTTTGGCGCCGAAGTTATGCGCGCTTCGCCACGTCAGGCCGATTTCATGGTCATTGCCGGTACGCCGTTCACCAAAATGGCCCCGGTTATTCAGCGTTTGTACGATCAGATGCTGGAACCCAAATGGGTGATTTCCATGGGTGCCTGCGCCAACTCTGGCGGCATGTATGACATCTATTCCGTGGTGCAGGGTGTCGATAAATTCCTGCCGGTCGATGTTTATATTCCTGGCTGTCCGCCACGTCCTGAAGCGTATATGCAGGCACTGCTGCTGTTGCAGGAGTCGATCGGCAAAGAGCGCCGTCCGCTCTCGTGGGTGGTTGGCGATCAGGGCGTTTATCGCGCCAACATGCCATCTGAGCGTGAAAGAAAACGCGGCGAGCGCATCGCAGTCACAAACCTGCGCAGCCCGGACGAAGTTTAAAACCGTATGGATGGAAAACAGCGCCTGCAGCAGAACATCACAATTTAATGCATGGCCCCATCCTGACGCCTTCATTTGAGTGCCTGAGACCAGGCCGGAATGGTGAGTAACGTATGACAGATTTGACCACGCAAGATCTCGCTCAGCCTTCATGGCAAACCCGTGATCACCTTGATGACCCGGTGATCGGCGAGTTGCGTAACCGTTTTGGGCCGGATGCCTTCACTGTTCAGCCAACCCGTACCGGTATTCCGGTGGTGTGGGTGAAGCGTGAACAGATACTGGAAATTATCGAGTTCCTGCGTAAATTACCCAAGCCTTACGTCATGCTGTATGACCTGCATGGCGTGGATGAGCGTTTACGTACCCACCGTGCAGGCCTGCCTGCGGCGGATTTTTCCGTTTTCTACCACCTGCTGTCGATTGAACGCAACCGCGACATCATGCTCAAGGTGGCACTCTCTGAAAACGATATGCATCTGCCGACCATCACCCGCCTTTTCCCGAATGCCAACTGGTATGAGCGTGAAACCTGGGAGATGTTTGGTATCACCTTTGATGGTCACCCGCATCTGACGCGCATCATGATGCCGTCGACCTGGGAAGGCCATCCGCTGCGTAAAGATTACCCGGCGCGCGCCACCGAATTCGATCCGTTTACGCTGACCAAACAGAAAGAAGATCTGGAGATGGAAGCGCTGACCTTTAAGCCTGAAGACTGGGGCATGAAGCGCAGCACCACCAACGAAGACTTCATGTTCCTGAACCTCGGGCCTAACCACCCGTCGGCGCACGGTGCGTTCCGCATCATTCTGCAGCTGGATGGTGAAGAGATTGTCGACTGCGTGCCTGACATCGGCTATCACCATCGTGGTGCCGAAAAGATGGGCGAGCGTCAGTCGTGGCACAGCTACATTCCTTACACTGACCGCATCGAGTACCTCGGCGGCTGCGTAAATGAAATGCCGTACGTACTGGCGGTGGAGAAACTGGCCGGTATCGTGGTGCCCGATCGCGTTAATGTGATCCGCGTGATGCTCTCTGAGCTGTTCCGCATCAACAGCCACCTGCTCTATATCTCCACCTTTATTCAGGACGTCGGAGCCATGACGCCGGTGTTCTTTGCCTTTACCGACCGTCAGAAAATCTATGACGTGGTTGAGGCGATTACCGGTTTCCGTATGCACCCGGCGTGGTTCCGCATCGGTGGCGTCGCGCATGACCTGCCGCGAGGCTGGGAACGTCTGCTGCGTGACTTCCTCGACTGGATGCCAAAACGTCTTAAAGAGTATGACAAAGCGGCACTGCGCAACAGCGTACTGATTGGCCGTTCCAAAGGCGTTGCTGCTTACAACATGGAAGAGGCGCTGGCGTGGGGCACTACCGGTGCCGGTCTGCGTGCTACCGGTCTCGACTTTGACGTACGTAAATGGCGTCCCTACTCCGGCTACGAAAACTTCGATTTTGAAATCCCGGTCGGCGACGGCATCAGCGATGCTTACAGCCGCGTCATGCTGAAAATGGAAGAGATGTGGCAGTCGCTGCGCATTCTTGAGCAGTGTCTCAACAACATGCCAGAGGGTCCGTTTAAAGCGGATCATCCGCTGACCACGCCGCCACCGAAAGAGCGCACGCTGCAGCACATTGAAACGCTGATCACGCACTTCCTGCAGGTTTCGTGGGGGCCGGTGATGCCAGCCAATGAGTCGTTCCAGATGATTGAAGCGACGAAAGGGATCAACAGCTACTACCTGACCAGCGATGGCAGCACCATGAGCTACCGCACCCGCGTGCGTACGCCGAGCTTCCCGCATCTGCAGCAGATTCCTTCAGTAATCCGTGGCAGCCTGGTATCCGACCTGATCGTATATCTGGGTAGTATCGATTTTGTTATGTCAGACGTGGACCGCTAATTATGCACGATCAACACATTGCCATTAAAACGATCGACCCTAACGAGGTCTTCGTGCTGAGCGCGGAAGAGCATCACGCCATTGAGCACGAAAAACACCACTACGAAGATGCGCGTGCAGCCTCGATTGAAGCGCTGAAGATCGTGCAGAAACAGCGCGGATGGGTGCCGGACGGCGCTATCAATGCGATTGCCGAGGTTCTGGGTATCCCGGCGAGTGATGTTGAAGGTGTGGCGACATTTTACAGCCAGATCTTCCGTCAGCCGGTTGGCCGTCATGTGATCCGTTACTGTGACAGCGTGGTCTGTCATATCACCGGTTATCAGGGCATCCAGTCAGCACTGGAACAGCAACTGAATATCAAACCGGGTCAGACCACTGCCGATGGCCGCTTTACACTGCTGCCAACCTGCTGTCTGGGTAACTGCGATAAGGGGCCAACGATGATGGTGGATGAAGACACGCATGTGCATCTGACGCCGGAAGGCATCCCTGGTTTGCTGGAGCAGTATCAATGACAATTAAACAGATCATTCGCACTGCAGAAACGCATCCGCTGACCTGGCGGATGCGTGACGACAAGCAACCTGTCTGGCTTGACGAATATCGCAGTAAAAACGGCTATGCCGGTGCGGAAAAAGCGCTGAAAAGCATGTCGCAGGATGAAATCGTTGCGGCAGTCAAAGATTCAGGCCTGAAAGGGCGCGGCGGTGCGGGCTTCTCCACCGGGCTGAAGTGGAGCCTGATGCCGAAAGATGAGTCGATGAATATCCGTTACCTGCTGTGTAACGCCGATGAGATGGAGCCGGGCACCTATAAAGACCGCCTGCTGATGGAGCAGATGCCTCACCAGCTGGTGGAAGGAATGCTGATCAGCGCCTTTGCGCTGAAGGCTTACCGTGGCTATATCTTCTTACGTGGCGAATACATTGAAGCCGCGGTGCATCTGCGTCGTGCGATTGCTGAAGCGACGGAAGCGGGCTATATCGGTAAAAATATTCTCGGTACCGGCTTTGATTTTGAGTTGATTGTCCACACCGGCGCAGGTCGTTATATCTGCGGCGAAGAGACGGCACTGATTAACTCACTGGAAGGCCGTCGTGCTAATCCGCGTTCGAAACCGCCATTCCCGGCGAGTGCGGGCGCGTGGGGCAAACCGACCTGCGTGAACAACGTGGAAACTCTCTCCAACGTTCCGGCGATTCTGGCCAACGGCGTGGAGTGGTACAAAAACATCTCTAAAAGCGAAGATGCCGGTACCAAAATGATGGGCTTCTCCGGACGGGTTAAAAATCCCGGCGTCTGGGAGCTGCCATTTGGTATCACCGCACGTGAAATCCTTGAGGATTATGCGGGCGGTATGCGTGACGGACTGAAGTTCAAAGCCTGGCAGCCCGGCGGGGCAGGGACTGACTTCCTGACCGACCAGCACCTGGATCTGCCCATGGAATTTGCCAGCATCGGCAAAGCGGGCAGCCGTCTGGGTACGGCGCTGGCGATGGCGGTCGATCACGAGATCAACATGGTCTCGCTGGTGCGTAACCTGGAAGAGTTCTTTGCCCGTGAGTCGTGCGGCTGGTGTACACCGTGTCGCGATGGCCTGCCGTGGAGCGTCAAAATTCTGCGCGCGCTGGAGCAGAAGCAGGGTCAGCCAGGCGATATCGAAACCTTACTGCAACTCTGCCGTCAGCTTGGCCCGGGTAAAACCTTCTGTGCGCATGCGCCGGGTGCGGTTGAGCCCCTGCAGAGTGCGATTAAATATTTCCGTGAAGAGTTTGAAGCCGGCATGGCACCGCAGGTGTTTGGCAATACCCGCGCCATTGGCGGGATCCAGCCAAACCTGCTGAAAGCGCGCTGGTAATTCGCCGAAGAACACGGAACAGGCCTGGTGCCGCCGCCCCGACAATGTCGTGCGTCGGGGCAAGAATATGATTAACGCTCGTCTCTGACGAGCCTTACGGAAGCATGTCACTATGGCTACAATTCATGTAGACGGTAAAGAGTATGATGTGAACGGAGCGGACAACCTGCTACAGGCATGTCTCTCTCTGGGCCTTGATATTCCTTACTTTTGCTGGCATCCGGCGCTGGGAAGCGTTGGGGCCTGCCGCCAGTGTGCGGTAAAGCAATTCCAGAATGCCGAAGATACCCGCGGCCGTCTTGTCATGTCCTGCATGACGCCGGCCTCTGACGGCACATTCATCTCCATCGATGATGGCGAAGCGAAAGAGTTCCGCGAAAGCGTGGTGGAGTGGCTGATGACCAACCACCCGCACGACTGTCCGGTGTGTGAAGAGGGCGGTAACTGTCACCTGCAGGATATGACAGTAATGACCGGCCACAGCTTCCGCCGCTATCGCTTCACCAAACGTACCCACCGTAATCAGGATCTCGGCCCGTTCATCTCCCATGAGATGAACCGCTGTATCGCCTGTTACCGCTGCGTGCGTTACTACAAAGATTATGCCGATGGCAAGGATCTGGGTGTCTACGGCGCACACGACAACGTCTACTTCGGTCGTCCGGAAGATGGCACGCTGGAGAGCGAATTCTCCGGTAACCTGGTTGAAATCTGCCCGACCGGCGTCTTCACCGATAAAACGCACTCCGAACGCTATAACCGTAAATGGGATATGCAGTTTGCGCCGAGCATCTGCCAGCAGTGCAGTGTGGGCTGTAACACCAGCCCGGGTGAGCGTTATGGTGAGTTACGCCGTATCGAAAACCGTTATAACGGCACCGTAAACCACTATTTCCTGTGTGACCGTGGCCGCTTTGGCTATGGCTACGTGAACCGTAAAGATCGCCCACGCCAGCCGATGCTGCTGCGCGGCAACGACTGGGTGACGCTGAACGCAGAGCAGGCGGTCAATGCCGGTGCAGATTTGCTGCGTCAGGCGAAAAAAGTGATCGGTATCGGCTCGCCGCGCGCCAGCATTGAAAGTAACTTCGCGCTGCGTGAACTGGTCGGTGCAGAGAACTTCTCTACCGGCATGCCAGCGGGCGAGCAGGCCCGGCTTGAACTGATGCTGAAAATTCTGCGTGAGGGCGGTATCTATACGCCATCGCTGCGTGAAATTGAAAGCTACGATGCGGTGCTGGTGCTGGGCGAAGATCTGACCCAGGTTGGCGCACGCGTGGCGCTGTCAGTGCGTCAGGCCGTGAAAGGCAAAGCGCGCGACATGGCTGCCGCTCAGAAAGTAGCAGACTGGCAGATCGCCGCGATCCTGAACATCGGACAGAATGCGAAACATCCGCTGTTTATCACCAACGTCGATGAAACCCGTCTGGATGATATCGCGGCATGGAGCTATCGCGCACCGGTTGAAGATCAGGCGCGTCTCGGTTTCGCTATCGCCAGTGCGCTGGATGAAACCGCTCCGGCGGTGACCGATTTCGACAGCAAACTGAACGGCAAAATGGATGTCATCGTGCAGGCGCTGGCCGGCGCGAAAAAACCGTTAATTATTTCCGGGACCCATTCCGGCAGCAGCGCGATGATCGAAGCGGCTGCCAACGTGGCCAAAGCGCTCAAAGCGCGCGGTGCCGACGTCGGGATTACGCTGCTGGCGGGACACGCCAACAGCGTGGGTCTTGGCCTGATGGGCGGCAATCCTCTGGAAAGCGCGCTGGAGCAACTGAGCAACGGTGAAGCCGATGCGCTGGTGGTACTGGAAAATGACCTCTATCGCCATGCACCGAAAGCGCTGGTTGATGCGGCGCTGGCCCAGACCACTAACGTGATTGTGGTTGATCATCAGCGCACCGCGACGCTTGAGAAAGCGGGTCTGGTGTTATCAACCGCCAGCTTCGCCGAAAGTGATGGCACCTCGATCAACCATGAAGGCCGCGCACAGCGTTTCTTCCAGGTTTACGATCCTTCTTACTATGACAACAACGTAGTGATGCTGGAGAGCTGGCGCTGGCTGCATTCGCTGCACAGCACGCTGGAAAGCCGTCACGTCGACTGGACGCAGCTGGACCACGTGATCGATGCGGTGGTCAGTCATCTGCCACAGCTGGCCGGAATCAAGGATGCGGCACCGGATGCCAGCTTCCGTATTCGTGGACAGAAACTGTCGCGTTCACCGCACCGTGCCAGTGGCCGTACCGCGGCGCGCGCCAATATCAGCGTGCACGAACCGCGTCAGCCGCAGGATCAGGACACGATGTTCGCCTTCTCAATGGAAGGGAACAACCAGCCAGGCGCACCGCGTTCGCAGATTCCGTTTGCCTGGGCACCGGGCTGGAACTCACCGCAGGCGTGGAACAAGTTCCAGGTTGAAGTGGGCGGCAAACTGCGTAATGGCGATCCGGGTGTACGGCTGTTTGAAGCCAGCGCAGCCAGTCTGCCCTGGTTCAGCAACGTTCCGGCGGCATTCGTCAGTGAAGCGCAGTGGCGCGTGGCCCCTCTCTACCAGCTGTTTGGTAGCGAAGAGATGTCACAGCGTTCACCGGTCTTCCAGCAGCGTATGGCACCGCCTGCACTGGTGATTAACCCGGAAGATGCAGCGAAGCTGGGCGTCAACAATGGCGCGGCGGTTGAGTTCATCTGTGCCGGTGAGACAGTGCGTCTGCCGGTCCGTTTCTCGGCGTCACTGCAGGCGGGACAGATTGGTCTGCCGCTGGGCATGCCGGGCGTTCCGCCATTCCTGGCGAACGGTAAAATCGACACTCTGCAGGAGGCGGCGCAATGAGCTGGTTAACACCGGACGTTATCGACATTCTGCTGGCCATTGTTAAAGCCATCGTGATTCTGCTGGTGGTTGTGGCCTGCGGCGCGTTCATGAGCTTCGCCGAGCGTCGTCTGCTCGGCCTGTTCCAGAACCGTTACGGACCAAACCGCGTAGGCTGGGGCGGCTCGCTCCAGCTGGTAGCGGACATGATCAAAATGTTCTTTAAAGAGGACTGGGTTCCGCCGTTTACCGACCGCTTTATCTTTACCCTTGCGCCGGTTATCGCCTTTGTTTCACTGCTGCTGGCCTTTGCTATCGTGCCGGTTTCGCCAACCTGGATGGTGACAGACCTGAATATCGGTCTGCTGTTCTTCCTGATGATGGCGGGCCTTGCGGTCTACGCGGTGCTGTTTGCCGGCTGGTCGAGTAATAATAAATACTCGCTGCTGGGCGCGATGCGCGCCTCGGCGCAGACCCTGAGCTACGAAGTGTTCCTGGGTCTGTCGCTGATGGGTGTGGTAGCGCAGGCGGGCTCGTTCAATATGAACGATATCGTCAACAGCCAGACGCACCTGTGGAACATCATTCCGCAGTTCTTCGGTTTCGTAACCTTCTGTATTGCTGGCGTGGCGGTGTGTCACCGTCATCCGTTTGACCAGCCAGAAGCGGAGCAGGAACTGGCGGACGGTTATCACATCGAATATGCCGGTATGAAGTTCGGCCTGTTCTTTGTCGGCGAATATGTGGCGATCACCACCGTTTCAGCGCTGATTGTAACGCTGTTCTTTGGTGGCTGGCACGGCCCATTCCTGCCGCCGTTCATCTGGTTCGCCCTGAAAACGGCGTTCTTTATGATGATGTTCATCCTGATTCGTGCTGCGCTTCCGCGTCCGCGCTACGACCAGGTGCTGTCATTCGGCTGGAAAGTGTGTCTGCCGTTGACGCTGTTGAACCTGCTGGCGACTGCCGCAGTGATTCTCTACACAGCGCCGTAAGGGGTTAACAAATGACTTTGAAAGATATTGTCGTAGGCTTTGGCACGACAGTTCGCAGTATCTGGCTGATCGGGCTGCACGCCTTCGCCAAACGTGAAACTCAGATGTATCCGGAAGAGCCGGTTTATCTGCCACCACGCTATCGTGGCCGTATCGTGTTAACCCGCGATCCGGATGGTCAGGAGCGTTGCGTCGCCTGTAACCTGTGTGCGGTTGCCTGCCCGGTTGGCTGTATCTCGCTGCAGAAAGCCGAAACCAAAGATGGCCGCTGGTACCCGGAGTTCTTCCGTATCAACTTCTCACGCTGCATCTTCTGCGGCATGTGTGAGGAAGCCTGTCCAACCACGGCGATTCAGCTGACCCCCGATTTCGAACTGGGTGAGTTTAAGCGTCAGGATCTGGTGTATGAGAAGGACGATCTGCTGATTTCGGGGCCGGGTAAATATCCGGAGTACAACTTCTACCGCATGGCAGGTATGGCGATTGACGGTAAAGATAAGGGCGAAGCAGAAAACGAAGCGAAGCCTATCGACGTCAAAGGCTTATTACCTTAAGGAGCAAGGCATGGAATTTGCGTTTTATCTTTGCGGGCTGGTGGCGGTGCTGACGACGTTGCGCGTCATTACCCACACTAATCCGGTACATGCGTTGCTGTACCTGATCGTTTCGCTGTTATCGATCGCGGGCGTCTTCTTCTCTATGGGAGCCTATTTTGCCGGTGCGCTGGAGATCATCGTCTACGCCGGTGCCATTATGGTGCTGTTCGTCTTCGTGGTCATGATGCTGAACTTAGGCAAGCAGACCGAGAAGCAGGAGCGTGAGTGGCTCAGCCCGTCACTGTGGATTGGCCCGGGTATCGTCTCGTTGCTGCTGCTGGTCGTAATGGTCTACGCCATTCTGACTGCCAACGATCAGGGCATCGATGGCACCATCATCGACGCCAAAGCGGTCGGCATCAGCCTGTTTGGTCCTTACGTACTGGCGGTTGAACTGGCCTCAATGCTGCTGCTGGCGGGTCTGGTCGTGGCGTTCCATATCGGTCGCGAAGAGCGTCAGGGCGAAGTCCTGAGTAACCGTAATGCTGACGCCGCTCAGGTGAAAAAGGAGAGCGCATGATCCCGTTACAACATGGATTGATTCTTGCTGCCGTGCTGTTTGTCCTTGGACTGACGTCGCTGGTAATACGCCGCAATCTGCTGTTTATGCTGATCGGCCTTGAAATCATGATCAACGCCGCCGCCTTAGCCCTGGTGGTTGCCGGGAGCTATTGGGGTCAGGCCGATGGACAGGTGATGTATATCCTGGCGATCAGCCTGGCGGCAGCGGAAGCCAGTATTGGTCTGGCACTGCTGCTTCAGCTCTATCGTCGTCGTCAGACGCTGAACATTGATACTGTGAGCGAGATGCGCGGATGAATCTTCTCTATTTAACTGTCTTGTTTCCGCTGATCGGCTTTCTGCTGTTAGCGTTTTCGCGCGGTCGCTGGTCAGAGAACCTGTCGGCCACGATTGGTATGGGATCCGTGGGTCTGGCGGCCCTGACCACGGCGATGGTCGGTTTTGACTTCTTCGCCAACGGTCAGCAAGCCTACACGCAGGCGCTCTGGACCTGGATGCATGTCGGCAACTTCGACATGAAGGTGAACCTGACGCTGGATGGCCTGTCGCTGACCATGCTGTCTGTCGTGACCGGTGTCGGTTTCTTCATTCACATGTTCGCCTCCTGGTACATGCGTGGAGAAGAGGGCTACTCCCGCTTCTTCGCCTACACCAACCTGTTTATCGCCAGCATGGTTGTTCTGGTGCTGGCCGATAACCTGATGCTGATGTATCTGGGCTGGGAAGGGGTAGGCCTCTGCTCTTATCTGCTGATCGGTTTCTACTACAGCAATCCGGAAAACGGCAAAGCGGCGATGAAAGCGTTCATCATTACCCGCGTGGGCGACGTCTTCCTGGCATTTGGTCTGTTCATTCTCTACAACGAGCTGGGCACGCTGAACTTCCGCGAGATGATGGAGCTGGCTCCTGCGCACTTTGCCGCAGATAACCATATGCTGCAGTGGGCAACGCTGATGCTGCTGGGTGGCGCGGTCGGTAAATCGGCACAGCTGCCGTTACAGACGTGGCTGGCAGATGCGATGGCCGGTCCGACACCGGTTTCGGCACTGATCCACGCCGCGACCATGGTGACAGCAGGTGTCTACCTGATTGCCCGTAGCCACGGTCTCTTCCTGCTGACGCCGGAAGTGCTGCATCTGGTCGGGATTATCGGGGCGATTACCCTGGTGCTGGCAGGCTTTGCCGCGCTGGTACAGACCGACATCAAACGTGTTCTCGCTTACTCCACCATGAGCCAGATTGGCTACATGTTCCTGGCGCTGGGTGTTCAGGCGTGGGATGCGGCGATTTTCCATCTGATGACGCACGCCTTCTTTAAAGCGTTGCTGTTCCTCTCTTCGGGTTCAGTGATTCTGGCCTGCCATCACGAGCAGAACATTTTCAAAATGGGTGGCCTGCGTAAGAGCATTCCGCTGGTCTACACCTGCTTCCTGGTGGGCGGCGCGGCGCTGGCGGCACTGCCGCTGATTACGGCGGGCTTCTACAGTAAAGATGAGATCCTGTTTGGCGCACTGGCTAACGGTCACATCAACCTGATGGTTGCGGGTCTGGTGGGGGCGTTCCTGACCTCTATCTATACCTTCCGCATGATCTTCATCGTGTTCCACGGCGAAGAGAAAATTCATGCGCACGCCGGTAAGGGTATTACCCATCATCTGCCGCTGATTGTGCTGCTGCTGCTCTCCACCTTTATTGGTGCGCTGATCACGCCGCCGCTGGCAGGTGTACTGCCAGCCAATGAATTCGGTGAAGCGGGCAAAGTGGGACTTGAAATCACCTCGGGCGTCGTAGCGATTGTCGGCATTCTGATCGCTGCCGCGCTGTGGCTGGGCAAACGTGAGCTGGTTACCCGTATCGCAAACAGTGCACCAGGCCGTTTCTTCGGCACCTGGTGGTTTGCGGCCTGGGGCTTCGACTGGCTCTACGATAAAGTGTTCGTCAAACCTTATCTGGGTATTGCGTGGCTGCTGAAGCGCGACCCACTGAATGGCCTGATGAACCTGCCTGCGCTGCTGTCACGTATTGCCAACAAAGGCCTGGTAGTCAGTGAGAATGGCTACCTGCGCTGGTACGTTGCGTCAATGAGCGTGGGCGCCGTGCTGGTGCTTGCTCTGCTGCTGGTGATTTAAAGATTGATGAGCGGGGCAGGTTAGCTAATCTGCCCATTGAGAATGTCAAAAATTGTCCTGAGCAAGGGCGTTATCGTCGCGGCCAGTTTGGTTACCGCCAGCGCACAGCAACCGGAGCATACCGAGGTATGTGAGGATTGCGAGCACTGCCGGGAGCCAAAATGGCAAGTAAGATAGCCCGAACTAAGACAAAGAAAAGGGAAGTGTGCCGTGTTATTACCTTGGCTAATTATCATACCCTTCGTCGGTGGTCTGATCTGCTGGCTCACTGAGCGCCTCGGCGCGAAGGTGCCACGCTGGATCGCACTGATCACTATGGGGCTGACGTTGGCGCTTTCACTGCAACTCTGGTTGCAGGGAGGCTATTCACTGACGCAGGCAGCGGGCATTCCGCAGTGGCAGTCAAGTTTCTCCGTTCCGTGGATCCCACGCTTCGGTATCAGCTTCCATTTAGCCATTGATGGTCTGTCGCTGCTGATGGTGGTGCTGACCGGCCTGCTCGGTCTGATGGCGGTGCTCTGTTCATGGAATGAGATTTCAAAGTATCAGGGCTTCTTCCACCTGAACCTGATGTGGATCCTGGGCGGCGTAATCGGTGTGTTCCTCTCCATCGACCTGTTCCTGTTCTTCTTCTTCTGGGAAATGATGCTGGTGCCGATGTACTTCCTCATCGCGCTCTGGGGTCATAAAGCATCGGACGGCAAAACCCGTATTTCCGCCGCGACCAAATTCTTCATCTACACCCAGGCCTCAGGTCTGGTGATGCTGATTGCGATTCTGGGCCTGGTGTTTGTCCACTACAATGCGACTGGCGTCTGGACATTCAACTATGAACAGCTGCTGCAGACGCCAATGTCGAGCGGTGTTGAATATCTGCTGATGCTGGGCTTCTTTATCGCCTTTGCGGTGAAGATGCCGGTGGTACCGTTGCACGGCTGGCTGCCGGATGCGCACAGTCAGGCGCCAACGGCCGGTTCTGTCGACCTGGCGGGTATCCTGCTGAAAACCGCAGCTTACGGTTTACTGCGTTTCAGTCTGCCGCTGTTCCCGAATGCGTCAGCCGAGTTTGCGCCAATCGCCATGTGGTTAGGCATCATCGGTATCTTCTACGGTGCCTGGATGGCCTTCTCGCAGACTGATATCAAACGTCTGATTGCTTACACCTCGATTTCGCACATGGGCTTTGTGCTGATTGCCATCTACACCGGCAGCCAGCTGGCGCTGCAGGGCGCGGTGATTCAGATGATTGCGCACGGTCTCTCCGCTGCAGCACTCTTCATTCTGTGTGGTCAGCTGTATGAGCGTCTGCATACTCGTGATATGCGTCAGATGGGTGGCCTGTGGTCGCGCATCAAATGGATTCCGGGTCTGTCGCTGTTCTTTGCTGTTGCCAACCTCGGTATGCCCGGCACCGGTAACTTCGTCGGCGAATTTATGATTCTGACCGGCAGCTTCCAGGTGGTGCCGATGATTATCATCATCGCGACTTTTGGTCTGGTGTTTGCCTCGATTTACTCGCTGGTGATGATGCAGCGCGCTTATTACGGCGAAGCGAAATCGAAAGATCCGCTGCCAGGCATGTCACCGCGTGAGTTTATGACCATCGGTGTTCTGGTGGTGCTGCTGGTGCTGCTGGGCGTCTATCCACAGCCGATTCTGGATACTTCGCACGCTGCCATGAGCAATATTCAGCAGTGGTTTACCGCTTCAATTTCAACTACAAGGCCGTAATTCGCCATGACAATAACTCCTCACCAATTGATTGCGTTGCTACCGCTGTTAATCGTCGGATTGACGGTGGTGGTTGTGATGCTGTCCATTGCCTGGCGACGCAACCACTTCGTTAACGCCACGCTAACGGTAGTTGGCCTGAACCTGGCGCTGCTCTCGCTCTACTTTGTCGGTCAGGTCGGGGCGATGGATGTCACGCCGCTGCTGCGCGTCGATGGCTATTCGATGTTTTATACCGCGCTGGTTATGCTGGCGAGTCTGGCGACCTGCACCTTTGCCTATCCATGGCTGGCGGGCTTCCCGGACAACAAAGATGAGTTCTACCTGCTGGTGCTGATTGCGGCACTCGGTGGCATCGTGCTGGCCAGTGCTAACCATCTGGCTTCGCTGTTCATCGGCATTGAGCTGCTTTCGCTGCCGCTGTTTGGTCTGATTGGTTACGCCTTCCGCCAGAAACGTTCACTGGAAGCCGCGCTGAAGTACACCATTCTTTCGGCGGCGGCCTCGTCGTTCCTGCTGTTTGGTATTGCGCTGATCTACGCCGACTCCGGTAACCTGAGCTTTGTGGCGCTGGGCCAGAGCCTGACTGACAGCATGATCCACGAGCCACTGCTGCTGGTGGGTCTGGGTATGATGATCATCGGTCTGGGCTTTAAACTCTCACTGGTTCCGTTCCACCTATGGACCCCCGATGTTTATCAGGGTGCGCCTGCGCCGGTTTCAACCTTCCTGGCCACCGCCAGCAAGATTGCAATCTTCGGTGTCATCATGCGTCTGTTTATGTATGCGCCGGTGACTGACAGCGAAGCGGTGCGCACAGTGCTGGCCATGATCGCCTTCGTGTCGATTCTGTTCGGTAACCTGATGGCGATTTCGCAGAGCAACATCAAGCGTCTGCTGGGTTATTCCTCTATCGCCCACCTCGGTTATCTGCTGGTGGCGCTGATTGCGGTGAAAGATCATCAGCTGTCGCTGGAAACGTCGGGCGTTTACCTGGCCGGTTATCTGTTCAGCAGCCTGGGTGCCTTTGGTGTGGTAAGTCTGATGTCCAGCCCGTATCGTGGCCCGGATGCTGACTCGCTCTACTCCTACCGCGGTCTGTTCTGGCATCGTCCTATTCTGTCAGCGGTGATGACGGTGATGATGCTGTCACTGGCGGGTATCCCGATGACGCTGGGCTTTATCGGTAAATTTTACGTTATCGCTTCAGGCGTCAGTGCGCACCTGTGGTGGCTGACCGGTGCTGTAGTCGCGGGTAGTGCGATTGGCCTCTACTACTATCTGCGCGTGACGGTGAGTCTCTACCTCAGCCCGCCAGAACTGCATACCCGTGATACCCCGGCTAACTGGGCATTTACGGCCGGTGGTGTGGTAGTACTGATTTCTGCCATTCTGGTGCTGCTGTTAGGGGTTTACCCGCAGCCGCTGATCAGACTGGTGCAGATGGCTCAGCCGCTGATGTAAGCGCGTTGCTGCGACTGACGAATCAGGCCTCCGGGCCTGATTTTTTTTGCCTGTAAGATAGTGTCACCAGCAGGTGCTGGCGACACCGCGCTGATGTAGAGTGTGTGGTTTAAAGGAGAGACCATGGACATTAACTGGCAGGATAAACACCATAGCGAACTGACCCCCTCACAGCTCTATGCACTGCTGGCGTTGCGCAGTGCCGTGTTTGTGGTGGAACAGCAGTGCGCTTACCTTGATGTGGATGGCAAAGATTTGCAGGCGGAAAACCGGCATCTGCTGGGAATGGCGGATGACCAACTAGTGGCCTATGCGCGACTGCTCTCTCCGGAGGATGAGACCAGCCCGGTGAAAATCGGACGGGTGATTGTTTCAGATCGGGTTCGTGGTGCGCGGCTGGGGAATCGTCTGATGGAGCAGGCAATCAACAGTTGTCAGCAGCACTGGCCGGGCCGCGATCTGTTTCTCTCTGCGCAGGCGCATCTGGAAAGTTTCTATGGGCAGCATGGCTTTGTCGCGGTGGGGGAGAACTACCTGGAAGATGGGATCCCTCACGTCGATATGCTGAAGAACGCGCCATAAAAAAGGCGAGGCCTGAGCCTCGCCTTTTTTACATCAACCCACCGTCATCTGGCGGTCATCGACATATTTACGCTGATCCGGCGCAGGCGGGAAATATTGATAGAGCCAGGTTTCACTCAGCGTCTCATCTTTGCTGCGCAGGAACAGACGCATCTCTACCGGCTCGGTGGAATCGCTATTCGGATACCAGTCAAACAGGATGCGATAGCCCTTAAGCGGATCGACATACAGAATCTCAACCTGCTTCACGCTACCGGATGAAACGGTAATCACCGGCTCAATCCCTTTCGGCGCAGCAGCCTGCAGATCGCCACCAATAAAATCAATGGCGAAGCGGCGGCACCAGGTTTCCGGGAAGTGTTCGCCAGGCGCCCAGCCTTCCGGGAAACCACCGATACCGGTACGGGTTGCATCCACGCGCGCCAGACCGCTACGCACCGGCGGCAGACCACTCCAGTAAAGCTTGTAGGAGAAGTTCAGCTCGCTGCCCGCTTTGACCGGCTCAGCCGGTTGCCAGAAGCAGACCACGTTATCCAGCGTTTCACCCGTGGTCGGGATCTCCATCAGGTTGATCGCGCCTTTGCCCCACTTACCGATCGGCTCAACCCACAGGCTGGGACGTTTGTCATACCAGCCAATCACATCCTGATAATCTTTGAAGTCGTGATTAAGCTGCAGCAGGCCAAACCCACGCGGATTCTCATCTTCATAGGCGTTGAACTGCAGACGCTGAGGATTATTCAGCGGGCGGGCAATCCATTCGCCTTTACCGGTCCACATCGCCAGGCGATCGGAGTCATGGATCTGCGGATGGTAAGTGTTGCACATGCGGCGTTCGTTGGTGCCGCAGCTGAACATGCTGGTCATTGGCGAGATGCCAATCTGACGGATCTCTTTACGGGCAAACAGGTGGTTTTCCACCTCCATCACCACGCGTTTCTCTTCGCAATGGATGATGAATTTATAAGCACCGGTGACGCTGGCACCATCCAGCAGGGCGTAGCAGGTAAAGGTGGTATCTTCCGCTTTTGGCGTTTCAAACCAGAAGGCGGTGAAATCGGGAAACTCCTCCTGGCCATTGCTGAAGGTGTTGATCGCTACGCCACGCGCCGAGAGGCCGTACTGGAAAGTATCGTCAACGGCACGGAAGTAGCTTGCGCCAAGGAAGGAGACGATGTCGCGACGGGCCAGTTCCGGTTTTTTAAAGGCGCGGAAACCGGCGAAGCCGAGGTCAGTTTTGCCCTCCAGCTGCTTCGTATCAACTTTGGCGTCGTTGTAGTTGAACAATTCGGGACGGAAGTGAATTTCGCGTGCTTCGCGACTCTCACCGTCAACAGAGAACATGCGGATGCGCCGCTTGAAGCCCATACCGACATGGAAGAACTGAACGTCCAGTTGACGATCGGGCAGGTTGTTCCAGAGTGAGTGGTTGGCGTCATACTGAATTTCGTTGTACGCCTGCGGGGTCAGTGTGGCCAGCGTCTCCGGCAGCGCGCCCGGTGCTCCGCCCCAGGGTTTTTTCGCCAGCGCAGCCGCGTTTTTCTTCAATACGTCGAAATCGAAGCGTACGGCGGTTCCGTCAGCAATGCCATCTTCTGCCCATGCGGATTGCGCAAACAGCGTTGACAGGCCGGTCATGCCGCTGACGGCGGAGAAGGCCATTGACGCTTTCATAAACATTCTTCGATTCATGCCAGAGATTATTCCTTAGCTGTTCGAGGGTGTCGTGACTGTCGTGCAAAATGCACTTTCATGGCCCGATAATCACAGGCAACAGAGGGGTACGACAGTAGGGTTACTGGAAAATTCAGTCACGACAAAATTTATCAGATTAATCAAAGAAGCGAAGCGAAATTCCGCGGTTGCCGCTGCGTCTTACACTTCTTTGCGTAGCGAAACGGCGCACAGCCTGCACTGAACAAGATTAACAGATGAAAAATCAGGTGATTCCTGGAGCAGGAAATCAGCAGAGCGCCAGATTATGACTATAGTTAATGAACTGCTTTGCAATTCACACGGAGGAAACGATGGTTAATCAGACAAATCAATTCGAAACGGGCCTCGATGACGATATTGCGTTACTGACTGAAACGCTGGAAGAAGTCCTTAAGGCATCAGGCGATCCGGCCGATCAGAAGTACATTGAGCTTAAAAGCAAAGCCGAACAGGCGCTGAACGATGTGAAATCCCGTGTCAGCCAGGCGTCCGATAGCTACTACTATCGCGCTAAACAAGCGGCTTACCGTGCAGACGACTACGTGCACGAAAAACCGTGGCAGGGTGTCGGTATCGGTGCAACAGCCGGTCTGGTACTTGGTCTGCTGCTGGCGCGTCGTTAATCGCGATTCGCTGACTCAGTTGTAGCAGACAACAGTAGTAAAAAAGCGGCGGGGCAATCCCGCCGTTTTTATTGGTTTTTAACTCTCTGAACACCTTCACCACCCTTGATCCTGCTTCACCCTCGCTATCTTTATGCGCAACGTGCCTGAGACGCAATGGTCACAATCCCTGGTGATGCCGATTGTGTCTGGCGGGAGGAGTTCGTACAGTAAAGCAAACGTGAAAAGGAGAACTCAACGTGATTAGAGTAGAGATGCTGTCGACCGGGGATGAGGTGCTGCATGGCCAAATCGTCGATACCAACGCAGCCTGGCTGGCGGATATGTTGTTCCAGCAAGGGTTGCCTATGACCAGCCGTACCACGGTAGGAGATTCACTCGAATCGCTAATCGCCACGCTACAGGCGCGCAGCCATGAGGCAGATGTGCTGATTGTGAATGGCGGTCTGGGGCCGACCAGTGACGATCTCAGTGCGCTGGCAGCAGCCAGAGCCTGTGGCGTTGAGCTTGAGGTGCAGCAGGAGTGGCTGGAACAGATGGAAGCCTGGTTCGCCAGCCGGGGACGCGTGATGGCGGCCAGCAATCGCAAGCAGGCGGAAATCCCGGCCAATGCGGAACTGATTGATAATCCGGTCGGTACCGCCTGTGGCTTTGCCCTGCAACTCAATCGATGCTGGATGTTCTTCACGCCTGGTGTGCCGTCTGAATTTAAAGTGATGGTGGAGCAGCAGATCATCCCCCGTCTGAAAGCGAAATTTTCACCGCCCGAGCCACCGATTTGTCTGCGGCTGACCACCTTTGGTCGCGGTGAAAGCGATATTGCCGCCGAACTGGAGCCGCTGGCGCTGCCGGAAGGCGTGGTCATGGGATATCGCTCGTCCATGCCGATCATTGAGATCAAGCTCACCGGCCCGGCCAGTCAGCGGGTGGCGATGGAGCAGGTGTGGCAGCAGGTGCGCCTGCAACTGGCGGAGTGCACCATTTTCGAAGGCACCGAAGGCTTACCGGCGCTGCTGGCACGTGAGCTGGAGCAGCGCGGTGAGCAGCTGGCAGTCAGTGAGCAATACACCGCCGGACTGCTCTACTGGCAGTTGGCTGGTGCCAGCGTGCCGCTGCGTGGGGCTGACATCCTGCCATCCGGGCAGGAGACGCTGGAGCAGCAGGTGATCCGCACCCGCGAACTTGCTGCACAGCAGCAGGCCGCGCTGGCGCTCTCTGTTGGCAGCCTGGAGCAGGAAGAGATTTCGGTGGTGCTGCATACGCCGGATGGCAGCTTTGGTCAGCGCGTGAAGTTCAGTACCGGTCGCCATAATCTGGAGACGCGGCAGAAGGTGGTGGCAATGATGGCGATGAACATGCTGCGCCGCTGGTTACACGGCAGCGAAGTGAGCACCGGTTACGGCTGGATTGATGTGGTCGAAACTGTCAGACAGTAATATCAGTGAAAATAAAACGGGCGCCTGAGGCGCCCGTTTTATTTCAGAATGCTGACCAACTTAGCCCAGGTGGCTTTTAGATCGAGCCTGCGAAGGGAACACGGTCAGATCGGAAAGACGCAAAAGCGTCATCCCTGACTGCTCGGCCCGCGCGATTACGCACCTCATCCCTGAGGTGCGCCCTTAGCCGGGCCAACGCTTTGCGTTGTTCAAAAACGCTCCCGGCGTTTTTATCCGGGCGGCGGGACGCTTTCCTCTTCTGACCGTGTTCCCTGCGCTTCTGGCTGATCAATTGCTGTCAGGTTTACCCGTATTTAACTTGGGCAGCAATCTGACAAACGCCACCTCAGTTATAACTCCAGCTCAATCTCGCCTTTGGCTTTGCAGCAGCAGGGCAGGATCTCATCCTGCTGCACAAAGGCCAGCGGCCGCTGTGGGTAATGCACTTCGCCTTTCAGCAGCCGCATCCGGCAGGAGCCGCAGTAACCTTCGCGGCACTGAAACTCCACGCAGAGATTGTTGGCTTCCAGCAGCGTCAGCAGATTGGTATGCTCGTCTGTGCATTCCAGCCGGGTGCCGGAACTGCGCAGAATAACAACGTCGCGGCTCATAATTAAAGCTGGAAGTCGTCGAAGTCGTTAGCGCCTACTTCAGAATCGATCTGACCCACCAGATAGGAGCTCACTTCCACTTCCTGCGGCGCAACCTGAACGTTGTCAGAGACCAGCCAGGAGTTAATCCATGGGATTGGGTTTGAGCGCGTCTGGAACGGCAAATCAAGGCCAACAGCCTGCATACGGATATTGGTGATGTACTCAATGTACTGGCAGAGAATATCTTTGTTCAGGCCGATCATTGAGCCGCCGCTGAACAGATATTCTGCCCACTCTTTCTCCTGCAGCGCTGCTTTCTTAAACAGCTCGAAGCACTCTTCACGGCACTCTGCCGCAATCTCTTTCATCTCCGGATCGTCTTCACCGCTGCGCAGCAGATTCAGCATGTGCTGGGTGCCGGTCAGGTGCAGCGCTTCATCGCGGGCAATCAGCTTGATGATTTTGGCATTGCCTTCCATCAGCTCGCGCTCGGCGAACGCGAATGAACAGGCGAAGCTGACATAGAAACGGATCGCTTCCAGCGCATTGACGCTCATCAGGCAGATATAGAGCTGCTTCTTCAGGGCGCGCAGGCTGACGACAACCGGTTTGCCGTTGACCTGATGCGTGCCTTCACCCAGCTGATGCCAGTAGTTGGTCATCTCAATCAGATCGTCGTAATAGCGTGAGATATCCTGAGCACGCGCCAGAATCTGCTCATTGGTGACTATATCGTCAAACACCACTGCCGGATCGTTAACGATATTACGGATGATGTGGGTGTAAGAACGGGAGTGAATCGTCTCTGAGAACGCCCAGGTTTCAATCCAGGTTTCCAGTTCAGGAATCGAGATCAGCGGCAGCAGCGCGACGTTCGGGCTGCGGCCCTGAATAGAATCCAGCAGCGTCTGATATTTCAGGTTGCTGATAAAGATATGTTTTTCGTGGTCCGGCAGCGCCTGGTAATCGATACGATCGCGTGAAACGTCGACCTCTTCCGGACGCCAGAAGAAGGAGAGCTGCTTTTCGATCAGCTTTTCAAAGATGTCATATTTTTGCTGGTCGAAGCGCGCCACGTTTACGGACTGACCGAAAAACATCGGCTCTTTCAGCTGATCATTTTTGTTCTGTGAGAAAGTGGAGTAAGCCATAAAAGTTGTCCAAAAGTAGACGAAGCCAGGCCTCGTGAAATGAATGAGGCGGGAGATTCTCCCGCCTGACCATTAGATCTTACAGGCGCCGCTCTCGCAGCCATCATCCTGGATAGAAGGTGCCAGGTCATCCTGCGCATCTTCAGCACCGTCACGGGTGTTTTGATAGTAGAGCGTTTTCACGCCGAACTTATACGCCGTCAGCAGATCTTTCAGCAGCTGTTTCATCGGCACTTTACCGTTGGTGAAGCGCGACGGATCGTAGTTGGTGTTGGACGAAATCGCCTGGTCGATGAATTTCTGCATCAGACCCACCAGTTGCAGGTAGCCATCGTTGTTCGGCATTTCCCACAGCAGTTCGTACTGATCTTTCAGACGCTCATACTCCGGCACGACCTGACGCAGGATGCCATCTTTTGACGCTTTGATGCTGATGTGACCGCGCGGAGGCTCAATACCGTTGGTGGCATTGGAGATCTGCGACGAGGTTTCAGACGGCATCAGCGCAGACAGGGTCGAGTTGCGCAGGCCGTGCGTTTTAATCTCTTCACGCAGGCTTTCCCAGTCGAGATGCAGCGGTTCGTTGCTGATCGCATCCAGATCTTTCTTGTAGGTGTCGATAGGCAGAATGCCCTGCGCATAGGTGGTTTCATTGAACCACGGGCAGGCACCTTGCTCTTTCGCCAGCTCGTTTGAGGCTTTCAGCAGGTAATACTGAATCGCTTCAAAGGTTTTGTGCGTCAGGCCATTGGCGCTGCCATCGGAGTAGCGCACACCATGCTTCGCCAGATAGTAGGCGTAGTTAATGACGCCAATACCCAGGGTACGACGACCCATCGCGCCACGCTGGGCAGCAGGGATTGGGTAATCCTGATAGTCGAGCAGCGCATCAAGCGCACGTACGGCCAGGGTAGCCAGCTCTTCCAGATCGTCGAGGCTTTCGATGGCGCCGAGGTTGAACGCAGAGAGCGTACACAGGGCAATCTCACCGTTTTCGTCGTTAACATCTTCCAGCGGTTTGGTCGGCAGGGCGATTTCCAGGCAGAGGTTAGACTGGCGAACCGGCGCGATGCTCGGGTCAAACGGGCTGTGGGTGTTGCAGTGATCGACGTTCTGAATGTAGATACGGCCAGTAGAGGCGCGTTCCTGCATCATCAGTGAGAAGAGATCGACCGCTTTAACACGCTGCTTGCGGATGCTCTGATCCTGCTCATATTTGGTATAGAGGCGCTCAAACTCATCCTGATTGGCGAAGAATGCGTCATACAGGCCAGGCACGTCAGACGGGCTGAACAGGGTGATATCTTCGCCCTTCAGCAGGCGCTGATACATCAGCTTGTTGAGCTGTACACCATAGTCCATGTGACGCACGCGGTTGCCTTCAACACCACGGTTGTTCTTCAGCACCAGCAGGCTTTCGATTTCCAGATGCCACATCGGGTAGAACAGGGTGGCTGCGCCGCCACGAACGCCGCCCTGAGAACAGGACTTCACCGCGGTCTGGAAATGCTTGTAGAACGGGATACAGCCGGTATGGAACGCTTCACCGCCGCGAATCGGGCTGCCCAACGCACGGATACGACCGGCGTTGATACCGATGCCGGCACGCTGAGAGACATATTTCACAATCGCGCTGGAGGTGGCGTTGATGGAGTCCAGGCTGTCGCCGCACTCGATCAGCACACAGGAGCTGAACTGACGTGTTGGGGTGCGTACGCCAGACATGATTGGCGTCGGCAGGGAAATTTTAAACGTCGAGATCGCATCATAGAAACGCTTGATGTAATCCATACGCGTGTCGCGCGGGTAGCCGGAGAAGAGGCAGGCGGCGACCAGAATGTAGAGGAACTGCGCGCTTTCGTAGATTTCACCCGAAACGCGGTTCTGCACCAGATATTTGCCTTCCAGCTGCTTCACAGCGGCATAGGAGAAGTTCATGTCACGCCAGTGGTCGAGGAACTCGTCCATCTGCGCAAACTCTTCCTGGCTGTAATCTTCCAGCAGGTGACGATCATATTTGCCCATGTCGACCATCTTAACGACCTGGTCATAGAGCTTTGGCGGCTCAAACTGACCATACGCTTTTTTGCGCAGGTGGAAGATCGCCAGGCGGGCAGCCAGGTACTGATAGTCAGGGGCATCGCGGGAGATGAGGTCTGCTGCGGCCTTGATGATGGTCTCATGAATGTCAGAGGTTCTGATGCCATCATAGAACTGAATGTGAGAGCGCAGCTCAACCTGTGAAACTGAGACGTTGTTCAGCCCTTCAGCTGCCCAGTCCAGCACACGGTGAATTTTGTCGAGATCAATGCGCTCCTGGCGGCCATCGCGTTTAGTAACGAGCAGACTCTGGTTCATGTCGCGTTTTTACCTTTGCGTGAGTATCCAAAAATTAAAAGAAATCCCGGTTTATACACAGCCTATTCATTGTGAATAATGTGTGGATAAACACTACATCTAGGGGGTGATGGGAAAAGCCATAACTACATGGGGGCATATTTTAGTATTTTACGGCCGCTTAACAAGAGCAAAAAATGATGGCTGGAGGGGTTGTAATTCTTGCGAAATTTCTTAGCCCACGCCTTGTAAGGCCTGGCATCATGTCAACCAGATCACACTTTTTTTTCTTATTATGATCGGGCGCGTGTTTCTTATTCAATCCTCAGGATTCAGCAGGAAAAGGGATGAAAAATGGCTAAAAGCCGCTAGCGGGTTGCTGGTCAGCAGAGAATCGGATGCGGTAACGCTGAAGAGGATGGAACCGGGCTGATGTAACCTATTGGCAGACATCAGAATGCCTCTGGCGCGGTGAGTGCTGTGACCGGCACAGGGAGAACGGGCGCAGAAGAGGAAATGCCCGCCCTGATTCAGGCGGGCGGGTCACTCAGACGGCGCGGTGGGTGTGCACCATATAATTCACGTCAGTGCCGGGAGCCAGTTTGAATCGGTTAGTCACCGGGTTGTAATGCAGGCCAATGATGTGGCGTTCACGCAGGGCCGTTTCATCGACCCAGCCCAGTAGTTCGGAAGGACGGATAAATTTCTTCACGTCGTGAGTGCCGCGCGGCAGCATGCGCAACACATATTCCGCACCAAATATCGCCAGCAGCCAGGCTTTTGGATTGCGGTTCAGCGTAGAGAAAAAGACTTCGCCGCCGGGTTTGACCAGCTTCGCACAGGCGTGAACGACTGAGCGCGGATCCGGCACGTGCTCCAGCATCTCCATGCAGGTCACCACATCATATTTTCCGGCGTGCTGCTCCGCATGCTCTTCGACGGTCTGCTGCACGTAGTCCAGCGTCACTCCGCTCTCCAGAGCATGCAGGCGCGCCACGGCCAGCGGTTCCGCGCCCATGTCCAGACCCGTGACCACGGCACCTTCACGCGCCATGCTTTCGGCTAAGATGCCGCCGCCGCATCCGACGTCGAGCACGGTTTTACCGAATAAGCCGTTGCTGTGCTGCGCGATATAGCCCAGGCGCAGCGGGTTAATGCGGTGCAACGGTTTAAATTCACCCTCCAGATCCCACCAGCGCGAGGCAACGGCCTCAAACTTGGCAATTTCCTGCGCATCGACGTTCTGCTGATGATTCTGCGGTTGTGCATTCATTGAATCGTAACTCCTGACAAAATGTGCCCACAGTATAAACGCTTAACCGCAGATGGCACACCTTTCAGGCGCAAGGAAAAGCGGGTGAAATCGGTGGTTAGCGTTCACCAGAGCATTGCAGTGTGATATACTTTCGCACCTTTAAAATCCGGGATTAAGTAGAGGGATAGCGGCTCCATGAGCGACCTTGCGAGAGAAATTACACCGGTCAATATCGAAGAAGAATTAAAAAATTCTTACCTCGGTTACGCCATGTCGGTCATCGTTGGCCGAGCTTTACCCGATGTGCGTGATGGCCTGAAGCCGGTTCATCGTCGCGTACTTTTTGCGATGAGTGTACTGGGAAACGACTGGAACAAACCCTATAAAAAATCTGCCCGCGTCGTCGGTGACGTTATCGGTAAATATCACCCGCATGGTGATTCCGCCGTTTACGACACCATTGTACGTATGGCCCAGCCTTTCTCCCTGCGTTACATGCTGGTGGACGGACAAGGCAACTTCGGTTCCATCGACGGCGACTCCGCCGCGGCGATGCGTTATACCGAAATTCGCATGTCGAAAATCGCCCACGACCTGTTAGCTGACCTGGAAAAAGATACCGTCGATTTCGTACCGAACTACGACGGCACTGAGCAGATCCCTGAAGTTCTGCCGACCAAAATCCCTAACCTGCTGGTGAACGGCTCTTCCGGTATCGCCGTAGGTATGGCAACCAACATTCCGCCGCATAACCTGCGTGAAGTGATTAACGGCTGCCTGGCTTACATTGAAAATGAAGACATCAGCATTGAAGAGCTGATGGAGCACATTCCGGGGCCTGATTTCCCGACCGCCGCTATCATCAATGGTCGCCGTGGCATCGAAGAAGCGTACCGCACCGGACGCGGTAAAATTTATATTCGTGCGCGTGGCGAAGTGGAAGCCGATGCTAAAACGGGCCGCGAGACCATCATCATTCATGAGCTGCCGTATCAGGTTAACAAGGCACGCCTGATTGAGAAGATTGCGGAGCTGGTGAAAGAGAAGCGTGTCGAAGGCATCAGCGCACTGCGCGATGAGTCTGATAAAGACGGCATGCGTATCGTGATTGAGATCAAGCGCGATGCGGTCGGCGAAGTCGTGCTGAATAATCTCTATTCACTGACCCAGTTGCAGACCTCGTTTGGTATCAACATGGTCGCCCTGCATCAGGGTCAGCCGAAGATCATGGCGCTGAAGGAGATTCTGGACGCCTTTGTTCGCCATCGTCGTGAAGTTGTGACGCGTCGTACTATCTTTGAACTGCGTAAAGCACGCGATCGTGCGCATATCCTGGAAGGTCTGGCGATTGCGCTGGCGAATATCGATCCTATCATCGAGCTGATTCGTCGTGCACCAAACCCGGCAGAAGCGAAAGCGGGTCTGATTGCGCAGTCGTGGGATCTCGGTAACGTGTCAGCGATGCTGGAGCGTGCCGGTGATGACGCCGCCCGTCCGGAGTGGCTGGATCCACAATATGGCATCCGTGATGGTCAATACTATCTGACCGAGCAGCAGGCTCAGGCGATTCTGGATCTGCGTCTGCAGAAACTGACCGGTCTTGAGCACGAGAAGCTGCTGGATGAGTATAAAGCGCTGCTGGAGCAGATCGCTGAGTTGCTGCGCATTCTGTCGAACGCGGACCGTCTGATGGAAGTGATCCGCGAAGAGCTGGAGCTGATGCGTGATCAGTTCGGTGATGAGCGTCGCACAGAGATTACCGCCAACACGGCTGACATTAATATCGAAGACCTGATTAATCAGGAAGATGTTGTGGTGACATTGTCGCATCAGGGCTATGTGAAGTATCAGCCGCTGACCGACTATGAAGCGCAGCGTCGTGGTGGTAAGGGCAAGTCAGCCGCACGTATCAAAGAAGAGGACTTCATTGATCGTCTGCTGGTCGCCAATACGCATGACACGATTCTTTGCTTCTCCAGCCGTGGCCGTCTCTACTGGATGAAGGTTTACCAGCTGCCGGAAGCAAGCCGTGGCGCACGTGGACGTCCAATCGTCAACCTGCTGCCGCTGGAAGCCAACGAGCGTATTACGGCGATTCTGCCGGTACGTGAGTATACCGAAGGCTTTAATATCTTTATGGCGACCGCGCTCGGTACCGTGAAGAAGACCGCACTGAAAGAGTTCAGCCGTCCACGCAGCGCGGGCATTATTGCCGTGAATCTGCGTGACGACGATGAGCTGATCGGTGTGGCGCTGACCAACGGTAACGATGAAGCGATGCTGTTCTCAGCGGCCGGTAAAGTGGTGCGCTTTGCAGAAACCGCAGTCCGTGCGATGGGTCGTACCGCCTCTGGCGTACGCGGCATCAGACTGGCTGAAGGCGATCGCGTTGTGTCATTGATTGTGCCGCGTGAAGAGGGTGCAATTATGACCGTGACGCAGAATGGTTACGGCAAGCGTACGGCCAACAGCGAATACCCGACCAAGTCGCGTGCGACTCAGGGTGTTATTTCAATCAAAGTGACCGAACGTAATGGTCCGGTGATTGGCGCCGTTCAGGTCGTTGATGGCGATCAGATTATGATGATCACCGATGCCGGTACGCTGGTGCGTACCCGCGTTTCAGAAGTCAGCGTCGTGGGTCGTAATACCCAGGGTGTGATTCTGATTCGTACCGCAGAGGATGAGAACGTCGTAGGTCTGCAGCGTGTTGCCGAGCCGGTTGAAGAAGAAGAGCTGGATTCAATCGACGGTAGCGTGGCGGAAGGCGAGGAAGATATCGCGCCGGAAGCAGAGAACGACGATGAAGAGATTGCGCCGGAAGCGGATGCAGAAGACGAAGACGACGCGGCTGAAGACGAAGAGTAATTTGTCTGGCGTGAGCTGAGGTTCGTTGCAGAAACGGCAGGTCAGGGGAAACCCGGCCTGCCGTTTTTTTTGTGTGATGGGGAAGGAGCAGGGAGCTTAGGGCTGGTTGCTGGTGGCTGGTGGCTGGTGGCTGGTGGCTGGTGGCTGTGAGTTGGGAGCCGCCGAAAGGCCCACTATGCCCGATCGCAAAGGATTCCCGCATCCATGCGGATCGGCCACGCCATCGCGGGCCAGACGCTTTGCTCTTCGGGCATAGCAGGCCTTTCTTGTTGGGGTTGTGATGTCGCTTTGATGGGATGGGCGTGTTGTTTGAGGTCTTAGAGGCGGGTCGGGAAAATGGCTGATGGCTGTGAGTCGGGAGCTGCCGAAAGGCCTGCTGTGCCCGATCGCAAAGGATTCCCGCATCCATGCGGATCGGCCACGCCATCGCGGGCCAGACGCTTTGCTCTTCGGGCACAGCAGGCCTTTCTTGTTGGGGTTGTGGTGTCGCTTTAAGGAGATGTGTGCGTGCATTTGTTTGAGGGGGAGAGGCGGCGACTTCTTCCTAAGATAAAGATGTTGCTTTGGCTATCTTAAAAGATTCCCAAACCGCCCGCTAAGCCTGCGGCTGGCTGGCTTTTTACGCCCGATAAAGCTAGTGTATGGGCATTAAAAATCGATGATGCGACTAACCTTGCCAACTGCGAGTTACCTTTGAAATATCCTGTCTCTTTCCGCACTACGCTTCGCATCTCGCGCTATCTTTTCCGCGCGCTGGCGCTGCTAATCTGGACGCTGGGCGCCGTTCTTACTGCGTTTTACATTATCAGCGTGCTGCACAATAAAGAGACGCAGGTTCGGCAGGAGTTTGCCAGCAACTACGGCACGATACAGTGGTATGTGCGCCATTCGGCGGACATGATGCGTGAGCTGAAATATATCACCGAGAACCGCTTAACCAACGCCAGCAGCGGTCTGGATGTGCTGACCGGTATGATGCCAGGCAAAACATCTCAGCCGCAGTTTACGCCCCTGTTTTCGGATGGCGACTGTACCTCGATGAGCAATACCTGGCGCAACTCGCTCGATTCACTCAGTTACTACATCAATTACTGGAAAAGTAACTTCGCCTCATCGTATGAGCTGAATCGGGTGTTCTTTATCGGTGGCGAGAGTCAGTGTCTGGCCGACTTCACGATTGGCAGCAGCAATGCTGACCGGGAACGCAGCCTGAAATCGCTGCGTGAGAATGTGCTGCGCTATCGCAATAGCAGCGAAGAAGATCGCCGCAATCCGATGTACTGGATTAACAGCAGTGCTCAGCCAGGCGTCGGAACCTTCTTTATGGTGGTGCCCGTCTACGTTGCTAATAAGTTACAGGCGCTGCTGGGCGTCGAACAGAATATCCGGCTGGATGAGTTTATTCAGCCGGGCAGCCTGCCGATTATCGCGTCCATTACCGATGAAAATTATCGTCCACTGCTAAATTCGCGGCGCGGCGGGCTGGGCTTCTCGCTCGATAGTCTTCCTGATGATAAAACCTGGTTCGGATACCTGAATGGTTATCGTCAGCTGGTTCTGAAAAAGCCGCTGCCGCCTTCCGATCTTAACGTGGTGTGGTCGATATCTACCGACGTGATGGTGGATCAGCTCAAGCTGATGATCATTAATGCGCTGCTGCTCAATATTTTCAGCGCTGTCATTCTGTTTACCCTCGCCTGGCTGTTTGAGCGCCGGATGTTCCTGCCGGCGGAGGAGAACGCGCACCGGCTGGAAGAGCACGAGCAGTTTAACCGTAAGATTGTCGCCTCTGCGCCGGTCGGGATCTGTATTTTACGCACCAGCGACGGCACCAATATTCTGAGTAACGAGCTGGCGCACAATTATCTGACGTTGCTGACGCAGGAAGATCGCCTGCGGCTGAATGAGATTATTGGCGGGCAGCAGGTCAACTTTGTCGATGTGCTCACCGGCAGTAATACCAATTTGCAAATCAGCTTCGTGCATTCACGCTATCGTAATGAGAACGTGGCGATTTGCGTGCTGGTCGACGTCTCGGCGCGCGTGCGGATGGAGCAGTCGCTGCAGGAGATGGCCCACGCGGCAGAGCAGGCGAGCCAGTCAAAATCGATGTTCCTTGCCACAGTCAGTCACGAACTGCGCACGCCGCTTTATGGCATTATCGGGAATCTCGATCTGCTGCAGACCAAAGAGCTGCCCAGCGGTATCGACTCGCTGGTGACGGCGATGAACAACTCCTCCAGCCTGCTGCTGAAAATCATCAGCGATATTCTCGACTTCTCAAAAATCGAGTCAGAGCAGCTGAAAATTGAGCCGCGTCCGTTTGCACCTCGTGAAATCGTGACCCACATCGTCGGCAACTATCTGTCGCTGGTGGTGAAGAAGCGGCTTACGCTCTACTGCTTTATTGAACATGACGTTCCGCAGGTGCTGGACGGCGATCCGCTGCGTCTGCAGCAGGTGATCTCTAACCTGCTGAATAACGCGATTAAGTTCACGCATACGGGCTGTATTATCCTCCACGCTTACGTTGCGCAGGGCTATCTGGCATTCCGCGTCCGTGATACTGGCGTCGGCATTCCGGCAAAAGAGCTGCCACGCCTGTTCGATCCCTTCTTCCAGGTGGGAAATGGCGTGCAGCGTAATTTCCAGGGCACCGGGCTGGGACTGGCGATCTGTGAAAAGCTGATCAATATGATGGATGGCGACATCGAGGTCGACTCAGAGCCAGGCATGGGCAGCCAGTTTATTGTGCGTATTCCAATCTACAAAGGCCAGAAGCCGTCACTGATGCTGCTGGAGGATTTACAGGATAAGAAAATCTGGCTGGCGATGCGTAACGAGTACCTCGCGGAATTTATTACGCGTCAGATTCAGCAGCAGGACATTCAGGTCGCGGAGTATAACGGTAAGCCTGGCCATGACGATGTGGTGATGACCGATTACGAACTGGATATTGATGTTCCGCTGCGGGCACTGGTCACTTTCGATGGATCGCATGTGGATATGCCGCGTGAACGTCAGCCTGGCCGCTGGATCCACTCTACCGCCACGCTGCATGAGGTTCCGGCGCTGCTGGCGCGCATCTATCGAATCGCACTGGGCAACGACGCCGCAGATGCGCTGTTGCTGGCCGCGCCGGTAGAAGAGAAAGTGCATAACGATGACATCATGGTGCTGATTGTCGATGACCATCCGATTAACCGCATGCTGCTGTCGGAACAGCTCGGCACGCTGGGCTATCAGGTGAAGACTGCGCAGGATGGCGTTGATGCACTTAATGTACTGAGTCGTAACGAGATTGATATCGTACTCACCGACGTGAACATGCCGAATATGGATGGTTATCGCCTGACGCAGCGGTTGCGTCAGCTGGGCCATCTCTTCCCGGTGGTTGGCGTGACGGCGAATGCGCTGGCGGAAGAGAAACAGCGTTGCATGGATGCGGGCATGGATAACTGCCTGTCGAAACCGGTGACGTTAGATGTGCTGAAAGTGACGCTGGCAATCTATGCTGATCGGGTACGTAAAACGCGGATGGGGTAGGGCAGGAAAGGGCAGAGGCGAGGCGGTGCAGGCTGCACCGCCTCAGGAAGTAACTTAGTCTCTTTCGACCTGAGTCTGGCTGACAGACGACAGGTAGTTCAGCAGTGCGATATCGTTATCCACGCCCAGTTTCATCATCGCTGATTTCTTCTGGCTACTGATGGTTTTGATACTGCGGTTCAGCTTCTTGGCAATCTCGGTGACCAGGAAACCTTCTGCAAACAGACGCAGCACTTCGCTCTCTTTCGGTGACAGGCGTTTGTCGCCATAACCACCCGCGCTGATTTTCTCCAGCAGTTTCGCAACGCTTTCCGGCGTATATTTCTTGCCTTTCTGCAGTGCAGCCAGTGCCTTTGGCAAATCGGTAGGCGCGCCCTGTTTCAGTACAATCCCTTCGATATCGAGATCAAGCACTGAACTCAGAATCGCCGGGTTATTGTTCATGGTCAGAACAATAATCGAGAGATCCGGGTAGTGGCGTTTAATATATTTAATCAGCGTAATACCATCGCCATACTTCTCACCTGGCATAGAGAGGTCGGTGATCAGGACGTTGGCGTCAAGCTTGGACAGATTATTGATCAGTGCTGTTGAGTCTTCGAACTCACCTACAACGTTAACCCATTCAATTTGTTCCAGAGATTTTCGGATACCGAAAAGGACAATTGGATGGTCATCGGCAATAATTACGTTTAAGTTATTCATCTTATTGGTTACCTTGCTGCAGCAGTTGATTGACGTAAGCGTCAATATCACTGGTGGTATTTGTAATGTTTGAATCGTCACACGCTTTAATGTGGTGTTCTAACTCTTCACAAAGCTGTTTGCCGGGAGTCAGATTGAGCATGGCAAACACGCCCTTTAGGCGATGCGCTGTCTGAGCAAGCGAGGCGTAGTCCTTTTCCGCCGACTCAGTATACAGCCTCTTCACATCAACCGGTACTGTCTCCGTAAACAGCTGGAAATAGCCGCCGCTCATCAATGGCGTGGCCGCGTCGTCTTCCGTGTCGTTATCCATCACATCATGCGACAGTTGCTTCTCTATCAGTGCCAGCAATGCATCCAGCAGCGCATTACTGAGATTGAAATTGACCCGATACTGCTGGTCGTTCAGTGCATGATGCCCCAGTTCATCTTCCGCCAGCAGCAGTGCCCAGCCGCTAAGCTTTGATGGATCGTCGGTCACCAGCACATCGTGATCCTGACCGGAAATGCGCTCGTCGGGTGTCAGACAACGCGCTCCCCAGTTTTCCAGATGGCGGCAGACAATTTTATGCACGTCCTCCACGGTGATCTCCACCAGCGCGGTAACGCCATCCAGAATTTTTTCCTCTTCTTCTTCGCGCTTCTGCTCCAGCACCAGCGGCAACTGCATGTTGTAGCGCGTGCCGATATCCGCTTTTGCCACGATATCCAGGCTGCCACCCATCTGCTTGCAGAGCTGCTTACAGAGGAAGAACGCCATGCCAGAAGCCTGTCCGTAGCGATCCTGACTGGTATCACCCAGGAACGGGAAGTCGACATTGGCCAGTTCATCCACCGTCAGGCCCGCACCGGTATCCACCAGTTCGATAATCAATCTATCGGCCTGCTTGTCCGCAGCCTTAACTTCCAGGGTGATTTTCCCCCAGCGGGTGGTGGTCAGGGCGTAGTGCATCAGCGTGGTCAGCACCTTACGCAGGGCGCGACGGTCGCCAAAGCGCGTCTCATCATTAGCCAGGTGATTATTCACCACCAGCGACAGCCCTTTGCGGCGCATCAGCGGCAGGCTTTCCAGCGCGATCTCATCCAGCAGTTCCTGCAGGTTAAAGACGGTCGCATCGGGTGACCAGTCGTGCGCCTCAAGCCGGTTCAGCAGCACGATATCATCCACCAGCCGCGCCAGCCCCTGACTCTCATCGAGCAGATCCAGCACGGTCTCATCGGCATCACGCTGGCTGAGCTGTACCAGCTGCGTCACCATCTTCTCCAGGGGTTGATTCAGCGCATGGCCCAGATTGTGCAGCAGCTGCTGTCGCATCTGATGGTTACGATCCAGCACCTGCTGCGCTTTTTGCAGCTTCTTATTCACCAGCAGCTCGCGATCCTGGTCACGCATCATAAACAGCTGGGTATGCGGCGACAGCACGCTGCGGGCGTGGCGAATCTCATACACTTCGTTATTAATGGTGGCCTGCAGCACGCCCTGATGCTGGTCGGACATATTAATGATCTTCTGCAGATTGAGGTGAGGCAAAAGATGTTCAGCAATCTTATTGCTCAGCAGGGTGCGGTTGCTGGCAAAGTCATACACCAGCAGACCGACCGGCAGACTGGCCACTATCTCTTCATTCAATACCCGCAGCGAATCGAGTTCAGCGCTCTGGTTCTCGCTGGGACGCAGCGACTGCTGGCGCAGCAGTACGATACCCGCCAGTGAAAGCAGGAACAGCAGCAGGTTAATCAGCAGCGGCCAGAGCAGATTATGCAGGGTGTCGATAATCAGACGGCCAATCGGCACCTGATAAACCAGCTGCAGCGAGGTACTGGGCAGGGTGGCCGTAATCTCGATATTGGGATTAACCAGTGAGATGCGGGTATTTTCCACCTCCTGCTGTTCACTGCTGCTGGCAGGCATTGAGCTGTCCTGACGCAGCTGGAAATTTTCCAGCGGCATGTTCTGCGGAACAATATCGTTAACCGGCAGATCAAAGGCGACCACCGTGGCCAGATGGCCTGGCTGGTTAAAGGTGGTACGCAGCGTGAAATAGTGATCGTTCTGGAAGGCGAGGTGGCGCAGCGGTGAGAAACTCTCGCGCTCATCGAGCGCATTCGCCTGCTGCAACATCTCAGCACGACGACCATCGACCATTGAACTGATGGCGCTCTCTTTATAGCGCGTCGCCATATCTTTCAGCGGCAGGGTCGAGATCATAATCAGGCTATTGTCCTGACCATTTAAAAAGTACATCGACCAGGTGGGATTTTCTGCGCCCCACAGCGTGTCGAGATAGTTCGACATCCGCATGGTCATGTCCAGCGTGCTGCTGTCATGTGAGCCGAAAATCAGCGCTTCCGTTTTACGCCGGGTTTTTTCCAGGTAGTAGACGTCAGGACGCAGTCGCGTCTCCTGCAGGTTACTGCCGGGTGTTGCACCTGCCGCACTGGTAGAGAGGTTTTCATAGATCTGCCAGGTGGCAAAGCGATAGGCATCAATGCGCTTCTGAACGTCACGAGCCAGATCGTCCATGGCATAGCGCTTCCCGGTCAGCCAGGCATTCACCGAGTTATGCACCATAAAGCCCAGCGCCAGCAGGAGCACCAGATTGAAAACCACAAAAAAGCGGGTGACGTTGCCGGAGGTCAGTGGAAACTTATACAACATAGCGTGTCAGGTACCTGAATTATTGCGCAACTTTTCGCGCACTGGCGGCTACCGCTAACAGCAACAGGGCGATCGCTAAAAATGCGCCGCTGAGGCTGATCCATTGCGAAATGAATCCGATTAAAGCCGGACCTGAGAGAATACCCGCATATCCCAGCGTTGTCATGGCAGAAATCGCCAGGTTCGCAGGCATATCCTGTTGATTCCCGGCAGCATTGAACAACATCGGCACCGTGTTAGATAAACCAAAGCCGACCAGCAGGAAAGCCAGCAGGGCGATCTCCGGCCACGGCAGCCAGACGGCCAGACTCATGCCCGCGGCGGCGGTCAGCGCGCCGGTCAGCATCACCGGGTAGCGACCAAAACGCTGGATGATCTTATCGCCGCTAAAACGGCCCAGCGTCATCGCCACGGAAAAGACCGCATAGCCCAGTCCGGCCCAGGCGGGTGACATCTCCGGGTTCTGCAGCAACAGCAGCGCGCCCCAGTCCAGCACGGCCCCTTCCGCCAGGAACAGGATAAAGCAGAGCAGGCCAAGAAACGCGACCCAGCCGCGTGGGATCACCAGCCAGGGTTGATCGGGCTGATGCAGGCGTTCATTCATTAAGACCGGCAGTCGCCACAGCAACAGCAACAACATCACTGCCATTACCACCAGCGTGGCGGCCAGTGGTGAAAAAGACTGGCTCAGCAACAGGCTGACCGTGCCCGCACCCAGAATCCCACCAAGACTAAAGAAGCCATGGAAGCCGGACATCATCGGTTTATCCGCCGCCTGCTCAACCTGAACCGCCTGATAATTCATCGCCACATCCAGCATGCCCAGCCCGGCGCCAAACAGCATCAGCGCAGCCGCCATGACCAGATGAGAGTCAGCCGTGGCCAGCAGCGGCATCATCATCAGCACTAACAGGGTAGAGAAGCACATCACCCGACGGCAGCCAAACCGCGCCACCAGTGTGCCGGTCACCGGCATCGCGGCCAGCGAACCAATACCCAGACAGAGCAGTAACGCGCCCAGTGATGCACCGCTGAGCTGCAGACGATCGCGGGCAAACGGCACCAGTGGAGCCCAGGCTGACATTCCTAAGCCATTGATCAAAAAGATGGTGCGTGTGCCCCAGTTCAGGCGGCTCTGATGTTTGTTTTGTTGTGCAGCGTCCAGTGCGGTCATAGGTCAGATTCATCAATGGTAAAGCGGAAAAGTGTAGCACTGGCCGTGAGTCAGTGGTCGTTGCGCCTCTTATCAGGAAGGGGGCAGCAACATGGCATAAATGACAAAACCGGGAGTTTACCGACTTTTGTCGCGCTGCGAATTTTTTCCAGAACTTTCCTGGCATGACCACCGCCCCGCAGAATGACTTAACTCAAATTTCACTGTCGTTTTTCAACGACTTGCTGCTGAAAAATCGGATCAGGGCCACTGATAAATGATGGCTGAATCGCTTAATGAACAAATTTTTTTTACTGCCCTGATGTTCCGGTAGTGGTGGTTTTTTAACCTTTTCGCATCATTTCCGGAAACAGTCAGCAATAAATTGACATGTAAAAACAAAGGCAAAGCGGATTTTATGAAAACCTTTTTTCAAGTGAGGCTTATGTAATGAAGATTAAACCATAATGAAATCTGTACATTGAAATTGTTTTTTAACACGGCTACGCTAAAAGTTAATCTGTCAGAAACGTTACATTTTGCGTGAGTCTGTACAAGTAAAACTAACAATAATAGCGTCACTCGCCACTCTTATTAGGGACGCGTGACCAGCTTTGGCTTTGCCGTTTCGACATACACCAGGTTAAGACATCTTCTGATCTTCAGAAGGTGAAACTATGTGTGAACACTGTAAGCATAAAATAATTTTATGTTTATAGATTCAGTATATTAGCTAATCTGGTGGAGTAGAGGTTACAAATGGCAGAACTCACGCAAGGCCGTGTAGACATTATCTCGCGCGAAAACGGCACACTCATCTCGCAGTCCGTCAGCGGTTCGTCACAATCCATTAACCTCACCGAGCCCAGCGTCGTGCGCATCAGCGGCACCCGCGACATGGTGACGCAGTATGAGCGCCAGGGTAACGATCTGGTGCTGCATATGCGCGACGGCAAGACTGTCCGCTATCAGAAATTCTTCCTCGACGACGCCGATGGCCAGCACAGCGAACTGGTGTTCGATGATGGCGTCAACCCACCGGAACACGCGCTCTTTCCGCAGACCGCAGAAGGGGCTGAACTCGCTTCCACGTCGGTCACGCCAACCTATGAATCACTTGACAGCGTAGAGCCGCTGCTGCTGGCAGATAACGCCAACACCTCGATGGGTGTGATAACGGCGGGCGGTCTGGGTGGTGCTCTCTTTTTCCCGTCTGGCC
>NZ_LGYX01000008.1:0-271582 GCF_001264395.1 Pantoea sp. CFSAN033090 | reverse complement strand
ACTTTAGCGAGCATCGGCGGGCGGAGATAGCGGGCGGCAAGCCATACCGCGTGCAGTCCCGTTTGATGTTTCACACCCATTGTCTGGTGTCAGCAATAAGTTTGATAGTCACTAACAGGCATTAACTTATTGAGACGTGCTTACTTTACGCTTCCGCATAGTTGCTCTCTGACAGGCACAAGCTTCGTGCTGAAACTAAGCGCCGTTCTCTGTCACTCAACAACGTTCAGTGCATTAGCATCCCAGGCTTTCATCGCGGTTGATACCGCCGAATCGAGTTCATTGCCGGTTGCGCCATCACGGGCTTCAGTCGACAGGCCGATCTCAAAACTGTGAAGGGTCGTGGCCAGCGCCCGCACGTCGGTATCGGAAGCCAGGAGTCCCGCCTCTTTCGCTCTTGTGACACATCGCAAAAATCCCGCCCTGGTCCGATCGCGCTGCGCTGCCAGAATCTCACGGATGTGCTCATTCGCTGGCGAACAGGTATTAACGGATAGCGCAATCAGGCAACCACTGGGATGCCCCTGTTCTGTCTGCATTTTTGCAGAACGACGCAACGCCAGTTCAATAGCGTCACGGGGTTCAAGCGTGTCATCCCATAGGCAATCGTTAACCTGACCAAAAGTCGTCATATAACAATCGACAACCTCCTCAAACAGCGCTTCTTTTGAACCAAACGCGGCGTAAAAACTTGGGGCGGTGATGCCGTTGCCGAGGTTTGACTTGAGCATGGCAAGCGAAGTGGACTCGTAACCATGCTGCCAGAAAAGGGTCATCGCCTGACGAATTGCCTCTTCCCGGTCAAATGTCCGTGGGCGTCCCATCTGAGCCATATCCGCTCCTTTTTCGCTTATCGTATATAAATACTAATCGATACATATATACTTGACAAGCCTCAGTGTGCCCTATACTTTCTGATATATACCGATCGGTATATATATTGTAAAACCCGTTATCCGGAGGGTTTCGCAATTTTTAGTCGTTACAAACTAAAAAAGGGGCCAACGTGCACGCCAATACAGTATTCAGTGAGACCACAACACAACGGGGTCTGCCACTGGCTTCCCTGCTGGCATTTGCCATGACAGGCTTTATTGCCATCCTGACCGAGACCCTTCCGGCGGGTTTACTTCCGGAAATTGGAATGGGTCTTGACGTATCTCAGGTGATGGCGGGTCAGCTGGTCAGCATTTATGCGCTGGGTTCGCTACTCGCGGCAATCCCTCTGACGGTTCTGACCAGTGGCTGGCGTCGTAAAAAGGTACTATTACTCGCCGTAGGTACCTTCCTGATTTTCAACACTATTACCACCCTTTCGTTCAGTTACTGGCTGACGATGGCAGCCCGATTCATGTCGGGTGTGGCTGCAGGACTTGCATGGGGAATTCTGGCGGGCTATGCCCGCCGCCTCGTTCCTGCTGAAATGCAGGGCCGCGCTCTCGCTATTGCTATGGTTGGAATACCGGTTGCCCTGTCCCTTGGAACCCCGGCTGGCGCATGGCTTGGCAGCACGATGGGATGGAGAGTCCCCTTTGGTATCATGGCAGCATTGGCAGTCATTCTGTTCATCTGGACATGGGTGGCGGTTCCTGACCTGCCGGGACAGCAGGCCGACCGCCGACTACCGGTATGGCAAGTTTTCCAGATGCCCGGAGTCAGACCTGTTCTGGCGGTTATCTTTCTATGGATGACGGCACACAATATTCTTTATACATTCATCGGACCGTTCCTGCAGTTGTCGGGGCTGACCGGAAATGTCGGGCTTATCCTGCTGATTTTTGGCATTGCGGCACTTATTGGCATCTGGATAACCGGGATGCTGGTGGATCGCCATCTGCGCAATCTGGTTCTGCTCAGTCTGGCGGCACTGGCGGCGGTTTCTGTGGCACTCGCCGCAGGCATGCGGGAACAGATTGTGGTCTTTCTGGCCGTCATCGTATGGGGATGGTCGTTTGGCGGCGCGTCAACTCAGATGCAGACGGCTGCCGCTGATGCGGCAGGCAATCATGTCGATGTCGTTCAGGCAATGGTGACAACTGCCTGGAATCTGGCTATCGCAAGCGGCGGCGTCATTGGTGGTCTGCTTCTCAATAATGCCGGTGCGGTATCTTTCCCATGGGCGCTACTGATCTTTATGGCTGTTGCGTTGATTATCGCCTGGTGCGCGAAAAAGCATGCTTTCAGGCCCGGTGCAAGAGAACCTTTAGTAAAATAGTAACTTCCAGGGACGTCCGGAACGGACGCCCCGTTTTGGCACCAACCGCCTGCTTTGGATATCTAAAAGAGACCTCAGTTATTTAAGTCGTCCATTTGGGCACTCTTTAAACAGAACTATCGGATTCGTTGCTTCCCGAAATATTCTTTTGTTTTTTGTCTGGAAGACAAGCCATTGAGATAATGCCAGTGAGTACGATGAGTGAACTCATGCCTGCAAAAGCAACCATCAGACTCGCAGCGGCGGCCAGTCCGGAAAGGAGACCAGAAAGTGCTTCAGCAGTATTAGCCAGGGTAGAAAACGTGCCGAATGTCTTGCCTGTGTTCTCTGCAAAAGACCAGGACTGTATGAGTGTCACCAGAAAAATATCAACGAATGCACCACTCATACCAAGGACGAATGCTACCGGCAGCAGAGCCTCGAGCGAATAGAGGGCAATAAATGACATTAAAACCAGTAAAATTCCGTAAAAGAACCAATTGCGCATAACATTCAATGGTGAAATATTTATGGCAAACCGTCCGTAAATGAGACCCCCGGTAATTGTGCCTGCAGCCATTAGAGAAAATATCCAGCTGGTAAATATCTCCCCATTCCCCTGACTGACAGCTACAGCGGGGATAATAAAACGAAGTAATGATCCGGTAAAGAGAATGCAAACAGATGAACCAAAAATAGCAATAAATAAGCCAGGAGCTTCCTGAAATAAACTTTTAATGCAGGATAGATTCTCCTGATATACTTGTTTCAATCTGAACGCCGACGTTTTATTCTGTGAATTTTCTGAAAACGTACAAAGTATAACAATTGAAATTGCATACGTTAATGTATTGAACATCAGCACCCAGGGCTTGTCTGCCAATGAGAGTACAACTGAACATTTGATGCGCCAATTGTCTGCCATCCAGCCACCAGCGGGGCCGAAAAATAGAAAAGGAATAAAACGAAAAAAATAGACGCAGCCGGCAAGAAGATAATTATTATGCGTGTTCTCGAGCACAATAAACACAAAAACGACCTCATATACATAATCGCCCAACTTCGAGATGAAAAGAGAAGCGAGTAACGTGCGGAAATCTTTAATTTTCAGCCAGTTCATTGAAGTCTATTCCAATATTAAAATCTGAAGCACCTGGCGCAGATACACCCTCTGCAAATTCGATTATGCTAACGTCCCTGAGCATGTAATGTGAGTTTATGTGGCCAATAAACGACGAAGCAAAGCTGAGTGCTATGCCCATACCAATACACATATGCATGCCCGTGCCGAATGATAGTGGCTTTTCTTTTCGCCCCGCAATAAAACGGAATGGGTTATCGAAAACTTTTTCATCGAAGTTAGCCAGCGCCGTGTAAAACATGACCCTGTCACCTTCTTTAAGGTTCTGGCCTCGGAAAATCAGGTCCTGCGCTATTACTCTACCTACAGAAAGAACGGGACTGTATAAGCGAGAAGCTTCTACAACGATATCCCGAACATTGACTGTATTCACCTTCAGGTTGAAGTGAGAAATGGCCCAGAGCGCAGCGACAATGAGTGGCATAACGCTGTCGACTTTATCAGCCCCATAACCTCATTGATTACTAATCTGTACGGCAACGCTCTGGCCCCTCTTACAGAGAAGCCTCTAAACTAAAAGACATTATTCAATTTGTTAATATTGAAGCGCCGCCTGTTAACTTACATCAAAATTTTTCTCCCTGATATTATTACATTTTTTAGTTAACAACCTACTGCCCGAGCTGCGTAGTGTAATTAGCGGGCACCCAGCGATAAGCGTTACCTTCATGCTGAACATGGCCCAGGCCAGGGAAGGCGATATGCGCCGCAGCCACCCAGTAGCCCTGATCTGCAGCCTGTTTCAGTACCCTTTCACGTGTAGTGATAGCCTGTTTCTGATCGACATCAAAATGGATGGCCACTTCAGGATCGGGCAATTGCACCGCTTTGGCATGGATGATATCTCCCCACAGCACCAGGGTCTGACCTTCACTCTCTACGCGATAAAGTACGCTACCCGGCGTGTGCCCAGCTGTCGACTCTGCACGGATTCCCCCCGTTAATGTGGCTGGTGCCATAAACGTTTTAAGCAGGCCAGTATTGATGACTGGGCGAAGAGTCCGTTCAGATTCTGCAAAGGTATGGGCCTGACTGGTCTCTACCCTGCTGACGTTAGCCGGATTAAGCCAGAAATCGACATCCCGTTTATCCACGAACACTTCGGCCTTTGGAAAAGCAGGCTTGCCCGCGCGTGAAACACCGCCTGAATGATCGGCATGAATATGGGTTAAGAGTACGGCATCGATCGACTCTGCCGGATAGCCAGCGGCGGCCAGGTTAGTCAGCAGATGTCCGCCATTGTGTCCAAAAAGCTCACCGGCCCCGGTGTCGATTAAAATGCGCTTTTTACCATCATCGATAACGAAGGCATTGATTGATGTTTCGGCCTGTGGCGTCATCGAATCTCTGGCCATTGCCTGTTTTAGTTTTTCAGGCGAAATGTTAGTAAGTAATTTATTCAGGGGAACGGTCACCGTGCCGTCCGAAACTGCGGTAATGCGTAATTTCCCCAATGTCATCCGGTAATAACCCGGAGCTTGCTGATCCCGTGCAGAGGTCTGTTCGGCAGCATAGACCGGACTGAACGCGATAAGAGAAGCCACCAGCATCAGTAAAATTTTCATAAATATCTCTCCAGAAAGTTTCATCACAACGTGGTGGGCAGTATCATTACGCAACCTGTATCACTCAAATTGATTAAACTGATGCTCACTATCAGAGAAAATGATTTTCATCGAATCGACCTGAATTTACTGACGGTGTTGTTGGTTCTGAAGCGGGAAGGCAGCGTGTCGCGTGCGGCAGAAAAGCTGCATCTGGGTCAGCCAGCAGTCAGTAATGCACTGGCCCGATTGCGGCTAATGTTCAGCGATCCACTGTTTGTGCGCACGGCGAAAGGCATGGAGCCTACCCCGCGTGCTGAAGCGCTGATCGCTGAGCTGGGCCCGTTAATGGCACAGATGCAGAACGTATTGTTTCAGCCAGCATCCTTCACGCCTTCTGAGGCGACACATGTTTTTCGGCTGGGGATGAGCGACTGGGTTGAACGCTGGCTGATGCCGGGACTATATGCGCGCATCACACGCACCGCTCCCGGCGTGACTCTTCAGGTTACGGCCAGCGATCCCTTCCGGGATGCGGAGCTGGTCGCGCGCGGAGAGATCGATCTTGCCATTTCGGTTGGCGAGAGCACACCCGCCACGCTCCAGCGCGAGAAAATTGTGTCACACAACTTTTGTACGTTGTGGCACCCGGAACAGCTTTCGTTGCGTGCACCGTTGACGCTGGAGGATTATGTGGCGCATGACCATCTGCTGGTTTCCTATCGCGGGGCGAACTGGAGCGCCATCGATGACCAGCTTGCGGCATCAGGAAAGGCCCGTTCGATTCGCTACGTGACGCCGCATTTTTCTTCTCTGCCTCCGCTGCTGGCGCGCGCACCCGCGTTAGCCACCGTTCCCGCCGGGCTGTCGGATGAGTGGGTGACGCATTACGGCTTATGCTGTAGCCCGGTACCCATTGAAACACCGGAAATAGCCCTGTCACTGCTCTGGCATAAACGGCTTGATAACGATTTGTCACTGCGCTGGCTCAGGGAAGAACTGCGTAGCGTGATGACAGAACGAACCTGAATAAATTACGGCCTAATTATTTGCTCAATAATCCATTCGCGAAATATTTCCATCGACTGGGTCATCTTTCTGGCTCTCTGCCAAGTTAACCAGTACCCATCATGACCAGAATAAATATTAAATGGTCTGGCGAGCAAACCTTGCTTTATTTCCGTTTGAAACATGACATCAGGTGCCAGTGCCAGGCCGCCAGTGATCATCACAGCATCAATAATAAGGCGTGAAGAATCGAATACAGGTCCATTAATTCTGAATGGGGAAATACCCGCCGCAGCAAACCAGTTATCCCACTCTTCAAGACGGTAAGAACGTAATAACGTCTCGCCGGATATATCGCCAGGTTTTGTCAGTCTCTTCGCCGTTTCAGGCCGGCATAACAGGGTCAGCGGCGCATCCAGCAATAGCTGGTTATGCGATAACGCCCATTTACCCGAACCATATCTTATAGCAAAATCCACTCCCTCTCCGGCAATGCTTACGACATTGTTGTTCGTCTGAATACTCAGTTCGATAGCGGGATGTCTCTGCTGAAAATCTTCAATTTTTGGTAAAAGCCAGCCCAGCGCAAAGGTGCCCACACAGGATATCGTCAGTGCCTCCCTGACTTTACCTCCTTCAAACTGACGATAAGCCTTCTCAATACGATGAAATTCTTCTGAAATTTTTGAGAATAGCAACCGCGCCTCATCGGTCAACTCCAGGCCACGGGAAAGCCTTTTGAACAAAATCACCCCTAATTTCTCTTCCAGCAGCCTGACCTGCTGACTGACCGCAGCCTGAGAGACAAAGAGTTCCATGCCTGCCCTGGTAAAGTTGAGGTGGCGGGCAGATGCTTCAAATGCACGCAGCGCATTGAGTGGGATATCACTTTTCAAATCAGCCCCCAGAAAAACTTATGACTGGCATCAATTTATACCGTTTTTTCTTACAAGGAAATTGATTTATTTTGGGGCAAATAATTTAAGGGATGCATTTTTTCTGCGTGACTTAAAAGACCCCATGATTTTACTAATGCCAGAATAAGGTAATGCAAGATGATAAACTTTAAAGGAAGCCTGACCGGCATGTTACTGATGGCCGCAACAGGTTGTTCAGTGTCAGCCCATGCTGCTTTTGACCAGCTAACGCTAAAGAGCCAGTTTGAGACACTGGAAAATAAATCTGGTGGCAGACTCGGCGTTACGGTCGTTGACACATCCGATGGTTCTGAATATTAATGGCGGGGCAATGAAAGATTCCCGCTGTGCAGCACAAGTAAAGTAATGGCAGTAGCAGCGATATTAAAGAAAAATGAAAGTGACCATAGTTTGCTTGATAAGAAAATTCATATAAATAAAAGCGACATGGTTAATTATAATCCCATCACCCAGAAACATATCGGCTCATCAATGACTGTTGCTGAACTGAGTGCTGCGGCGTTGCAATACAGCGATAATGCCGCGATGAATAAATTACTTGCGTATCTGGGTGGCCCGCAACAGGCTACGCATTTTGCCCGAACAATCGGCGATAAGGCTTTTCGCCTGGACAGAAAGGAACCAGAACTCAATACAGCAATCCCGGATGATGTGCGTGACACTACGACTCCTTCAGCGATGGCTGACACGCTTAATAAGCTTGTTCTCGGCACCGCCCTCAAAGGAGAGCAGCGAGCCAAACTGTCAGAATGGATGAAGGGCAATACAACAGGTGCAAACAGTATTAAAGCAGGCCTGCCGGCTGACTGGATAGTGGCTGATAAAACCGGCAGTGGTGACTATGGCACAACTAATGATATTGCCGTCATCTGGCCGAAGGATCAGGCACCCATCATCCTGACGACCTACTTCACCCAGAAGGACAAAGACGCGGTCGCGCGCAAAGACGTACTGGCCAGTGCGGCAAAACTAGTTGTGGACGCAATCAGTAAATAATTAGCTTCAGCTTCAGATAATCGGCTCAGAGTGGGCCGATTATCTGGCTTTCGCCCCGCTAACCCGCGCACCAGCGAAATACCACTTCAACTCAAAAACTCAGTACCTCGCCCGGCTACTGCTCAGGTGCGGAAAAAAGGCAGGCGACGGCAAGGCTTCCGGGGCAGTTGGCTCAGCGTTCAGCATGCGCAAAAATGACTCAGCCCAGTGATGGCTGTTCTGCATATGCAGTCCCTTCATCAGACGGGCATGCAGAGACCGCCGTTCGTGTAACGGCATCTGCAATGCGCGATGTACCGCACTGGCCATTGCATCAGGATCATAAGGATTGACGATGATGGCACCCTCCATCTGCCCGGCTGCACCGGCAAACTGCGAGAGGATAAGCACCCCGGGATTTTTCGGGTCCTGTAAGGCGATATACATTTTGGCCATCAGGCTCATGCCTGCCATCAACGGCGTCACCAGCGCAACGCGTGAGGCACGATAGATACCGGCCTGCTCTTCGCGGCTGTAACCATGAGTCAGATAGTTCACCGGATACCAGTTCATTGTGCCATGCACGCCATTAAGTTCCCCGCACAACGCCTCCAGAGCGTGACCGAGTTCTGACGCATCATGTGCGTGTCCGGCTGCCGGAGGCGCCAGCTGCAACAGCGTGATATTTTTCTGGTAGCAATCATGTTTTCGCAGCAGCACCTCCAGGGTGCTGATTCGGTAAGGTAGCCCTGAGCTCTCATCAAGATGGCCGCCGCTTAGCACGGTATTATCGGGCAGGGTTTCGCGGCACTGCATTTCCATGTAAGCACAGCTGTTGCTATCACGCAGAGACTGGACATCGTCAAGGTCAATTCCGACAGGAAACACACCCACCCTGATAATCCGGCCATGAACACGAAAGCTTTGCGCCTCCAGCCGTTCTATACGGAATTCGCTCTCCAGCCAGACCAGGAAGTTATTCATATCCTGCACGGTCTGAAAGCCAATCAGATCACAACATAACAGAGAGTCAGTGAACCAGCGCCATTCGGGTATGGTTTCAAACATTCTGCCAGCCGGGAAAGGTTGATGCAGAAAAATACCCACTAAGTTGGTCAGCCCTTCTTCACGGATATAGGTGGCACTGCCAAGCAGATGATAATCCTGAATCCAGATAACATCGTCGGGTGTGGCATTTTCGCAGATGGCGCGCGCATAGGCTTTATTGATGTTTTTATATTCCTGATAGCCGCTGGCGGAAAAACGGGCCATGTCCGGACGCTGATGAAAAACAGGCCACAGCCCTTTGTGAATATAATTATGGTACCCCTCATTAAGCTCGCCCGGCGTATAAGGGAAGGTCACGGTTTCATACTGGCCCATCTGCTGCACGGCGTAGGGTCTTGACGCATCCGGAGGCATCACCCTGCTTTCACCATCCCAGCTAACCCAGACGCCTCCCTGGCGGGAAAGTATGCCGTCATAAATTGCAGTAAGCGTCGAACGTTGACATTGATTATGCGAAATAAGAATAAGGCCTGACATGCTGTATTCCTTAAGAACACGCTGCAGAGAGGCACCAGTGCCTGGCAGCGAGCCGCTATTAATAGGAGGTCGGAGAATAAACTGGAGAAAACCACTCATGAATGTGCACCCCGTCCACTTAATGCCTGCAGACGCTTTTTGCGTAAATCAGGTTTTAACTGCCAACGTGTAACGTTGTCACGTAAACACCCGGTGCCGTTAATTAAACCGAACGGCCTGTAAAAAAGGCGTAAAAAGAGTCTGATGAAGTGTAAAAACGCTGCAAATCACGCGCCCGATATAGCATTAGCGGGCAGCGATGGCGCAAAAAGTCAGTGAGTTGAAGACAGTGAATATACGCGGGTATAAATAAGGCGGGTTGGCCCGGTTCCGCTCACCCTCAAAGCTGGTTTGATAAATGCGTGGCCGGGCCGTTTTATTTCGGAAACAGAGAACTTAAAAATCTCTTTGTTAATTCAGAGCTGAGCGATCATTGTCTGGAATGATACGCCGTTAAAAAATTTGACCTCCCCGACTTTTTTAAATCCCCTTTTCTCATAAAAAGGGACGGCAAGGAGTGAAGACCGTACGCTGATTTCTGAACGCAGTTCGGGAATCGCCCGCTGCCAGAGTGCCCTCGCTACCCCTTTTCGCTGAAATTTCGGATGTACAAAAAGGTATTTAACTAAATTGCCTTCGAAAAGGGTGAGTACGCCTGTCACCTCACCTCTTTCCACGGCAATCAGCCAGAGAAAGTCATCTGAAACAATCAACGGCTGAAGCACATCGGGCTTTGTGCTGTCGATGAACCATTGCGGACAGGGCTCTGTCTCTGAAAAATTACATTGCACAGACACAAGCTGTATCAGCTCACTGATGCCTGCCGCATCAGACTCCAACGCCGTTCTGATTTCCATTCTTTTGTCATTCCCCCTGATTAGGTTAAGGCAAGGGCATGGAGGCCTGCCATTCGAAAAGCCATCCACTCCCCTTTTCCGCTGAATCCCGGCCCGAGAACCCGCGTCCTGAAGATTAAAGCAACGTGACTTTGCCCTGGAAAATCACCGGACCGGACGGCCCGCTGAGCCTGGAACCTCCCACCGGCTCCAGACTTACCGCCAGTACCGTCTGATTATCTAACTCGCCAGGCGGTAACCGGAAAACGTTACTGTCGCGGTGATTGATCAGCCCCAGAGATTGTGGCGCAGCACTGCCCCTGATCAGCCAGAGCTGCAGGTTTTTATTCTCTGGCAGCGTGATGTTCAGCGCCGAAACCTGAAGGAGTGAAGCTGACTTATCCAGATTCACCACAAACTGTGCATCGGGCTGTGCGCCGCTGAGTACCGCAATCAGCTGCAGGGATTGTGGGGCATCAGGGTTGCTTAAATGGGTGAAAATGAGGATGCCAGCCATTGCCGCCGCCAGGCCCCAGCCGAGCCAGAAGCCAGGATGCTTGCGGATTGATGTCGTGCCAGAGACGCCTGCATTCCGGCCAAGATCCTGCTCAATCTGCTGCCAGACCGCAGAAGACGGGATAACGGCGTGTGTGAGCAGGTCAATGCCGCTGAACGCTTTCTGCCAGTGCAGCACCTCTGCAGCAAATAATGAATCGTCATTGAGGCGTTTATCCAGCCGATGACGTGTCACATCGTCGGTAAGGCCAAGCACATATTCGGCCGCAGTGAGATCATGTTGTTCCTGACCAGTCATAAGCCTATGCACTCCCGAAGATGGGTTAACGCGCGACGGATCCAGCTTTTCACCGTCCCTTCAGGCTGACTCATAGAGAGCGCAATCTCACTCTGTGACAGGCCACGATAATAGGCGAGCGAAATGCTTTGTCGCTGCTCAGAGGGTAAGTGCGCCATGCAGTGCTGAAGGCGACGCGCCTCCGCATGACTCGCATCGGCAGGAAGTGGCGTCTGGAAACCTGCTTCCGCTTCGCTGATCTCATCCACGGAACAGCTTCTGTTTTCATGTTTACGAAGGAAATCAATCGCCCGATTTCTGGCGATGTGACTGAGCCAGATATGCGGCTCACTGCGCTTATCGTCGTAATAGTTAGCCGACTGCCAGATTTGGATAAACGTATCGTGAAGGATCTCTTCTGCCCAGTCCCGGCGTCTCACCATCCGCAGGATGATCCCATAGAGTCGGGGCGACAGAACGCGATAAAGCTGCTCAAGAGCAGCTTTATCGCCGACGGCTATCTGATTCATTAAATCGGCCTGAATATGGGGCACATTTTTTGTCATCGGCTTCCCTGTTAAAGGTGTAGCCACCCGATCAGTGGCTACACACAGTATAGGTAACGCTTTACGGCATCAGCACGGTATCAATAACGTCAATCACACCGTTACTCTGATTCACATCATACGTAGTGATACTGGCAACATTGCCCTGAGCATCTTTAAGCTGAATGTTGTGCGGGCCATTTGCCATCACCCACAGTGATTCGCCATTGACCGTTTTCAGCTCGGCTTTGCCTCCTCCCGCTTTGATTTTTTTCTCCAGCGCTTTCATGTCCAGTTTTCCTGCGACCACGTGATAGGTCAGGACACTGGTGAGTTTTTGTTTATTTTCTGGCTTAAGCAGGGAGTCGACCGTGCCCTTAGGCAGTTTTTCAAAGGCGGCATTGGTGGGCGCAAAAACGGTAAACGGCCCCTTCCCTTCAAGTGTCGGGACCAGGCCGGCGGCTTTAACGGCGGCCACCAGCGTGGTGTGGTCTTTCGAGTTAACAGCATTCTCAACAATATTTTTCGATGGGTACATGGCGGCACCGCCGACCATCACCGTGTCGCTCTCCATGCTCGCCGCGTAAGTGGCGCAGCTGAAGACTAATGCAGAAAAAATCAGAGTTGGCAGGAATGGTTTCATTTTCACTTCCCTCATTGAGTTAACGGACAGGGCGAGAGCGCCCTTGTCTGTTAATACGAATGAGCAGCGAAAACGGATGCAAAAAATTTTAATTTTTTTTAGCTGGGGGGGGTTCAGGCTGATGCGATATGTAATAAGCCCACCAGAGGTGGGCTTATCATAACGAGTCCATACTGCGTCAACGTCTGCTTTTCACGCACAGCAGACAGCCGTCATTACTGGCAAGAAATAGCTCCCGGTCATACAAATCAGCAATGTAAAAAAGGCATTGCCCCGGACAGCTCAGATGCTCTCAACCCACGTCTTTCGCCGTGAGTTATGCGCATGAACTTAAATGCGAAAAGCATTCACTGCTTCACGTAAAGCGTGTGCCTGGGCTGAAAGCGACTGTGATGCCGAAGAGGACTCCTCAACCAGCGCGGCGTTATTCTGCGTGACGCCATCCATCTCGTTCACTGCGATGCTGACCTGTGAAATGCCCTGCATCTGTTCAGCTGAGGCGAGTGAGATGTTATCCATCGCGACGGCAAGTTTTCCAACCATCGCATTGATATCAAGAATGCTCTTGCCGGTGCCGGTTGCCACGACAACACCACTTTCGACCTGCGCCACAGCCTCTTCAATCAGATGTTTAATATCTCTGGCTGCCGTTGCACTGCGCTGTGCCAGCGTCCTGACTTCACCCGCAACGACGGCGAAACCTCGACCCTGTTCGCCCGCTCGTGCTGCTTCGACTGCCGCGTTAAGCGCCAGAATGTTGGTCTGAAATGCAATTCCTTCGATAACGGAGGTAATATCCCGGACTTTCACCGCGCTTTTTGAAATATCATTCATCGTCTCTGACATGCGCTGCATATCGTGTTCACCCGAACGCGCCAGCGCAGCGGTTTCACGGGCTGAATCCGCGGTCTGCTGTGCGCCCGCTGCATTACTTTTTACCGTGACCGTAAGCTGCTCAATACTGGCGGCGGTTTCCTGCAAAGCGGCGGCCTGCTGCTCTGTACGGGAAGAGAGTTCAGTATTGCCCTGGGAAATTTCATCAGCTGCCATGGCGACCGAAGCGGAAGAATCTTTAATCTGCGAGACCAGGTCACGCAGATTGCTCTGCATGCTATCCAGAGAAGCCATCATGCTGACGGTATCCCCCTGACGCAGGGTCACTTTTGTCGTCAGATCGCCCGCCGCAATCGCAGCGGCCAGGCCCTGCGCATGCGAAGGTTCTCCACCCAGCTGAGTCTTGATCCAGCGGGTGATCAGCCCACTCATCACAAATCCCATCACAACAAACAGGGTGGTCAGGCCTGCCAGCGTCATATAAACACCGGAGAGCGCCTGCGTGGACGTTTCGGCCGTTTTACTCGTTACCCTCGCCTGATAATCAACCATCCCATCCACTGCATTGCGGTAGTGCGAAAGCGCAGGGATCAGTTCACCACGGAGTTTTTCCGGGAACGGAGTGGCGTTCTGCATAAACAGGTTTTGCTCTGCCTGATGAAGCGGACCCGCTGCCACTTCAATTTTATTTAATTGCGTGGAAGCCTCTTCTACTTCAGCAAGATTGATCCCCGGAATGCTTTTGGCACCGTTGATCAGTTCCCGGAAATGCGCAGTGGTATTATCACTGTTGGTCTGCAACGCAGAGAACTGGGTTTTTATAGTGGCCTCTGCCTGAGGCTGAGTGTCTGAAGCCACGGACAGTAAAAGGACAGTTTGCTGAGTTAAATTATCTTTTAGCGTCTGCAGGGCCTGGAGATCGCCCAGCCGCGCGCGCGTCAATTCCTGCTGATCGCTGGCCGTATTGAGTTTAAATCCGGCAAATCCTGTCACAAAAACGCCCGTTAAGATGACAGTAAGGAATGCCGCAGTGAGCATGACGCTTAATTTTATTTTTTTGTTCCGATACATAGGAGACCCCGATGTTTGAATTAATAGGTTATCACCGACGTTCCGCTTCTATGGCTCGCTGGTACTGGATCTGTTATCGGCAGCGGGGAAAAAAATTACAGTAATGAAAGGGGTAAGAAGCGATGGTTCCTGGGCTGAGTAAAAGGGTAAATCCCTGACGGATGCCATTAAGGCAGTGAGTGTTATTCTCGTAACTTGTCGCCTGAATGCGGATAAAACTATTCCAGCTTCGCTTGTGGCACCACGGATTTAACAGACTCTTCAGCGTCATTTGAGATGACTGACAATAGAAGTGTCCTCGTGGTGAGAACGGAATCTCAGGCCGCAGATATTTTATTAAGGGTGGAGAAAGGCGTAGCCATCAGGTGCATGCGTTTGTAGCTGGAGACGAACAGATAATAAGGCACCTTGCTTTCCGTGATTACCTCAGAGAAAACAGAGATATCGCAGCAACCTATGCTGAGATAAAGCGTGAAGCAGCATCACTCTGTAACAACGATGCTCAACGCTACAGCGCGCTCAAAGCGAACTTTATAGCGCATCATCTACAGCTCGCACTGATTGACCTGAAACGATAGGTACTGAGCAGGACAGGATATATCCTCCTCACCCCCGTTTTTGATTCCATTCATCCTGACTCAGGGTAAACAGCATGCTTGCGGGCGCATTTTCCACATCATAAATATCCCGGGTATGCCGGAGTCCGGCGTTAATCAGAACCTTTTGTGAAGCCAGATGATTCGCTCTTACGACTGCAGAAATCTCAGCCAGTTTTACTTCTTCGAATCCATAACTAACCGCATAATTCGCAAATTCCGTCGCCAGTCCTTTCCCCCAGGATTCCGGAGAGAAACGATATCCCAGATTATTGATCGTGATATCGGCAAAGCTTCTGATGCTCAATCCCCCAAAACCGATGATTCTTTCTGGATTATCCTGAAGCGAGATAGCCCAACTGCCGAAGCCATTCAATTCCCAGTGACGGATAGAGCGCGATAGCACTTCCCGTGAATGATGGATATCCGGATGTGGGCCCGCGGGATTAAACGTATTCGTCGCAGGGTCGCCGTAGATCCTGAAAAGATCATCGGCATCTGATGGGGTGACTGGCCGAAGAAACAACCGCATGGTGTCTGGCTGCAAAATAAACGCTCTCAGATTAAGAAACGAGTGATCCTGTTTTTATAACGGGAAACGGTGCGGGAAACTATGTAAATCTCTCACCTCATCGGTCTGTTCAGTCAGGCTTGATCTCTTTAATAAGCGCTTCACCCTGATTGTGGATGTTGCCGACTTTGGCTGTAACAGGATGCCAGGTAAAGTCCATTTCCGGCAATGCGGCTTCATGTGCAATTTCCTGAGCACGTTCCGACGTGGTTTCGGCACTGAGCCATTCGCGTACAGCATCCGCACTTAAAACCAGCGGGCGTCGGTCATGGATATCAACCATGCCTTCATTGCTCGCTGCCGTTACGATAACAAAACCCTCATGCCCATGATCCTTACCATAAGGAGCTTTGCCGATAGCGGCGAAGAACAGCGGTTCTTTCTCTTTGTGGTAGAAAAAGTAAGGCTGTTTTTTGTCGCCCTCTCGCTTCCATTCATACCAGCCATTGGCAGGAACAATGGCGCGACCATGCTCCCACAGCGGTTTGAACATGCGTCCCGTCGCAGCGGTTTCACCACGCGCATTGATAAGCGGTTGTTTGTCCCACCACTCCGGACCGTAACCCCAGTAAACCGGATCAAAGTGCAGTTCATTATCCCGCTCATTGAGCAAGAGCACTTTGGTGCCTGGAGCTACGTTAAAGCGGCCTATCGGCTCCGGATCATAAATAATTTCATCGGGCTTCAGCCCCAGGGATGCAAAGTAATCATCTCTGCTGCTGTACTGCGCAAACCGTCCACACATGGGGACCTCCTCTCATAAGGATAGCGCAGCGTTGAACGAGTTAAATAAATCTAAAAAAATTGTTCTTCTGGCTGAAGATATCGTGATTTTTGACGAGAACATGATTAATGAATATGAATAAACTGGAGCAGTAATGAAGGGAATTATTTTAAGTCTGGCTATGGCATCACTGATGGCTGCCTCGTTTACAGCTGATGCGCGCGGCCATCGTGGTGGGGGTGGGCATAGAAGCTACAGCCATGGTTTTAGTTCAGCTTACTCATCACAAACAACGACACCCAGAATCAAGAAGAGATATTCCAGCAGCAAGCGAACGGCCAGATATGCTACTGCGGGCGTGGCGGGTTATGGCGCATACCAGGCCCATAACTACACGTCATCCTACGTGCGTGAGAAGGGCCGTCAGGCCGCAAGAAAACCCTCAACGAACAGCTATGACAACCAGTATCCAAATCAGCCCCAGGCTCAGCCAGTTAGCCAGAATATGGCACCGACATGTTCACCCTTATCTATGGTAAGCCAGCCGGGCTATACAAACCTGCCTGTATGCCTGGGCAGTGTTAATTGATTTCAAGCCTTGTAGCGATGAAACGACGATGAATTGATATTTTTCAGGAAGACACATTTTACAGAATGCCACTTACCGCACCCCGGAGAGGTCATATTTTAGTGACTTCGTAGGGACACGAACCTTTAATAATATGAGATATAACTCATGACCATAGTTTTTATACCTGCCCTCATCCCATTACTGATGAGAATTGAGAATGAGAAAGGAAGCCCGCTTACTGAGCACGAAGTCAGTAGCATCCGTGATAATGCCACAACTATCGAAGTGCCGCGTGATGTTGCTCTCGCCATGGCTGAATGCCGCGGTTACTTCGATATCAACCCTGAAAGTTGCTGGGCTGAATGGAGCTTGTACCGGAGTAAGAGTTTGCTGTCTGTTGCTGACAACGGATAACTGCATCGCGGTGCACATCTGCACCTCATGTTTTAGCAGCCGGTATCTGACGGCATAGCTTCAGAGATCGACATACTGTTAGCATCAGTTCTGGCTGGCTCATGGGCTACTACATATAGCCATACCGTGTAAAAGTAGTCAGGAAAATATTTTTTAACTGTGTTTGTTGTCATGAGCCGCAGAGAGGAAATTCCTGAAGCTGCAGAACGTTGCATGCAACAGAAAGGGTTTTATCAGACACCGGTTTAGCTTATTGTCGGTCTGACTTGAAAATTTTATGAAAATTAAGAAGCAATTATTTTCTTTATGATTACATCCCTGATGTTTTCCCGGATTTTATATCATCTATTCTACAGTCTTAATATCCACAGCCACCAGAACAACCCAGTACTTCATCTGCTCAGTCATCAGCTACGTTTTCAAAAAAAGACAGTGTTTCGGCGCTTTTTCGGCGGGGCTAGCACTACTGTTACCTGGCCATCCACACATCTCTGTTATCTATAGATTTTTCTGTCGCGACCGAAATGCGTGGCCGTGGGTCATCATTCTGTACCCTGCTTCAGACGCGCAACATTCTTCCCCCTCTTTTCAAATCACGCCGATAGCGTTAAGCTATACGAAACATATACGTTTCATATAAGGCTTGCATGGGTATCGTAAAAATCTCCGACCTGATGCATGAGAATCTGCGCATCGCCAGTCAGGCGATGAGCCGCTCAATTAATGCACAGGCAGAACACTGGCTAAAACTCGGTATGCTGGCTGAACTCTATCCGCAGCAGACCCAACATCAACTGGCGCAGATGCTAATCCGGCTTGAACTGGAAGGCAGCGCTGATATACGCAATATGCTCTCTAAAGAGAGCCTCACCACACAAGGAGACGTGTCATGAACAGCGTTAAAATTCATACCGCAGCGGAAATCGGAATGGCACGGGCAGCCGGACAGGCTGCGGCTCAGGTGCTGGCGATGATTACACCTCACGTCCGTCCCGGCATCACCACGGAAGAACTGGATGATATCTGTCACGATTTTATTGTGAATGAGCTTAAAGTGACGCCAGCAAACATCGGTTATCACGGTTATACCCGTACCACCTGCACGTCGGTCAATCATGTGGTCTGCCACGGCATCCCGGCCAGCAAAAAACTCAAGGATGGCGATATCGTTAATATCGATGTAGCGATCATCAAAGATGGCTGGTATGGCGATACCAGCCGGATGTACTTTGTCGGCACACCGTCAGTCCGTGCCAAACGTCTGGTGGAGATCACCTATCAGTCGATGGTCGCCGGTATCAAAACCGTCCGTCCTGGCGCGACGCTGGGCGATGTGGGCGCGGCTATCCAGCGTGTCGCTGAATCGGCTGGCTTCTCGGTGGTGCGTGAATATTGCGGTCACGGCGTCGGTGAAATTTACCACACCGATCCACAGGTGCTGCACTACGGCACGCCGGGCGAAGGAATGCCACTGAAAGCAGGAATGATTTTCACTATCGAACCGATGATTAATGCCGGTAAAGCCGGAACCAGCGTGCTGTCAGATGGCTGGACGGTGGTCACCAAAGATCGCTCGCTCTCGGCGCAATGGGAACACACCGTCGCCGTGACCGATGAGGGTTTTGATCTGCTCACGCCCTGGCCTGAAGGCACCGGCGACTACCCGGCGATTTAATCTCTCAGCCTGAGCCACGCTCTCAGGCTGCATTGTTAACTGCCCCTGACTTCACTCAGCGTTTCCAGCGTGCCGGAATGCCACACCTGCACATCGTTACGTCCGGCGCGCTTGACCTGATACAGCGCCTCGTCGGCGCATCTCAGCCATTCATGAATTGTCGCCGCATCGCATGCCGGTGCAATCCCGATACTCACCGAGCATTGAAAGGTGGATGAAGCCGGCAGCCGCAGCAGGGCAATCCCCTGTCTGATCTGCGCTGCCAGCAACATGATGCTGGGTTCATCCGCATCCCGCACAATCACACACAGCTCATCACCGCCAAAGCGGGCAGGTATATCTTTCAGGCCGACGCTGTCCCGCAGCAGTGCCGAGATTTCTGCCAGCAGAAAGTCGCCGGCTTCATGCCCGAAAGTGTCGTTAACCTGTTTGAAGTGATCGACATCCAGCAGCATCAGCCAGGCCTTCCCCTCACCTCGCTGTGTACGTAAAAACTCGCTTTCAAGCCGCCGCTCAAAGAGACGGCGGTTAGGTATTTTCAGACCAGGATCCATCAGCGCAATGCGTTCCAGCTCCTGATTCTTCTTTCGCAGACTCAGGGTCAGATTGTGTGAAACCACGCTGAGCGCCAGCAGATAGCCGCTGGCGAGCGGCAGAGTCAGCCAGACGGTGCGGGTAGAGAAAGTCAGCTGCAAAGGCGCCTTTTCCGCTAACCAGACCATTAAAAAGGTCAAAAGAAAGGCCTGCAAAGCAGACTTCAGCTGAACCCAACCGCCCGCCGAGTAACGATCAGAGATCAGTACCGCCATGATAATAATCGAGGGAAGCGGACTCAGCGCCATGGTTGCCACCCAGAAGCCGCCGAAAGCGGCATCCAGCGTCAGATTCTTACGTTCAAAACCTGTGGGATCGCGCGATCGCAATGCCAGTCTGAAGGCCGCATAGGGCCAGACAAACGCATTAGTAAATAGCAGTGCGCAGAGCTCCGGGCTTTTTCCCAGCTCCATCAATACTGACAGAATGGGCAGGAAACAGAGAAAGGTGCCGAGCTGGCGCATCATGAACATGCGGCGCACAAATCGCGTCGATCGGCGCTTCAGCTGAATATCGTCAGGAGTGTAGTAATTCATATGCAGACTGAAGCAGCAACAGGTTATGGCAGTTTATCGGCAATTATTGAATTAAGGTAAACTATTTACAGAATATTCTTATTGCGGGTCGATAAAGGCATCTCGGCAGGCTGTGACTTGTGTGCAGAGGACGATGGCAGTCAGGGGACATTAGCAGTAATGTGAGAAGATACCGCGCGCCATGAATACGCGCGGAGGCTTTTTATCGGCGGCCTTTAACCACTGAGGCAGACCAGTTGAAATCGCTGACTTCACTGGCGGTCATTGAAGAAGGTTTTTTCTTACGCAGCGGTTTTTTCTTCTCCTTCTCAGCCTGCGCCCTCTCCTTCTCCAGTTTGCTGGTCATGATGATCTGACGAGCTTCACTATTGAATTCTTTCTCTTTTTTGCTATCAGGCTCTTTACCGGTTCGTTGACGGTACTTCTCGGCCAGGCCCTTATAGGTTTGCTCGACGGCCAGTCGTTCATCAGCGTTGAACTGATCAATGGAAATCATCTTTTTATCGTTCATAGCGGCGTGTCCTGTGGCGAGTTATTCCGGCAAGTGTACCGCATTTGCGGTCCGTTAACGCAGGGAATGGCATTAATCCGGTGAGCTGCTGATTCCGTCAGCACACGCAGCCCGGTAATTTCTCTGAAACCTGCGCTTAGCCCTGTAAAAAATAGGGTTATCTCTTAATATAAAACTAATGTTCATCAGGTTTACTGGCAGTGACCACGTACTGCCGAGGAGCTGAAGGAATGATAAAAGAGACCGATCGCCTGTCACAGGCACTATTACGGCGGCATGGGATTGGCGTTAAACAGAAACGTATACACTTTCGTGGCAGGGATTTGCTGTTTCAGCTGCATAATGCCCGCTATGAGGTGTTCAATGGCGATCGCTGTATTGCAACCGTCGATACCAACAATATCAATGAAGCCATTAAGCAATTTAAAGCGCTGGACCAGACTGGGGAGAAATAGCCATGCCAGACTATCGTCTGTTTCAGAAAGAGCAAACAGTCAGAGCCGTGAACACTGAGCGGCAGGATCAGCAGGACGCGTTAATGGCTGATGGCTATAAGATGGTGTGGGACGTGGTGCATGCCGATAACGCCGATGCCGCGCTGCTGCGCTATCAGCAATTGCGTCACGAAGAGGATAATGCTGAGCAGAGTTTCGCAACCGATTCAGTTTTAGGTAGCCTGCTAAACCTGATATCCCGCTGAGTCAGTGCGGGGCTGAAGGTATAAAGCCAAAGTTACTGTTAATTCATGCTGTGCTGATTAGAATAAAGAAAATTCCCCGAATACAGGTTTCTGATGAAAATCACCATTCACAAAGAAGATGAGCTGTTTATGCACAACTTCTTTGCTGCGCCATGCCACACCGTTGAAACAGACTCACCACAGGCACAACAGATTCAGCAATCGCTTCAGCTGGCCATCCAGCAAAAAGGTGCAGAGGCCGATGGCGACTGGAAACGTAGCCTGACTTTTCTGATTCTGTTTCTCTTTTTATATGCTGCGCTGGGTGCCTCGCTGACGCTTGATCTCAGCACCACTGGCACGCCTCATAAGAGTATTGAATATGCGCTGGAAGCGATTCCGGTGCTGCTCGCCTTCTCCGGCTTCTTCATCTCTATTCTCTATCTGTTCCTGACCCGCGCCAGCGCGCGTAAACAGCGTAACTGGGAAAGGACTATCCTGGTGCTGGAGAAATACTCCATCGGAAATCTGTTTAAAGCGACGCATACCCAGGGCGGTGGTACCAGCAACTACTCCGTGCCCAACCTTTCTATTTCGCTCGCGCTGTTTATCTGCCTGACCTGGCTGGTGATTTATAACTATTTGACGTTCACCACCAGCGGGGTATTTGGCAGTGTCATCTCCTTGTTTATCAGCACCATGGTGTATGTGATTCTGGATATTCAGCTGCTTAAGCCTTTTACCCATGCTGTGGAGAAAGCAGAAGCGGAAAAGAGTGACGCGGATAAAGAGCAGGATTAACTGCGCCTGGTAAGCGGCAAAAGAGATACCCGGTCAATGAGCCGGGTATTTTTTTGTCTAATCAGAACGATCTTGCTGCAAGACTCCTGCTGCACGGAGTTCAATGAGAACGGTCGATACTAAAGTATATAAGTATGTTGTAACTATAAACAGAATTCTACCATTCGGTTTCTGCCCGGGGTACAAGGCAAACGGCCCGCTTTCACAGCGGGCCGTATTCATCACCAGTGGGTTTTCTGCATATCGATGACAAAACGATATTTCACATCACTGGTCAGCATACGTTCAAAGGCAGTTTCGACCTCTTCACCGGTGATCATCTCAACATCAGCCGTGATGTTGTGCTGACCACAGAAGTCGAGCATCTGCTGCGTCTCCTGAATGCTGCCAATCGATGTGCCACTGATGCTCAGGCGACGAAACACCATCGGTGTCACATTCGGTGATGGATGAGGTTGATCGGGTATGCCCACCAGCACCAGCTGACCATTGGTTTTCAGCGCACCGAGATAAGGATCAAGGTCGTGTGGTGCAGCGACACAGTCCAGAATGATATCCAGTGACGCCTGGCAGTCAGCCATTTGTGCGGCGTCTCGTGAGATCACCACGTTCTTAGCGCCGAGCCGGCGTGCATCTTCCCCTTTCGCCGGAGAAGTCGTAAACAGGGTGACTTCTGCGCCCAGTGCGCTGGCCAGTTTAACCGCCATATGACCCAGTCCCCCGAGTCCGACCACACCCACACGATCGCCTGCTTTGACTTTAAAATGCTGCAACGGTGACCAGACGGTCACGCCAGCGCACAGCAGCGGTGCCACCGCATTCAGCGCCAGATTGTCGGGCACCGTGACCACAAAATGCTGGTCGGCGATGACATGCTGCGCATAGCCACCAAATGTCGTATTGCCGGTGTATTTATCCGTGCCGTTGTAGGTCGGCGTGAAACCCGCCTCACAATATTGCTCTTCCTGCTGCTGACAGAAATGGCATTCACCGCACGAGTCGACCATCACGCCAACGCCAACCGTATCCCCGGCGGCAAATTTAGTGACGTTGCCGCCCACTGCCACTACGCGTCCGACAATTTCGTGACCGGGAACCAGCGGATAGCGGCTGACTCCCCATTCATTACGGGCCATATGCAGATCGGAGTGACAAACACCGCAGTAAAGAATTTCGATTTTCACATCGTCAGCCTGCAGCTCGCGTAACTCTACCTGGCCTGCCCGCAGCGGCTGATCTGCCTGGGACGCTATCAGTGCGTTAATTTTCATCTGTTGCCTCTTTTCACCTGGTGGTCGTAAAGAAAGCGGCCCACTATAGACATACGGAACCCCATTTGGTAGTAGTTACCTTTTGGTTACCATACTATCTGGGAAGTCATTATGCCGGTCTGGGTTGAAGGAAAACTTTGCTTTTATGCGGATTCACCGCCACGCCGCCTGCTGGAACTCTTTTCGGTGAAGTGGAGCACGATGGTGCTGCATGCGCTCTATCACTGGCCGGAAAACCGGGCACGCACGGGTGAACTGGAGCGCAGCCTGCAGGGTATTTCGAAAAAGATGCTGATTCAGACGCTGCGTGAGCTGGAGCAGCGCGGACTGGTGTCACGTCAGGTGTGGCAGGTGGTGCCACCAAAAGTGGAATACAGCCTCACGCCGTTGGGGCATACCTTCGCCCAGCCAATAGAGCAGATGTATCAGTGGGGACTGGAGAATCAGGCTGCGCTGGATGAAATGGAACATCACGCGCGCAGCCATCAGGAGAGTGGCGGATAGAAGGCCGCCAGTTCTCACGCAGTGCAGGCTTAATCGAACGGGAATTCGCGCGCCAGCACGCGGGAAATGACATTCAGCGCGCCTTCATCATTGTTGCTCTGAGTCTGATAGCGCGCCACGGCAGCGACCGAATCAGCGGCATTGGCCATTGAGAAACTGAAGCAGGCCTGACGCAGCATCTCAATATCATTGGCGCTGTCACCAATCGCCAGCACTTCGCAATCGCTGATGCCCCACTTTTCCTGCAGCAGCGCAATGCCGTGTGCCTTATGGCAGCCGGGAATAATGAGATCAATAAAGCCAAAACCGCTGGATACCGGATGCATGATGTTTTCCAGCTCGCCCAGACGGGAATGCAGTCTTTGCAGCAGTGCATCCACCCCTTCGTGCTCCAGCTTCAGCGAGAATTTGAAAATGGTGTCGTCGATGGCATAGAGGTCATCGCGTTTTTCCAGCCGGTGATAGTGGTTTGCAAGCATTTCCATCACCTCATCAGAGGTGGATGAATGCATATAGGCGCCGTTGCGTCCACAGACCACGACCGCGATGTCAGGTTCATGCGCCAGGATATCGAGGATCTTATGCACTTTCTCCTGAGCTAACTCTCCGCAGAAGATCTCTTCATTACAGTCAGAAACCCATGCGCCATTTTCCGCCACGAAAGCGATCTCATCTTTGATGTCGGGAAAATAGCGCTGCAGCTGGTAATACTGATTACCACTGGCCACCACAAAACGGATGCCCTTCTGCTTCAGCAGCGCATACTGACGTGAAAACCGCTGAACGTTGTACTGCTTATTGTCGTCCAGAAAGGTGCCGTCCATATCCACCGCAATCATCTTAACCGCCATCTCGCCTGCCCCTATACGTTCGCCGTTCTGTCCTTTCGGCTGATTGATTTGATTCATAAAGCTTACTCGCTGTGTGGATTAATGAGAATGCAAATAGTGACTTTGCTAACGGCTTTCAGAGCGTTCCGGTTCCGGAGTTGTGTTATCACGCACGTTTTTTTTCGTTAAAAGGATGTTAACCTCAGTCGAATATTACGAATGAAGGTTATTTTAATTACATTCGTAACTCAACCCCCAGATATTCAGGAGCACGAGATGCGTGAAGATTCCCGATCAACCCCTTTACCTGACGACGTCAAAACCGCTATTCGCGAGATGAAACAGCAGTTACGTCAACAGATTGGTGATGTCGATGCCCTTTTCCGTCAGGTTTGCGACAACATCACTGCTGCGATTGCTGAAGCAAAAGCAGATGAAAAGCGCACGGGCAGTGCCTGGCCGGTAGTGCCCATGCAGGACATTGCAGCGGGAAAGGTTTCGGATGAAACCCGGGCGCTGATTAAACGTCGCGGCTGTGTGGTAATTAAGCAGCACTTCGCGCGTGAGCAGGCGCTGGCATGGGATAAGTCGATGCTCGACTATCTGGATCACAACCGGTTTGACGAACACTATCGCGGCCCCGGCGATGACTTTTTTGGATCGCTGGCCGCCTCCCGCCCCGAAATCTATCCGATTTACTGGTCACAGGCGCAAATGCAGGCGCGGCAGAGCGCGGCAATGGCTGACGCGCAATCTTTTCTGAACCGGTTATGGAAATCTGAATCACCGGGAAAGCAGTGGTTTGACCCGGATGTCAGCGTTATCTATCCCGATCGCATCCGTCGCCGCTTGCCGGGCACCACCTCGAAGGGATTAGGCGCCCATACCGATTCCGGCGCGCTGGAACGCTGGTTACTCCCCGCATATCAGCAGGTTTTCAGTAAGCTGTTTCACGGTGATTTTGCCGCTTACGACCCGTGGGATGCAGCTCACCGCACCGAAGTGGATGAGTATGATCTGCCGGGTACCACCAAATGTTCCGTGTTCCGGACCTTTCAGGGCTGGACCGCACTCTCCGATATGATCCCCGGTCAGGGCCTGCTGCACGTTGTACCAGTTCCGCAGGCGATGGCCTATGTTCTGCTGCGCCCGCTGCTTTCAGACGTACCTGAAGATGAACTGTGCGGCGTCGCGCCGGGCCGGGTGTTGCCCGTTAATGAACAGTGGCATCCGCACCTGATTGCAGGACTCTGTTCGATACCGGCCTTAGAGGCGGGCGATTCGGTATGGTGGCACTGTGATGTGATCCACGCCGTTGCACCGGTTGAAGATCAGCAGGGCTGGGGCAATGTGATGTATATCCCCGCTGCACCTATGTGTGACAAAAACCGCGCCTATGCCCGGCGGGTTGCACAGGCCCTGGAGCAGGGACGTTCGCCGGGAGATTTTCCGCCAGAAGATTATGAAACAGAGTGGGACCAGCGTTTTACGCTGCAGGATCTCAATCTTAACGGACGCCGGTCGCTGGATTTGTCCTGATCCCAATCCCGCGTTGTACACCAGCGCGGGATATCCCTGTTACACTGGAGCTTCTTTTTTTCTGCGAAACGCAATTATGAACCCGCGACATCATCAGATTATTCAACTGGTTAATAGCCGGGGCAGCGTAACGGTCAGCGAACTGGCGCAGCTTACCGGGGTTTCTGAAGTGACGGTGCGTCAGGATCTCACACTGCTGGAACGCGACCGGTTGCTGCGGCGGGTTCACGGTTCCGCGCTGGCGCTGGACAGCGATAACGTCGGCACCCGCATGAATACCCGCTATCTCACTAAGCAGGCGCTGGCACGACATGCGGCCAGCCTGGTTCAGGCGGGTGAATCGGTCTTCATCGAAGGCGGCAGCACCAATGCGCTGCTGGCGCGTGCGCTGGCTGACCGCGCCGATCTTACGCTGATTACCGTCAGTCACTATATTGCCCAGCTTCTTCGGGAAGCCACCTGTGAGGTGATTGTACTCGGTGGCCTGCTGCAGAAAAGCAGTGAGTCGGTAGTCGGCCCGCTGACGCGGTATTCCATCCAGCAGGTCCATTTTCACCGGGCATTTGTTGGCGTGGATGGCTGGCATCCGGAGACCGGTTTTACCGGCCGCAACATGCTGCGCTGTGATGTGGTGGATGCCGTGCTGGCGAAAGGCGCTGAGAGCTATGCCCTGACCGACGCCTCCAAGTTTGGTCAGATTCACCCTTATCCGCTTTCATCCGGTTATCAGGTCGGGCACGTGATTACCGATGAGACGCTGGATGCGGCGACGGTAGCGCTGCTCAGGGAACAGGCGATAGAGGTGATACAGATCGCCGCAGGTTAAGCAGAACGGCCGGGGCCTTTAGTAACGGAGTCCCGCAGCATCAGGCAGGCCGTGAAAGGTGCCTGAGTATGCCAGTCTCCGCCATCCAGCATGGTCAGCAGGCGGTTAATCGTCTCATCGATCATCTCGGTGACCGGCAGTTTCATGCTGGATAACGACGGCGTGATGAAGGGCGCCAGCGGAATATCATCAAAGCCAATCACCGAAACCTGCCCGGGTACCGCGATGCTGCATTCAGTCAGACGTTTGATGGCACCAATCGCCATCTCATCATTACTCGCCACCAGCGCACTGAATGTCACCCTGCGTTCCAGCAGCATGTCCACGGCCGCCATACCGCTCTGCGCCGTCCATTTACCGGTCACGATTCGCCGGGAATCGGCTTCAATGCCCTGTGCGGCCAGCGCAGCGTGATAGCCGGAAAGTCGCTCGACGCCGGTCGGCGAATCGAGCGAACCGGTGATAAACGCGATCTCGCGATGCCCCTGATTCAGCAGATGGCTCACCGCCGTGGCGCTGCTGGCGTGCTGATCGCTGTAAATGCAGTAGCTATGGTTGACGCGCAGCCGCCGGTTGATCACCAGTATCGGCTGTTTGTGCCGGGAGATAATCGCATCCAGTGCGTCAATGCTCAGGAAGCGCGGATAGATAATGATGCCGTCACAGCGCAGATCGAGCAGAAACTGAATCGCCGCCTCTTCCTGCTCAGCGGTGTGTTTGCCGTCCGCCAGAATCAGCTGGCGGCCCTGCTGCTCCAGTATGCGCGCGGAGTGTGCCATTAGTTCAGTGAAGTAGCTGCCGCTGTAGAGCGTATTGGTGATCACCAGTCCAATGGTCTGAGACGTTTTTGTCGCCAGGTTGCGCGCCAGCAGATTGGGCCGGTATCCGGTTTCGGCAATCGCCTTCAGTACTTTTTCACGCTTTTCCTGCCCGACATAGCCATTGCCCGAGAGCACACGTGACACTGTCGCTTTAGAGACGCCCGCCCTGTTTGCCACTTCCTGAATCGTTGCCATGGTGATACTCCTTTGCTGCGTCGTCCTGCAGTCTACCTAAGCCTCTCAATGTTGGAAATATTTACCCCGCCTTAGTATGTGATTACCTGGCAGCATCAGGTGATGGAGTTCACAAAAAAGAGATCTTGATGATTTTGGCGCTTGTCGGCGCCATGAAAGCACTTCATGATTTTGTGAAACCGGTTTCCTATTTGCCTGCCCGCAGGCGCAAAAACATAAAAACTTTAACCGATTTACCCTACAGAGAAGAGCGATCATGCCCAGAAATTATGCCGAGGTGTCACGCGCCATCGTCGATGCGCTAGGCGGCCTCACCAATATCGAAGCCGTAACCCACTGCATGACCCGCCTGCGGTTTGTGTTGAAAGATGAAGCTCAGGTCGACTATCCCCGGCTCAAGGCGATCAATGGCGTTATGGGCGTGGTGCACAACGACACTCAGTGCCAGGTGATCATTGGTAACAACGTGTCACAGGCTTATCAGGCGGTGCTGGAGCTGGGATCGCCCGCAGCGACATCGACTGCACCCGTAAAACGTAAAATCACGCTGCGGGGCATCGGCGCCGGTATTCTTGATGCGCTGGTGGGCACCATGTCGCCGCTGATTCCGGCCATTATCGGCGGGTCAATGGTTAAGCTGCTGGCGATGATCCTGGATATGGCGGGCGTATTTGAGAAAGGCTCATCAACGCTGGTCATCCTCAACGTGATTGGCGATGGCGCATTTTTCTTCCTGCCGATCATGGTAGCCGCCTCTGCGGCGCTGAAATTCAAAACGAACATGTCGCTGGCGATCGCCATTGCCGGTGTACTGGTTCATCCCAACTTTGTTGAACTGATGGCAAAAGCGGCACAGGGTCAGGCGGTGGAATTTGCTTACATCCCGGTGACCGCGGTGAAATATACCTATACGGTGATCCCGGCGCTGGTGATGACCTGGATCCTGTCGCACATCGAGCGCGGCGTGGATCGTATTACCCCTGCCGTCACTAAAAACTTCCTGAAACCGATGCTGATTGTGCTGATTGCGGCACCCATCGCGATTGTGCTGATTGGTCCGATTGGTATCTGGATCGGCAGCGGCATCTCCGCGCTGGTCTACACCGTGCATGGCTATCTTGGCTGGCTTTCCGTCGCGATTATGGGCGCAATCTGGCCGCTGCTGGTGATGACCGGGATGCATCGGGTGTTCACCCCCACCATCATCCAGACCATTGCCGAAACCGGCAAAGAGGGCATGGTGATGCCGTCAGAGATTGGCGCCAACCTTTCGCTGGGAGGATCGTCGCTGGCGGTGGCGTTCAGGACCAAAAACCGTGAACTGCGCCAGACCGCGCTGGCAGCAGCGGCATCAGCGATTATTGCCGGCATTTCAGAACCGGCGCTCTATGGCGTTGCGGTCCGCTTAAAACGACCGCTGATCGCCTGTCTGATCAGTGGTTTTATCTGCGGCGCGGTAGCGGGCATTGGCGGGCTGGCCAGCCACTCCATGGCCTCTCCTGGCCTGTTTACCAGCGTACAGTTCTTCGATCCCACCAATCCCATGAGTATTGTCTGGGTCGGTGCGGTCATGGTGTTGTCTGTGGTGCTGTCATTTGTGCTGACGCTGCTGTTAGGTTTTGAAGATATTCCTGAAACCGAACCCGAAACCAAAACCGCACCCGAAAGCGCAACGCAACCTGCGCCCGTTACCGAACGCGCTAACGCGATTAATAGCCACTAAAGGAAAGGGTCACGCTGACCCGGAAAAGAGGATTGCATGTCTGATTCAAGGTTTCCGCAAGGATTTTTATGGGGCGGCGCACTGGCCGCCAACCAGAGTGAAGGCGGCTTTCGTGAAGGCGGAAAGGGCTTAACCACCGTCGACATGATTCCACATGGCCCGCACCGTATGCAGGTCAAACTCGGTCTGGAAAAGCGTTTTACCCTGCGTGACGATGAATTTTATCCCAGCCATGAAGCCATCGATTTTTATCACCGCTATCCGGAAGACATTGCGCTGATGGCGGAGATGGGGTTCAGCGTGTTCCGCACGTCGATTGCCTGGAGCCGTCTCTATCCCAATGGCGATGAACTGACGCCCAATCCGCAAGGCATCGCCTTTTACCGCGCGGTCTTTGAGGAGTGCCGGAAATATAATATCGAACCGCTGGTCACGCTCTGTCACTTTGATGTGCCGATGCATCTGGTGACTGAATATGGCTCGTGGCGCAATCGCAAAATGGTCGACTTTTTTGCCCGCTATGCCCGCAGCTGCTTTGAGGCGTTTGATGGCCTGGTGAAATACTGGCTGACCTTCAATGAGATTAATATCCTGCTGCACAGCCCGTTTTCCGGCGCCGGTCTGGTGTTCGAACCCGGTGAGAACAAGGATCAGGTTAAGTATCAGGCGGCCCATCATGAACTGGTCGCCAGCGCGCTGGTGACGCGCATCGCGCATGAAGTGAATCCGATGAACCAGGTCGGCTGCATGCTGGCAGGCGGCAACTTCTATCCCTGGTCGAGCAAGCCGGAAGATGTCTGGGCTGCGCTGGAAAAGGATCGCGAAAACCTGTTCTTTATTGATGTGCAGGCGCGCGGGGCCTATCCGGCCTACGCCGCCCGCGTATTCCGTGAAAAAGGTGTGACGCTTGAGATCGCTGACGGCGATGCCGACATCCTGAAAAACAGCGTCGATTTTGTCTCGTTCAGCTACTACGCCTCACGTTGCGCCTCGGCAGAGATGAACGAGCAGAACAGCAGCGCCGCCAATGTGGTGAAATCCCTGACCAATCCCCATGTACCGCGTAGTGAGTGGGGCTGGGGTATCGATCCGCTCGGCTTACGCATCACGATGAATATGATGTATGACCGCTATCAGAAGCCGCTGTTTCTGGTGGAGAATGGCCTGGGCGCGCGCGATGAGATCGAATCAAATGGCGAGATCAACGATGATTACCGCATCAGCTATCTGCGCGAACATATCCGCGCCATGGGCGACGCGATCGAGGATGGCGTGCCAGTGATGGGTTACACCAGCTGGGGCTGTATCGATCTGGTTGCCGCCTCAACGGGTGAAATGAGCAAGCGCTACGGATTTGTCTATGTTGACCGCGACGACCTGGGTAACGGCACGCTGGCGCGCACGCGGAAGAAATCCTTCTGGTGGTACAAAAAAGTCATTGCCAGTAATGGTGCGGATCTTGAGTGACAACGTCACTTAAAATCTATCGTCATGCTGTTACTGGCGCGACAGCAACGCCGGAACAGAACACTTATTTCTGCCGTTGTACTCCGGCAGTAATTATCGTATAACCAATGTCTCCGAGGGGTGTCCTGTAATGGGCTGAGATGGCGTAAGCCGAACCCTTTGAACCTGATCTGGGTCATGCCAGCGAAGGGACGGGTCGGCAGATTTTCTGCGTCATCTCCTGCAACATTCCCTGTTCCAGACCGTATGCCCGGATCTCCCTGTTACTGGAGATCCTATGTCACATCCGCTTTTCGACACCGGCTTTTATGGTCGTCTGCGCCAGCAGGCGGGCAGTCAATGGCACGCCTATATCGGGCACGATTTTGTGCGGCAACTCGGTCAGGGCACCCTGCCACCCGCCGCCTTCCGCCACTATCTCACCCAGGATTATCTGTTTCTGTTGCACTTCGCCCGTGCCTGGGGCCTGCTGATCAGCAAACTTTCCGAGCCAGCAGCCTTACGCAGCGCAACGGCATCGCTTAACGCCATCATTAGCGAACTGCCGCTTCACCAGGCTTACTGCCAGCAATGGGGCATCAGCGAGGCGGCTATGGCGAGTGAACCCGAAGCCGTGGAAACGCTCAACTACACCCGCTACGTGCTGGACGTGGGTCACACCGGGGATGCGCTGGAGCTGCTGACCGCGCTGATGCCGTGCGTTGCCGGTTACGCTGAAATTGGCCTGACACTACTGCATGATCCCGCAACCCGCTTTGAGGGGAATCCTTACGCGGCATGGATAGAAAATTACGGCGACGAAGCCTATCTGGCTGGCGTTCGCTCCTCACTTTCACTGTTTGAAACCCTGGCCCGGCAGCGTGCCGGTGAACACCGGTTTCACCCGCTGGCGGAGATCTTCACCACCGCGACCCGGCTGGAAGCCGCTTTCTGGCAGATGGGTCTCAACCATGCTGCCGCCCAGCGGATCAGCTCATGAACCTGCCGTGCAGTCCGGTGCCGCCAGGCATTTCAATTCGCCAGCTCAGCCTGAATTATGGCCAGCAGCCACTCTTCAGCCAGCTTGATCTGGAGATCGCGGGCGGTGCTTTTACCGCTTTACTGGGTGCCAGCGGCGTCGGAAAAAGCAGCCTGATGCGGGTCATTGCTGGTCTGACGCCACCCACCGCCGGGCAGGTCAGCGGCAGCGACGGCCTGCCGCTGACCGGACGCATCGCCTGGATGGGGCAACAGGATCTGCTCTATCCCTGGCTGACGGTTGAACAAAATGTCTGTCTCGCCAGTCGCCTGAAAGGTGAAAGGGCCGATCGCGACTGGGCGCAGCATCTGCTGATGCGGGTAGGTCTTAGCCATTCTGCGAACGCGCGACCCGCGACACTTTCCGGCGGGATGCGTCAGCGCGCCGCGCTGGCCCGCACCCTCTACACCCGTCAGCCCGTTGTGCTGATGGATGAGCCCTTCTCCGCACTGGATGCCCTCACCCGCGCTCAGATCCAGACGCTGGCCGCAGAAGTGCTGGTCGGACACACCGTGCTGCTGATTACCCATGACGCCGCTGAAGCCAGTCGGCTCAGTCACCACATGCTGGTGATCGGTTCTGCGGGAATTGAAACCTGCCCGCCCCTGGCGGGCCAGCCACCGCGGGCTGCAGACGACATACAGGTAATGCAGAGTCAGGCCGCATTGCTGAAGCAGCTGAGCAGGATTGCGGGATGAGATTACACAAAGGTTTTGCCAGTTTTCACCGTGGAGTGATGCTGTTTGCCGGACTGATTGCGCTGTGGTGGCTCGCCACGCTGACTTCGGTTCCGGCCTTTCTGCTGCCCTCACCCGCTGCGGTCGCCATCGAACTGTGGCAAAACGCCGGATATCTCGGCCATCACACCCTGATTACTCTGACCGAGATCGTCAGCGGCATGGCTCTCGGCGTGCTGCTGGGGAGTGTGCTGGCGCTGGGCATGACCTTTTCGCCGTGGCTGCAGCGCTGGATGATGCCGCTGGTGATCACCAGCCAGGCGATTCCGGTTTTTGCCCTGGCGCCGCTGCTGGTGCTCTGGTTTGGTTTCGGCATGGGCGCAAAGGTCGCGATGGCCGTCCTCGTAATCTTCTTCCCGGTGACCTCCGCCTTTTTTGATGGCCTGCGTCGCGTCACGCCCGGCTATCTCGATCTGGCTCGCACGCTGGGCGCATCACCTGCAGCGCAACTGCGCCATGTCCGGCTATTAGCCGCGCTGCCCGCCCTGGGCTCAGGATTGCGGATGGCGGCAGCCGTCGCGCCAATAGGCGCAATCATCGGTGAATGGGTCGGCTCGGCCGAGGGGCTGGGCTACGTGATGCTGAATGCCAACGCCCGGATGCAGAGCGACCTCTGTTTCGCCGCCTTGTTTATTCTGGTGCTGATGACGCTGGCCCTGTGGCTGACCCTCGACATCCTGCTGCGCCGCCTGATTACCTGGGCACCCGAGACACATTAATGACTAAACCAATGAGAAAACCCATGACAAAAATGCCTCTGTTTACCCTGCTGTTCAGCGCCACCTTAGCCACACAGGCTCAGGCGATGGAGAAACTGACACTGGTGCTCGACTGGTATATCAACCCCGATCACGCACCCATTATGGTGGCCCAGCAGACCGGCGCGTTTGCGGCAGAAGGGCTGGAGGTTAACATTGTGCCGCCTTCTGATCCGGCGCTGCCGCCGCGTCTGGTGGCAGCAAAGCAGGCGGACTTAGCGATTACCTATCAGCCGCAGCTGCATTTCTTCGCCGATCAGGGATTGCCCTTGATGTGGGTGGGGACGTTGATTAACAGTCCGCTGAATACGCTGATGACGTTAGACGAAACGGTAAAAAAACCAGCCGATTTAAAAGGGAAACGCATCGGCTATTCCGTCAGCGGCATTGAACAGGCGACGCTGGCGACCATGCTGAACCATGATGGCGTTAAAGCCGATCAGGTTAAGCTGGTTAACGTTAATTTCCAGCTCACCAGCGCCCTGATGACCGGGCAGGTGGATGCGGTTATCGGCGGCTATCGCAATATCGAAGCGCTGGAGATGAAACAGCACGGTAAAAAACCGGTAGTCTTCAACGTCGAGGATTATGGTGTTCCGGCCTATGACGAACTGATCATCGTCGCCAACCGTGATGAGGCACACTCGGAGAAAATCAAAAAGTTTTTGCGGGCACTGAAGAAGAGTAATGCGCAGTTGCAGGCGCACCCGGAGGAGAGCTGGCAGGCCTTTGCCCGCGCGCATCCGGAGCTGAACACACCGCTGAATCATCAGGCATGGCGTGCCACCCTGCCGCTGTTTGCCGCCGATCCGGCAAAACTGGATCGCGCACGCTATCAGGCTTACGAGCAATTTCTGTTTGATAACAAGCTGATTAAAAGCATCACGCCGGTTGAGCGCTACGCCACCGGCAGTGAGTAATAAGAGAGCCCGCAACGATCGCTGCGGGCCATTTGCCTGGCATCACTTCTGATAAAGCCAGTGTTCAATATCGCTGGCTGGCAGTGGTTTTGAAAAGAAGTAGCCCTGGATTTGATCGCAACCGTAAGTTTTCAGCAACGTCAGGGTGGCTTCCGTCTCAACGCCCTCAGCCAACACGGTATAGTTCAGCTCTTTCAGCATCTGAATAATGCATCTGACGATGATTTTTGATGCATCATCTTCACCCATACGCGAGATCAGGGATCGGTCGATCTTAATCACATCCAGCGGGATATCCTGCAGATAGCTGATGTTGCTGTAGCCGGTGCCGAAATCATCCAGCGAGATCACAAAGCCGTGTGATTTCAGCGCTTCCAGCCCGCTGATCGCCACATTGGTTTTGGTGATCAGTTCATTCTCCAGGCACTCAATGCCCAGAATAGAATTGGGTAACTGAGCCGCCGCTAATTTTGCCACCAGCCGATCGGCAAAATCGGGCTTTGCGAAGTCGCGTTCGCTGACGTTGATCGAAACCGGAATCAGATCGTATTCGCGATCCCAGCGCGCAAGCTGCTCAATGGTGTGATCGATAACCCAGTTGGTCAGATCGGAAATCAGGTTGGTTTTACCCGCTAACGGAATGAATTCTGAAGGGAAAAGCTCGCCCCGCTCAGGATGATTCCAGCGGATCAGCGCCTCCAGCCCGACCGTTTTACCGCTTTTGAGACACACTTTAGGCTGCCAGGCCAGGTAAAGCTCTTCGTCTTTATTCAGCGCCTGAGCCAGATCGTTCATGATCATAAAGTCATCGGTGCGCCGCGAGTCGTAACTCTCTTCAAAACACATTGCACTGATGTTCTCATCCACCGCCTCATGCAGCGCGCTCACGGCCTGACGCACCGTTTCATTGGCATCCATCTGGCCCGGTACAAACTCTGTTTCACCGGTAAAGACATCCAGGTCGAGCGTGATATTTTCCGCCAGATCGGCCTTCATGCCCTTAAACAGGTCGATCATGTTATGTGCGGTATAACGACCCGAGTAGGGCTGAACAATGGCAAAACGGCCTGGGGCGAAAGTATAGAGCGTTTCATTCTCCGGAAGATTGAGCCGGTGAGCGACATCCTGCGCCATCTGCTTTAGCAGTTTCTCCATCGGCGCAATGCCCACCGCACGGGAAAGCTCATAGGCGCGAATGATGTCGAGGCAGTCGATAAGAATCAGGCGAAAGCGGCTCTGTGGTGCGACAAGAGTCAGTTGCTGAATATCACGAATCAGACGTGGGCGATTCGGCAGGTGCGTAATGACGTCGGCAAAACCCGCGTTGTTCCAGACATCCAGAAATGAGGTGACCAGCGTAGCCAGTGAGCGCAGCGTAGCGAGTTTCTCATCCGTAAAGGGATGTGGCTGGGTGTCGGTGACGCAGAGCGTGCCCAGCACCGCGCCGTCGAGGTTCTGCAGCGAGACACCGGCGTAGAAACGAATATGCGGATCCCCTTTCACAAACGGGTGCGTGACAAAGCGCTCATCCAGTAAGGTGTCATACACCACCAGATGTCCCTCACCATCAATGACGTGGCGGCAGAGAGATTCATCACGGGTCGATTGCTTAAGATCGAAGTTGCGGGACGCTTTAATATATTGGTTATGATCGTCAATAATTGAAATGAAGCTGCCAGAAATACCCAGCACCTGGCTGGCGAGATTAACGAATCTTTCCAGCACCTTATCCCGGGCTTCATCCGGGGACAAAAGTGCCTTGATCGCACTCAGACGTTTTACGTCGCTGCCATTTTGCTCGTTATGCACTGAAACCTCTCCTATGCAGGCGCAAAAATCGAAAATAATTTAGCTCAGGAATGCTCAATTAGCGCCCAATTATCAGATAAATAGCGGCTCAATCTGACAGTACTTTCACAGTGAAACAGTGTCGCATGATATCTGATCACTGTCGAAATCATTTAACGCTCTTCTTTCATGCGCGCAACCTGCGGCGACTCCGTCCTGAAGCCCAGACCGATAAGGCGTCCCAGTACAAAACGCAGAAACGGCAGGCGCTGGATAATCGCGGGAACCTTGCTGCTTCCCGTAGGTTTTCTTTTTGCTTTGCTGCGGCTCATTTTGATCTGCAAAAACTGTGTGGCGACGGTAGGGAACTGACGGCGCTTCTGCACTTTTTCCAGGTCGCGCAGCTGCAGTTCTCCTCGCTTCAGAGGATCGGTCAAAAGATTCGCCGTCGCCACCGCATCCTGAATCGCCAGATTTACGCCAACCCCGCCAATCGGCGACATGGCATGCGCCGCATCACCAATGCAGAGCACACCTGGTTTCGCCCACTTGTCCAGGCGGTCGATACGTATCGTCAACAGTTTGAACGCCTCCCAGCTCTCGATTTCCGCCATGCGCGCAGGCCCGAACGGCGACAGTGCGGCAACTTCCGCTTTAAATGCGTCGAGTCCGGCGGCCTGTTTCGCTTCAAACTCCCCTTTCGGAATAGTCAGTCCGCACTGCCAGTAGTCGCCGCGGTCGATAACAATAAAGTTCTGGCGTGGCCCTTTATGCCCCATACCCAGATCGGGATCCTGCGGCTGTTTACTTAAGCGGAACCAGATGACATCGCGTGCTGCGCCGAATTCCTGTCCGGTCAGTCCTGCCGCTTCGCGTACGCGTGAATGGCGGCCATCTGCACCGACCACCAGTTTACAGCGGATGTGCAGTTGCTGATTCCCGCGGGAAGCTATCACACCACTGACCTTGCCATTTTCAACATTCAGCGACTCAAAAGAGGTCGACTGCAGCAGGCTGAAGCCCGAATACCGGGCGCTCTGTTCAGCCATATAGTTCAGGAAATCCCACTGCGGCATAAAGGCGATAAAACGGCACTGAACCGGCAGGCGTGAGAAATCAGCCATCGTAATACTCTGTCCGCCGATTTCCGCCTCCAGCTTTTCAGCACGCTGATGCGGCAGCGTCAGGAAAGATTCCAGCAGACCCAGCTGATGCATAATTTCCAGCGTCGAGGGATGGATGGTGTCACCGCGAAAATCGTGGAGAAAATCGGCGTGCTTTTCGATCACCACCACGCGCAGGCCTGCGCGGGCGAACAGATAACCCAGCATTAATCCGGCCGGGCCACCGCCGACGATACAACAGTCAGCGGTGAGAATTTCAGTGGAATGTGGCTGCATGTCAGCTCCCTGTCACGCCAGTATTGCTATGATTATTGCGTCGACCGTGGCGACGTTGCCGCAGTCGGTCGGGGATATTGTGCTCAGGCTAATCACTCAATGCGATTAATATCAACTGAAAACTGCCGAAGACCCGATCCTGTCCTCAGCAGTCAGGAGACCATCATGAACGTGATCCGCAACACGCTGTTTATTCTGCCGCTGTTAAGCCCGCTGATTGTGGCAGCCGCACCCTACGACACGCTGAAGTTTGCGCTGCGTCAGCAGCAGATAACTGACGATCTGCGCCAGAAGTGCCAGTTATCGCCAGCCATCTCCGATGAAAAACTGCGTCAGACGTTTCTTAACGATAAGCAGAACCAGAAGCAGAATCAGGTCACGCTGGCCGCGGCGGCTCAGGCGCTGAAAAACCAGGATGATCCAGCCTACCGCGAACGCATGGCGCAAGTGGTTTGTCCACCACAGACGAATTAACCCTTTACCCCGATGAAATTGATCCTGACGTTTGTTTTCACCTTATCACTCAGTAAACTGGGGCGCTGGTCTGGTTGAACAAGAATGTCTCTCAATGAATGAAGAATCACCGCAGCCGGTTTATGTTCCCCGCTCCATCGCGGCGCGCAGCCGGATGTTCCGCGCCCTGCTCTATCGTGATAAAACACCGCTGGCGATGCTGTTCTGTGCCGCGCTGGTCGGTACGCTGGTTGGCCTGGCGGGCGTGGCGTTTGCCCGGGCCGTTGAAACAATACAGCAGTGGCGTGCTGACACGCTTATACCATCGCAGTTTCAGGGCTGGATGCTCTACGCCGCCGCCTTTGCCATCTCGGCTCTGCTGGCGATGGTGGGCTATTTTCTCGTCAGGCGCTTTGCTCCCGAAGCGGGTGGCTCCGGTATCCCTGAAATTGAAGGGGCGCTGGAAGAGCTGAGGCCTGTGCGCTGGTGGCGGGTGATTCCGGTGAAGTTCTTTGGCGGCATGGGCACGCTGGGTGCCGGTATGGTGCTGGGCCGGGAAGGCCCGACAGTGCAGCTGGGCGGGAACATTGGCCGCATGGTCATTGATATTCTGGGGATGCGCAGCAATGAGGCACGCCATACGCTGCTGGCAACCGGCGCGGCGGCCGGTCTGGCGGCAGCGTTTAATGCGCCGCTGGCGGGCATCCTGTTTATCATCGAGGAGATGCGTCCGCAATTCCGCTATAAACTGATTTCAATTAAAGCCGTGTTTACCGGTGTGATTATGGCCAGCATTGTGTTCCGCTGTTTCAACGGCGAACAGGCGGTGATCTCTGTCGGCAAGCTGGCTGATGCGCCGGTGCAGACGCTGTGGCTCTATCTGGTGCTCGGGATGATTATCGGTATGGTCGGCGTCCTGTTTAACCGCCTGATATTTATCACGCAGGACCTTTTTGCGCGCTTTTATGCAGGTAAAACGGCGCGCGTGGTGCTGGCCGGTGCATTACTGGGCGGCAGTTGCGGTATTCTGGCTCTGCTGTTTGCACCTGGCGCAGGCGGCGGTTCAGAACTGATCCCACAGGCGGTCCATGGCGTCTTCCCGTTCACCCTGCTGTTGATCATCTTTCTGGTCAGGCTGGTGACCACCCTGCTCTGTTTTGGCTCAGGTGCGCCGGGCGGTATTTTTGCGCCGATGCTGGCGCTGGGTACGCTGCTCGGTACAGCCTTTGGGGTGGTCATGTCGGACCTGTTCCCGTTTTATCATCTGGAAGCGGGCACATTTGCTATCGCGGGGATGGGAGCACTGTTTGCGGCGTCGGTAAGGGCACCGCTGACCGGTATCGTACTGGTGCTGGAGATGACCGATAACTATCAGCTGATATTGCCGATGATTATTACCTGTCTGGGCGCTACGCTACTGGCGCAGTTTCTGGGAGGGAAACCACTCTACTCATCAATCCTCGCCCGCACGCTGGCGCGTCAGGCAGAAGCTACCCGCCCGTAGGGGCGGGTGACCGGCTTAATTACTTACCATCAAAGTAGTCAGCAGGCATCTGTCCAGGTGCCTGATTGATCACTTCATCGTTATCTGGACCTTCATTCTTCATATAGGTCACTTTCGCAAACTCTGGAATGATCACATACGGATAGGCCGGCCCTTCATCGCGGAAGCGGTGCATATCTTCAATGAAATCATTCTGATAACAGATAGTTTTTTCCGGATGCTGACCTTCACCGGCAATCCACTGCGGGAAGAAAATTGTGCCGTGAACCAGGGTGCGATTCAGATCAAAAAGCAGGCTGACGCAGGTGCCGGTGGGTTCATGCCAGTCTACTTTGTAGATGCCCGGGGCGAACTGAATCGCGTGCATTTTCTGGTTGGTCACCCAGCGGCCACCTACCAGTCCCTGATGAATGCGGTAGTCGCAGGTGGTTTCGTTGCGAGCGTACCACTCATATTTCCAGCCATTATCGTAGGTATAGACAAAATGCGTACCGACGAACTGAGAAAGATCGCTGGAGATATTCTCTGGAGATTCTGCAGACATTTTAACCTCTGTTTGAATAGCGCACTTAACAGGCGCAGATGAATTTCAAAAGAAAGCTATAGCGCAATAACTCGGTGAATATTGACTATGACGCAGATTGATTTTTTTGCCATCTGAAACGGAAAAGGTTTGCGATGGGTAAATTAAAAATCCATTAAAAAACCCTTCCCGGCTCCCTGAAGGCTATAGACTCCAGAAAAGAGATATTTTCATATAAATTACTAATTAAATCTTATAGATGAATAGTTTTGATGTGAGATATCTATCAGTCATCTATCACCATGCTGAGTAAGTCTTTCTTCAGTATATTTTGGATATAGAGCTTATTTTTCAATAATTTAAAAATTTATAACGGATGTATTTTCCTTTTTTGGGTTGATTATGTTTTCATCATTACTTTGCCAGATAAGACCCTGTCAGGACAATTTGAACATGGGGACGTTGATGTGGCGTTGCTGACGCCAGAGACCACGCCGCCGACATTGCATACGCAGCAACTGTTCAATGAAGAATATGTTTGTCTGCTGAGTGAAAATCATCCTCTGGCGGGCAGTGCGACGCTGTCGCTGGGTGAGTTCTGTGCGCAGGATCATGCGCTGGTTTCGTGGCCCGGCGGAAATTTTCATGGGGTTACCGACCAGGCTTTGGCTGCGATTGGCCAGGCCCGCCGTGCAACGCTCTCAGTTTGCAGTTTTCTGGTGCTCCCGGAAATTTTGCGCGTCACTGATTTGGTAAGCGTGGTACCGAAACGACTTGCGGTCGACACTACGGGTCTGGTCATGTTGCCAGCACCGCTGATCATCCCTGGCTTCAGTAAAATCATGGCCTGGCATAACCGAACCCATCATCACAAAGGGCATGAGTGGCTGCGTGAACGACTGGCGTCCGTGGCTAAAACGGTGGTGTATTAACAGAGATAGCGGACTGCGGCTCACTGTTTTGCGATTTTGTTTAAGCAACAGACAGGATAACGGGGCGTTATATCGCATTCTGTCCGACGTCGAAAAGGCAAAATCGCGCTTTGCTATGTCGATAGCGGGGTAAAAATTGATGCTGGGGAATTCAGGAAAAAGAGTGTTGAACTGAGGAAAAAATAGCAGAAAAATAAATCGCGCGTGAATCACTTTAAATATTATCGATAAAAGCTGCTTTGATAATGTTAATTACTCATATTTACGTTCTGAAAATAACTGACAGACAACGTAAAATGATAAAAGCCCTGACTGAAATAGCCAGGGCTTTTAAGGTACTACAGATTTTACGTTTACCATTAACTAACTTAATTGATAGGTACTACTTCGGTACTGCTATTTATGAACAGATCCTGCGGATAATAATGATCACGATACTGAAATGTCACTATTATTATCGGTTTCAACCACCTGATAGTCTTTCAGGAGACAAAGACAGGTCAGGCCCGTATAAATCTGCACACCCCCATCGCGATATATACTCTTTGATGCGTTGCCTTACTTTCATTACGACGTTTAAACCGCAATCGTATCCTGTCGTAACGTAACGTTCAGAACTACGAGGCCTTACATCATCGCGACGCGATACTACATACTTCTTAAAGACTTACTTCGACTCCATTTAACAGGGTTATCTTAACTAACGAACAGTTTTAAAGAACAATGTTTAACAGAACCACCGACAACTTCAACTCAAACACTTGTCGGCACCTTTAACACAAAACACCTTTGGTTTTCAGTCTATCAGGGCAACTGCACGCCGCTGATGAGTCCTACTTTACGGATATAAAAAACGATGTCAACACTGGTTTTAAAAACATGTTTATATTTGCAGTGAATTTTTCAGGCAATCATTTAGCTCTGAAACGCCCGTAAATTTATTATCAATGTTAAGAAAAATTGAGCCCTAATCTATTCAACCTGAATAATTAAGCAGGTCACTATCTGCCCTGGCACTTAGCGGTAGTAATAAAAAAAGCGCCCGCAGGCGCCCTCAAAACTCAGCATGCTGTAAAGATCTTTATTTCGCCAGGCTTGCCAGTAAAACCTTCGCGGTTTCGGCTGAAGAACCTGGGTTCTGACCGGTAATTAGCAAACCATCCTGAACCGTATAGGATTGCCAGTCATCACCGCGTGAGTAAAGGCCGCCGTTCTGTTTTAGCACATCTTCAACCAGGAACGGCACCACGTCAGTCAGGCCAACGCCCTCTTCTTCACTGTTCGTAAAGCCAGTAACTTTCTTTCCTTTGACCAGAGGCGTGCCATCAGCATTTTTCACATCACGCAGGACACCTGGAGCATGACAGACCAGCGCAACCGGTTTGCCCGCCTGCAGGGTTTGCTCAATCAGCGAAATGGAGTGTTTGTCGTTTGCCAGATCCCATAAAGGACCATGGCCGCCTGGGTAGAAAACGGCATCAAACGCTGCCTGATCAACAGTATCAAGCTTGACGGTCGAGGCCAGTACTGCCTGAGCAGCAGAGTCGGCATGGAAGCGGCGGGTCTCATCAGTCTGAGAATCGGGTTCATCACTTTTTGGATCGAGTGGAGGCTGTCCGCCCTTCGGTGAAGCCAGGGTAATCTCTACGCCCGCATCAAGAAATGCATAGTAAGGTGCCGCAAGCTCTTCCAGCCAGAAACCGGTCTTCTTGCCAGTGGTGCCCAACTCATCATGCGAGGTCAAAACCATTAAAATTTTCATTTCCGCTCCATATAACAGTTAGTCGGTTTCAGGTGTAAGGATAGTCAGAACCAGCGTCTAAGCCGCTATCTTCTGCGTTGACCCGTTAATCATGGCGGGGTTACGAATATTTATGAAATTTATTTCTTCAATTTCAGTTATTCACATAGCATTATATCTTAATGAAATACGATCTGAATTTACTGCCAGTTTTGCTGGTCATGATGGAGGAGCGCAACGTTACCCGCGCAGCGGAACGGCTTGGCATAACCCAGCCGGCGCTTTCTAATGCATTAAACCGGCTGCGTGAAACGCTCAACGATCCGCTATTTATCCGCGAACGTTACGGGATGCGGCCGACGCCGAAAGCGGAACAGCTGGCTCAGGTGGTCGGTGCTGCGCTGTCATCGATCGACAAGGTTATTCTTGGCCAGCAGGACTTTGATCCGCTTCATGCCACCCGGCTCTTCACGCTTGCGCCTAACAGCTATGTCGAATTCATCATGATGCCTGCCATCGTGGCCCGCCTCAGGAGCTGTGCGCCCGGCATCCGACTCCGCCTCACTCCTTTTGGCAATGACGTTACTGAAACCGGTGTGATTTCAGGTAATACCGATATGGTGCTGGGTCGTATCGTGGAGCCGCCCGACAATCTCGTCGTTCAGCACCTGATGAATGAAGGTCTGGCCTGCGTGATACGCGCCGATCATCCGCTGGTGGGCGAAAACCTCAGCGCGGAGCAATATGAGCAGCTAAAGCACGTCAACGTTCTGCCACCTGGCCGTATGCGCGCTGGGTTATATCAGGCGCTTGAGCAGCGCGGCCTGCGTCGTCAGGTTGCAGTCTCCGTCACACACTTTCTGGCCGTGCCGGAAATGATTGCGGTCACGGACTACTGCGCGACCCTGCCGCGTTTGATCTGTCAGCATCTTTCACGCGATCAGCGGCTCAGAATCGTTCCCGCGCCGGTTGACCTGGGCACCTTCCCGGTTGAAATGGGCTGGCATGCACGCTATCGCGACGATCCTGCCCATCGCTGGTTCAGGACGTTGATTACAGAGACGGCACAGTCGCTGTCTGATCCCCAGACAAACAATTAGCACGATCACCATTGCCGCACTAATAGTTAATATTGATATCATAACCTGAGTTACTATTCTTCCCATCGGAGGCAAACATCCTCCCAATTCATAACTCAGGAATATGACCATGAAAAACGTAAAAGCACTTTCAATCGCCGCACTCGCAGCTCTTTCTCTGATCTCTTTTGGCAGCTTTGCCGAGAGCGTTTCTGTCACCTCATCCACACTGGATGGCGCAGAATCAAAAATTGCAGCTCAGGAACAGGGCGCGCAGTATAAAATTACGGAAGCGAACACCAACAACCGTGTTCACATGACCGCAGAACTGTATAAATAACGGATGGTCGCAAACGGATTTGCCAGAAGAGGCTGCCCAATGGGCAGCCTTTTTTGTGTCCGATCAGGCCAGACGGGCGGCTGGGGCGCTACCGGTGCGCCACCATAGAATCAGCGCTGCCAGCGCAATTGCGCCGAGTACCGCAAACGCGGTGCTATAGGAATAACGTGCGGCGATCATACCCGTCATGGCAGGACTCAGCGCGGCACCTGCGCCCTGCATCAGCATAATAACGCTTTGCCCGGCGTTAACATGACCCGTACCCCGCAGCAGGGAGACAATATAGCCTGGCACCGCCACACCGAGAATCCCGGCCGCAATACCATCCAGAACCTGAACCGGAATGACAAAAATCGGCCCGGCAAAGCCGGCGGCGAGAACCGCGCGCAGCGGTAATATCATCAGGGCGATCATGATAAACAGGCGATAGCCGTGCGTATCAACGCGTTTAGATACCCACAGCGCGACCGGGATCATCACCAGTTGGGAAATCACCACCGTTGCCGCCGCGTAAAGGCCCGGACTGATCGCCGCCTGGCCGCCTGCCGAGGCGACGCGCATGCTCAGCATCGGCAGCAGCGCGGCATTGGCAAGATGAAACAGCAGCAGCGTCAAACCGGCGATCATCAGCGCCGGGTTTCGCAACAACATTGATAAGTGCAGCGCTGGCTGACGCTCTTCATGCGGTTCATAACCGCGCGCCACATCGTTATCGATCTCATTTCCGCGAATTGCCAGTGTAGCGAAAGCAGCGAAAACCGCCATTACCGTCATAAGAATGAAAACGGCACCCATGCCCCAGTACCAGGCTGAAAAACCGGCCAGCAATGCAGCAATCGTATTCCCGCCATGATTAAACGCCTCGTTGCGTCCCATCTGCTGGTTAAAGCCGCGCTGACCCGTGAGCCCTAAGGTGATCCCCGCCACAGTCGGGCCGATAAACGCCGCAGCCAGGCCTGCTACAACCTGCGAGACCATCGCCGTCCAGGTCTGATTGCTGTACCACAGCAGCAGTGTGGCAACGGTAATCACCAGACAGCCCAGCAGCACAATGATTTTTTTATGACGGGTCGCATCGGCGGCGATCCCTGCCGGTAGCGTGGCAAGTAATCCGGCGATACCGCCACAGGTCATTACCAGACCGATTTCGTCGGGTTGCCAGTGTCGCTCCGTAAGAAAGATGCCCAGAAATGGCCCCAGGCCGTCGCGGACATCGGCCAGAAAAAAGCTCATTAAACAGAGCGCGTAGAGTGAACGCTGAGACATGTTATTTCCCTGGAAGGTAAGTGTTAGAGGCAGTTGCGCTTCGGTTAAAAGGGAAATTATGTGTTACGACGTGGAAAGTCACCTTTCGTTATAGTAACAAAATGAAAAAGGCCCCCCGTAAACGCTACGGATGGCCTTTTTCTATTCACTCAATAACGAGAGCGAACTATTTATCTGTGCCAAAACCCTGCTTCAGCAGTGCTGGCAGTACATTCGGGAAGTAGATGTTTTTATAGTAACCGCTGACGCTTTCGCTCCAGCTCTCACCGTCATTACGACCAATCGTCTTCCAGTGCTGAACCATCTCATCGTTGTAGGCTGCAATCTGCTGCTCCAGACCCTGCGTCTGGTAAGTCTCATCATGGCGGAACGTTGCCAGAGGCAGACGTGGTTTCTGATGAGCCGGTTCGTCTACGTGACCGATTACCACACCCGCTACCGGGAAGGTCAGTGGCGGCAGCTCCAGCAGTGAAATCATCGCCTGCGGGTCGCGACGGATACCGCCAATGGGCACAATCCCCAGACCTTCGGCACGCGCAGCCGCCATTACCGATCCCAGCGCGATACCGATATCAGTAGAACCCGACACGATACTCTCAATGCTCTGATGGGCGATCTGCTGCTGATCGACAGCGGCCATTCCCACGGCTGATTTATGCATATCCAGCACAAAGGTGATAAACACCGGTGCTTTGGCAATCCACGGCTGACCGCCTGCAATGGCGGCGATCTGTGCGCGACGTCCGGCATCACGCGTGATCACCACAGAAACCTGCTGCGAGTTTACTGATGTCGGTGCGCGATAAGCGGTACTGATAATCCGATCCAGCACAGCTTCATCGACAGGTTGCTCAGTGAAACTGCGTTCACTTTTGTGACTTGTAAAAATATCAATCAGTTCGCTCATGGTTCCTCCCATATAAAGCGCAAGAATAGCAGCAAGTCACAAGGAAAAACTTAACCGCACTGGTCATGCTGTCGCGGCGTTTCTTAGCCTCCCCAGCGGCCTTTAAGATAGCTTACCGCCTGCTGAGTCTGCGGCTGATTCAGATAGTTCTCTCTGAACAGAATCGTGCCATCAATATTGGGGTTCGATTCATTAAGGTCGAGCTGCTTTTTCAGCTCCGGTACGCCGCCCTGCTGTGTCCAGTCAGGCTCAACTTTTGACGGCTCGCCCACTTTATAGAGAGCAAGGCCGATGTAGAGCCGGGTTTTGGTCGGTTTCACGACCTCTGCCCACCAGTTTGCCAGCACATCGTATCGGGCCGCCTGACGGGAAAAAGGCCAGTAGAGCTGAGGTGCAATGTAATCCAGCAAGCCCTGCTGCACCCAGCGGCGGGTATCGGCAAAAGCTTCATCATACGCCGCCGCTCCGCGGGTATCGGAACCGGCAGGATCATGCGACAGATTACGCCAGACGCCCGCCGGGCTGACACCAAACTCCACGTCCGGCTTCAGTTGTTTGATGGTACGTGACACCTGCTCAATCAGCTGCTGAGTATTGTGACGCCGCCAGTCCGCTTTGCTGGCAAACCCCTGACCGTAGCGGCTGAAGGTCTGATTATCGTTGAGCAGTGAACCGGCAGATTCCGCATAGAAGTAGTCATCGAACTGCACACCGTCGATGGGATAACGCGCCACCACCTCGGCCACAATACTGGTGATCCAGTCACGCGCCTCAGGGATACCCGGATCGAGTACATAGCGATCGCCTGCAGTGCGGATCCAGTCGCGATGCAGCACAAAAACGCTGGCCGGATGCAGTGACAGCGTGCGGTTGAGTTCGCTGACGGTAGACGATTTAGTGTTTACCGACACCCGGTAAGGGTTGAACCAGGCATGGACTTTGATACCGCGCTTATGCGCCTCATCCAGCATAAACTGCAGCGGATCATAGCCCGGATCTTCACCAATTTTTCCTGTCAGCATATCTGACCAGGGGAGGATTTTTGAGGGCCAGAGCGCAGTGGCATCAGGCTTAACCTGGAAAAACACCGTGTTGATGCCCAGGCTTTTCAGCTTATCCAGCTTTTCGATCAGTGATTGCTGCTGCTGGCGGATACGCTGCGCCGGATTGGTGCCATTCACCGACGCAACGGGCGGCCAGTCAAGGCGCGAAACCGTGGCTAACCAGACACCCCGCATCGGTTCCTGCGCATGAGGATGTGCTGGCTTGCCGGGCGTCGGTAGCGGCTGTTTCGTCACGGGCGGAAAAGGTGTGACCAGCGATTTCGGCGGCTCAGATGCGCAACTGACCAGCAACAACGCGGCAGCCAGCGCGGCGCCTCGCTTAATAGCCGCACGGGCCGGTGCAGTAAAGGGTTTAAAGGCGATGATAGACTCCAGTATTGTCTGGTCGGGGCGCAAAGAGGAGTATTCTCGGTGACTCTGATTAAATGTCAATGCGTTAGCACAGAGGCGGCAGTAAAACCGCCCTCCTTCAAAAAAAGCACCCTTGAACCCGCTAGCGCTGCGGAGTGAATACCATTCCGGCGGACGCAAGACAGGCTTTAAGTGTGCCAAACGCATCCTGACACTGCCGCTCATTGACGCAGGCGTAACCCAGCAGCAATCCGCGCGCCTCCTGAGGGTGCATATAATATTGCGAAAGTGGCCGTACTTTGACGCCGCGCTTTAGCGCCTCCGCGGCTATCGCCACGTCATCCGCGCCTGCTGGCAGCGGGATCACCAGATGCAGTCCCGCTTCATGATTGAATGCCGGTAAAAAGGCTGGCCCCAGATAGCGCTCGATCAGCCTGCAGAGAAACTGCCGCCGCTGGCGGTAAAGCAGGCGCATCCGGCGGATATGCTCCATGTAATGGCCCAGCCGGATAAACTCCGCCAGCGCACGCTGAATCAGCAGATGTCCGCCGCGATAGAGCTCTGCCGCGGCGATGCGCAACGGCTGTGCCAGCGGTTTCGGCACCACCATGTAGCCAATGCGCAGCGCGGGATAGAGCGTTTTGCTGAACGTTCCCATGTAAATGACCGGCGCATCCGCTTCCAGCCCCTGCAGTGAGGGATGAGGCTGGCCGGAAAAACGAAATTCGCTGTCGTAGTCATCTTCCACAATCCAGCTCTGATGGCGACGTGCAAGGGTGAGCAATGCCTGACGACGGGCCAGACTCAGATGCACACCCAGCGGATATTGATGAGAGGGCGTCACAAACACCATCTTTGGTGCCGGGCCGCTGTCCGGCACCAGTCCCTGCTCATCCACGGGCATCGCCCGAATCTTCAGGCCATTCATGCGCAGCAGATTGCGTGTTCCCCAGTAGCCGGGCTCCTCCATCCAGACCCGATCGCCAGGATCGCACAACACCCGCGTCACCAGATCAACCGCCTGATGAACCCCTTCGGTGATCAGGATCTGGTCAGCATCGGCCCGCACTGAGCGGGCCACCCGCAGATAATCCACCAGCGCATGGCGCAGATCGGGACAGCCACCGCCGCTGCTGTAGACCAGGCGGTGAACGTCAGGCTCACGGTTCAGACGCGCCTGAATCTGACTGAACAGCTTGTGGGGGAATTCGGTCACATCGGGCGCACCGGGGACAAACGCGCCCCACTGGTAAGGCGATGCTGTCGCGTGCCCCAGCAGACTGGCGCCACGCTTCGACAGCGTTGCCGGTCGTTGCGCCTTTACCGCCTGAAGGTCGGCTATCGCATCACTCTGCAGAGAGTTTTCCGGCAGCGTCTCTGCAATCCAGGTGCCGCTGCCGGTCCGCGCGGTGACATAGCCCTGCGCCATCAGGCTCTCATAAACATGCATAACCGTGTTTCGCGACACGCCCAGCTCGCGCGCCAGATCGCGGGTTGGCGGCAAACGGCTTCCGCGCGGAAACACCTCTTCAGCGATCGCGGCCTGCATGCAGTTCAGCAGCCGCTGATGTAATGAGCCAGTTCTTAAAAACTGTAACCGCGCTAATAGATGATCTGCGTATAAGAGTCGCAATTGGCTCCACCTTTCCTCTGACAATTGGCTCTGGCAACTCACCACGCCTCAGGCATAAATAAACGTGTTTGTCGGGAATTGTAAACACGCATATTAACGAGGTGGAATAAATGAGCGAAAAAAATAACCTGTTGCAGCAGCGCAAAGCACAGGCTCTCCCCAAAGGTATCGGTACGCTGTGCGACTGGTACGTTGCCCGGGCAGAGAACGCCACCTTATGGGATCAGGAGGGTAATAGCTGGATCGACTTCGCGGGCGGCATCGCGGTACTGAACACCGGCCACCGCCATCCACGCATTGAACAGGCGATTGCCGATCAATTAACAAAGTTTACCCATACGGCTTTCCAGATCACCCCTTACGAAAGCTACATCGCACTGGCCGAGCGTATTAATCAGCGGGTTCCCATCGCCGGTGCGGCGAAAACGGCCTTCTTCACCACCGGGGCGGAAGCGGTAGAAAATGCCGTAAAAGTGGCGCGTGCCTATACCCGCCGTCACGGCATCATCACCTTTGGTAACGCATTCCATGGCCGCACCTTTATGACCATGGCGATGACCGGAAAAGTAGCGCCCTACAAGCGGGATTTCGGCCCGATGCCGCCGTCAGTCTTCCATGCACGCTATCCCAGCGCGGTTGAGGGGATCAGCATCGAGGCGGCACTGACCAGCCTTGAAGAAATTTTTACGCAGGACATTGCGCCTCATGACGTCGCCGCGATCGTGCTGGAGCCGGTGCAGGGCGAAGGTGGATTCCATGCGGCACCCGCAGAGTTTATGGTGCAGTTGCGGGAGCTGGCTGACCGTCACGGCATTCTGCTGATCGCGGATGAAGTCCAGAGTGGATTTGCCCGTACTGGCAGGCTGTTTGCCATGGAACACTACCCGGTGAAGGCCGATATCATCACCATGGCGAAAAGCCTGGCAGGCGGGATGCCGCTCTCCGCGGTCGCCGGTCGTGCAGAGGTGATGGATGCACCTGCACCAGGTGGGCTGGGCGGAACCTATGCCGGAAACCCGCTGGCTATCGCCTCGGCCCATGCGGTGCTGGATGTAATTGAAGAGGAGCAGCTCTGCCAGCGCGCCGTTGATCTCGGTGCCCGGCTTGAAGCAGAACTCCAGGAACATCAACGCAAACATCCGGACATTGCTGAAGTGCGTGCGCTGGGTTCGATGGTGGCGATGGAGTTCTATCAGGCCAGCACCGCGCAGGCGGTTCAGAAGATGGCGATGGAACAGGGCTTGCTGCTGCTGACCTGCGGAGCCAAAGGCAACGTCATCCGCTTCCTCTACCCGCTCACCATTCCGGATGCGCAGTTCAGCCAGGCGCTGACCATTCTCTCCACGGTGATCGATCTCTGTGTCGCACCCGCCGGACATCCCGTCGTCCCGGCCTGATTTCGCTGACGCGTTAACGCAAGTTCATCCCCGTTCGTCCGGCCATCCAGGCCGGACGTCGACAGGAGACGTTTACATGACGATGACTCAGAGTGCGAATGCAGATTCGCTGGCTCAAAACCTGAAACCGCGCCACGTGCGTATGCTCTCAATTGCGGGCGTGATTGGCGCCGGGCTGTTTGTTGGCTCCGGCCATGCTATTTCTGAAGCGGGCCCCGCGGTGCTGATCTCTTATGCCGCTGCCGGTGCGCTGGTGGTCCTGATTATGCGGATGCTGGCCGAGATGGCCGTCGCCTCACCCGATTCAGGCTCGTTCTCAACCTACGCCGATAAAGCGCTGGGACGCTGGGCCGGATTTACCATCGGCTGGCTCTACTGGTGGTTCTGGGTGTTGGTGATCCCGCTGGAAGCCAATGCGGCGGGAACCATTCTTCATGCCTGGTTCCCCGATGTCGCCATCTGGCAGTTCACGTTTGCTATCACCCTGTTGCTGACCATTACCAATCTGCTCAGCGTGAAAAATTATGGTGAGTTTGAGTTCTGGTTTGCATTGATCAAAGTCGTTGCCATCATCCTGTTCCTGGGCGTGGCAGGTGCGGCAGTATTTGGTCTGCTGCCTGACAGCAATACCAGCGGCCTGTCGCATCTCTATGACACTCACGGATTTATGCCAAATGGTATCGGCGCGGTCGTGGCTGCCATCCTGACCACCATGTTCTCTTTTATGGGCACAGAAATTGTCACGATTGCCGCCGCAGAGTCGAAGAATCCCGGCAAGCAGATTACTCAGGCGACTAACTCCGTCATCTGGCGTATTGCGCTGTTCTATCTGCTGTCGATTTTCTTTGTGGTGGCGCTGGTGCCGTGGAATGCACCAGGGCTGGTTGAACAGGGTTCATGGCAGACGGTGTTACAGGCGATGAACATCCCGCACGCCCGACTGATTGTCGATCTGGTGGTGCTGATGGCGGTGTGCAGTTGTCTTAACTCTGCGCTTTATACCTCTTCACGCATGCTCTACTCCCTGTCACGCCGCAAAGATGCACCGGCGGCTGCCTCACGCACCAATCGCAGCGGCACGCCGTGGATTGCGGTGCTGCTCTCTACCGCGGCTGCATTTCTGGCGGTGATCGCCAATTATCTGGCGCCCAGCGTGGTGTTTGAATTTTTACTGGCCACGTCGGGAGCGATTGCACTGCTGGTCTATCTGGTGATCGCTGCGTCCCACCTGGTGCTGCGTAAAAAGCGCGAGAAAGCGGGTGAAGTCCTGAGTTACCGGATGTGGTTATTTCCTGGCCTGACGTGGGTCACTATCCTGTTTATCGTCACGGTGCTGGTAATCATGTTGTTTGATGCGAAACATCAGGCTGAATTACTGGCAACCGGCGGTTTGACGCTGCTGATTATTACCACCAGCCTGGTGCTGCGTCGTAAAAAGGAGAAGCGTCAGAACACGAAATATTTTACTCAGCGCTCTTCTGACTCTTACTGATCTTCACGCAAGCTTTTTGTAAATTAAACCCACCTTTGATAGCAAAGGTGGTTTTTGTCTGCATATCAACAGATGCAACGCGTATTAACCCTCGATTATGCAAGGGATTAATAAGATGCACACATTATCTGCTGATGATGAATACGGTAAACTGAATTCCCCGATGCTGACTTAAAAATTTCAAAAAAGATACTTCACTGGCTCTTGGTGACTTAATGATAAACCCTGTATTGGCTATGGGTTTATATCTTTAGGTTCCATATCACCGTTGCTGCTAAGTCATTGCACTGTCGTTCAGAATAAAACCTCAAGAGAAGCGTTAAAGATAGGTAACGTAAAGTATCCCTTTGCTCTTTTCAGGATTAAACCAGTGCATTTTTACTTCCAGAGGTAATTTGGTCAGCGATTCAGGATTCATCAGGTCAGCAGTAGTGACCACAGCCTTACCACGGGCGGGATCATAACAGTCAAACACAACAGGATTTTTTCCGACATTCATATTACATGAACCATTAGTAATGGCTCCGCTGAAGGTGAGCATGCCTGAATTTGAATCCGCAATAACCGGTCCGGCCAGGGCAATCAGCAACGTGCTAATGCAGACAGATAAAAAAGATTTCATTGTGCGTCCTCCTGAGTATGTATCACCTGTTATCGGCTCACATTCCCAAAGATTAAGTGCTGAGTGAACGAATAAATGTAAATGTACGAACGCTTAGCCCAATGAAATCCCTTAAAAAACTTTTGTTAAGAATAATCCTAATCCAGCCAGCTAACGAGAGTGTAGACCATCGCTGGATAAATTTTCTTTCTTACATTCATTTTTTATTATGGCCTTGTAGCAGCAAATCATGGCCGCCTGTTACTTAATGACGCTTTACAATCGTTAACACGCTATGCATAGCGCCTTCCGTTAGTGGAAAAGGTCATGATTAATGTGACGGTGGTAAACAGCAGGTAACTCTTCGCGCTTTAGATGACTTCACTACGCTGCTATTAAAGGCTTCCATTGATCATGATTGAACAGTCAATATAAAATATCCGAAGAGAATGTCTATTTTACTCAAGCCATTCTCCTGCTGATTAATATTGCCAAAACACGTTCAGCTTATTCCAGATACTGGCTGAAACGCAGCAGATAACCATCGGGGTCCTGCACCAGAAACTCCCGCTGACAGGCGGTGGTCTCACCGGTGTCATAGTGGTTGTCCCGAAGCGGCCGATAGAGCTGAACAGCATGCTGCTGCAAACGCGTCAGCACAGCCTGAACATCATCAATTTCAATCTGGAAATTAATACCCCGCCCCAGCGGCCAGCGCAGATCGGCTATGTTCCAGCCCTGCGGATGGAACTGCTCAATCATCAATTGCACCTCTCCATAGCAGAGGTAAGCAAAATCAGGCTGCTGGCGCTGAATTCTCACACTGAAACCCAGCACCACGGTGTAAAAATGCAGCGAAGCGGCAAAGTCAGTGACGGTCAGTTCTGGCACCATAGGGTTCCAGTAAAGGGTTTGATTATCACTCATAGTAAGGTTCCATTTTGATCGGTTACTCTCCCCTCTGATCACCGGCTCTGGATTGTGCTTTGCAGCTCATCCAGCATCAGCCGCAGTGCAGCAGACTGGTGCTCACGCGACAGGTAAAGCCCCCATATGCCGATACGTTGCGGCTCATAATCGGGCAGTAATTTTACCAGCTTCCCTGTTTCCAGTGCGTGGCGAGCCTCCTGCTCAGGCACCATCGCTATCCCGCAATGCGCTATCGCCGCGTCACACAACAGTGAAGAGATACCCGCACTGAAATTTCCTCTGACGGCAACCGCGATTTTCTCCCCGCCAGCCGCCGTAAAATGCCAGCTCTGTCCGGCAAAGCGACTGTAGTAGAGGCAGTTATGCTGAGCCAGATCGTCCGGGGTTTCCGGGTTACCCCGCGCCTTAAGATACTCAGGTGAGGCGCAGAGTACCGAGTGGCATTCGCCGAGACGGCGCGCGATCGCCCCCGGCTCTGGCGAGTCGGTGATGCGGATAGCGAGATCGATGCGCTCACCAATCAGGCTTACTGGCTGATTGTTAATTTCCAGCTCAATGCGCAGTGCCGGATAACGCGCCAGAAAATCGGGGATCACCGGGCCGACAAGATGAAGAGCCGTAAAGTGGGCGCAGGCGATGCGAAGCGTTCCGGCCGGGACGCCCTGGGTAGTTTCCTGCTGGATCGCCTCTGAGATCAGGGCCAGCTGACGGGTTTTTTGCAGGATCGCCTCACCGGCAGGCGTAAGGGTCAGCTGGCGAGAAGAGCGATGCAGCAGACGCGTTCCCGCCCACTTTTCCATCTCCTCCAGATAACGGCTGACCATCGGGCGGGAGATCCCCAGCGATCGTGAGGCGGCACTCAGGCTGCCCAGTTCACATATCCGGTTGAAAACGGCTGCCGCCGTGACTCTGTCCATCCACTCCACCTGTTCGGATTATGAAACTCAGCATCTCTGATTGCGGGAATTCTAACAGATAGCCAGATGCGTAGAATAGCACCACTGATACTGAACATTGCCCGTTACGCCTGCCTGAGTCGGGCATTTATCTCTGAGGATCCTCAATAAAAACTAAGCTGTTACCTGTGATGCTGGTGCTGGCCTCGGCCTCCGCCAGCGCGGCCACCCTGCAACTGCAAACCTATAATCCGCAGGAAAAGGGCATCTTTGCCGTCTCCTCAACGCTGGTTAGTGGGCCAACCGAAGCGATTCTGTTTGATGCCCAGTTCAGCACCCAGGACGGTGAAAAACTGGCAGAGATGATTAAAAAGAGCGGAAAAACGTTAAAGGAAATTGTGATCACTTCTGGCGATCCCGATTTCTACTTTGGTCTGGAGCCAATTGTTAAAGCCTGGCCGGACGTGAAGGTAGTTGCCGCGCCGGCGGTGGTGAAGCATATCCAGCAGACGCATGACGCCAAGCTGAAATACTGGGGTCCACAGATGAAGCAGGGCGCGCCGGATAAGGTGTTTGTGCCTGAAGTGACCCATCAGACCCGCTTTAGCGTCGACGGCGAGGTGCTGGAGCTGCGTCATCCGGAGCAATACGCCGCTTATATCTGGATCCCGTCTGCGAGCACCATTCTGGGCGGTACCGCCCTCTCCTCGGGCATTCATGTCTGGACGGCTGACACTCAGACCGTTCAGAGCCGCGCTGAATGGCGTCATATCCTGACCGAAATGAAGACGCTGAACGCGAAGAACGTGATTCCGGGTCACTATCTTGGTGCCCGTCCGGCCGGTTCACAGGCGGTGGATTTCACCCTGAATTATCTGAAGAGTTTTGAAGCGGCGCTGGCGCAACATAAAACCTCAGCGCAGGTGATTACCGCCATGAAAGCCGCCTGGCCGAAACTGGCAGAACCGGCTTCACTGGAACTCAGCGCCAAAGTCAATACCGGCGAGATGAAGTGGTAAACCCCGCTGAGAGGCCAGCTGACTACCGGGTTTGCAACGTTTAAGCAGACCCGGCTGAACCCATTGACCTGATCTAAAGATGCCCGGGCGCTATCTTTTAGCCAGATAGCGCCTGTCATCGCGCGCCTGCAACCGCGCCTCCGCTGGTGAGGGGAAGATATAGTGAAACAGATCGCGGTAAAAACTCAGGTGCTTCAGCAATCCTTCCTGTATGGATTTACTGATGTCTTTGATCAGAAATTCCTGGGTGGTGCTGAAGTTAGTCACGCTAAAAAAGGTTTTGTCATAGACGTTGACCACACCTTCCCATTTCATCACCTGCTCTTCCGGGGAAGCCCCTTCAGAGGCGACAAATATCCCTTTATGAGATTTCACACCCTGCTTGCTGACATAGGTAGTTAACGCATCATAGCCGCGCTTGTTACGCCAGCGGCAGAATTCGTAGGGCACATCGTAATGGGGCAGCACAAAGTCCGGACTACGAAAATGTTCATCACCAATTAACCCATCCAGCGTAACCGTGAAATGCAGAAAGTCCTGCAGGAAGTCGAACTGGCGGGTTTTAGTCAGTGTGACATTAATGGTGTAGTGACCTGCATGCACATACCAGTAATTGGTAAAGCCGGTGACCAGAATACAGAACGCCTGCCAGTCACTGAGTCTTCGATCCCCCGCCAGCCCCCTGAAACGACTGATCATCATCCGTGATTTGGGATGCTGATACGCTTTCAGCAGCGGATCGTTCATACCTTTCAGTAACATCAGGCACACTCCTTGATAGATTGCGCTTATCCTGCCACGCCCTGATCAGGGTGAAAAGTGTCGTTGGTCTGAATGTGACCCCCATTAAGATTGGGCGGGAGGCGTGGAACGGACTGCGGGATCGCGGGGAGGGGTTGGCGTTTTAAATTCGTCAGAGAGGGGAAACCGGAGGCATCGATAATGAAACAGGATGCCCGCCTTACGGGCTGGCCTGTCAGAGCTTCGCGAGCGTCTTCAGCGTTTCTGGGTTCTGCTGCACCATGCGGATCAGTAAAACAGCCTGGGCGTTAGGTCTCGCCCTGCCCTGTTCCCTGCAACCCCACCAGTACCTCACTTAAGTGCGTGACCAGCTTCCGCACTTTATCCGGGATAAAGCGGGCATCGGGGAACACTGCATAAAGATAGCGGTCGGGAAGCCGCCATTCCGGTAAAACCCGCACCAGTCGGCCGGATGCCAGCGCGTCTGCGCCGATAAGTGTTTGTAACCCACCGATCCCCAGCCCCGCTTCAAGGGCCTGCATCATTGCATCACTGTTGTTAGAACGAAATGCACTTTCCACCGGCACAGACACCCTCGTGGTCGCGGACACCAGCTGCAGCGGCGCATCGGGCGATACGCCGCTAAAACGTATGTGGGGATGGTGCTGCAGGTCACTGGGAGTTTGCGGCGTGCCGTTTCGCGCTATCCACTCAGGGGAAGCCACCAGCACGGTTTCAACCGTGGTGAGTGAACGGGCAGCCAGTGTGGCGGGCGGCGATTCGCTGAGGCGGATTGCCACATCAACGCCTTCACCAATGAGATCCGACAGGCGATCCTCCAGCGCAATATTCAGACGCAGTGCGGGATGCGCCTGCTGGAATGCAATCAGATACGGCATAAGCCGCTGCCCGATGCCGCTCGGTAGTTGCATATAGAGTTTGCCGTGAAGAGGCTGCGACTCAGGCCGTAGTTGCTGCTCCAGCTCTTCCATCGCGCTGAGCAGCTGCCTGACCTGCTGCAGATAATGCTGACCCTGCTCCGTCAGCGCCATTTTGCGGGTGGTGCGGTGCAGCAACACAACCCCCAGCGCCTCTTCAAGCGCGGCAATCTGCTGGCTTATCGCCGACTGCTTCATGCCGTTTTGCCGGGCCGCCGCCGAAAAAGATCCCGCTTCCGCCACCCGGATGAAGGTCTGAATCGCATTCAGTTTGTTCTGCATTTATTGATTTTCCTGATAAGTGACATCCGGTTCAGGGGATTTAATCAGAAATAAACGCAGGTGAGAATGCAGCTTCTCTCTTAACAGGGCAATGATCATGAAAACGACGCAGGATAAGAAGGTTGCGCTGGTGGCGGGTGCCAGCGGGATTGTCGGTCAGCAACTGAGTCAGGCGCTGGTAGCAGACCACTGGCAGGTCAAAGCACTGACGCATCGGTCAGACTATGCAGTCAGCGGCACAGAGGTGATTGCGGTTGATCTGCGCGATAGCCAGCAGTGCCAGCAACGGCTGGCATCACTCACCGACGTCACGCATATCTTTTACAGCGCCTGGCTGAACGCTTCTGACTGGGGAACGATGGTCGGGCCAAATCTTGCCATGCTGCAAAATCTGGTTCAGACCATGGAGGATGTCGCCCCACTTGAGCATGTCAGTCTGATGCAGGGATACAAAGTGTATGGCGCCCATCTCGGACGCTTTAAAACGCCGGCGCGGGAAAGCGATCCTGGTGTACCGGGTGCTGAGTTTAACGCCGCGCAGCTGAACTGGCTGAGCGCACAACAGCAAGGTAAAGCCTGGCACTGGAGTGCGCTGCGGCCCGGTGTGGTCGGCAGTGACAGGCCGGGCAACAGCATGAACCTGGCGCTGAGTCTGGCGCTGTACGCTTCAATCTGTCGCGCGGCGCGGCTGCCCTTACGCTTTCCCGGTTCGCCGGAAACCTGGCACAGTATGGTCGATTTTACCGATGCCACTCTGCTGGCCGACGCGACGATCTGGGCCGCACGCACTTCTGACGCACGCAATCAGGCGTTTAATATCAACAACGGCGATCTCTGGCGCTGGAGTGAACTGTGGCCGGTCATTGCAGCGTGGTTTGAACTGGAGATCGCGCCGCCGGTTTCGCTGTCGTTCCGGCAACTATTTCAGGATTATCGTACGCTGTGGCGGGAAATCGCCGCTGCCGACGCGCTGCTCCAGCCCGACATTCTTGCGCTCAGTGATGGTGTCTTCGCTGATTTTGTTTTTGGCTGGGATTACGACATGTTTGGCGACGGCAGCAAACTGCGGCGGGCGGGATTCCACGGTTATCGCGCAACGGATAAGATGTTCTGCGATCTGTTTGCCCGCTTCCGGGCGGCCCGGATCATTCCGTGATGATCCGCTGATTACAGATGCAGAGAGCAGGAAAGTCGCTCTCTGCATCGGGCCATCATTAGCGCCCTTTCTTCTTACGTCCCGGTTGGACAAAGCGCTTGCGTGAGGCACCGTTAGCATCCGCTTTTTCAGCGGGTTTCGCCGCACTCTTCTGCGATTTTTTAGCGGCGGCCGGTTTCGCCGGAGCTTTAGCTTTTTTCGCTGGTTTATCTTCTGAAGAGGAGTTCTCCAGCAGTTTAAACAGCTCAACGAGTTCGTCGTCAGTGAGATCGCGCCATTCCCCCAGCGGCAACCCCTTGAGATTAACGTTCATGATGCGGGTGCGCTCAAGCTTCGTCACTTCAAAGCCAAAATGCTTACACATGCGGCGGATCTGGCGATTCAGCCCCTGGACCAGCGTGATGCGGAAGACAAACGGCGCTTCTTTCTTCACTTTGCACTTTTTGGTCACCGTGCCCAGCATCGGCACGCCTGCGCTCATTCCGGCAATAAATTCATCAGTGATCGGCTTGTCGACCGTAACGACATACTCTTTTTCGTGGTTGTTACCGGCCCGCAGGATCTTGTTGACCAGATCACCGTGGTTGGTAAGGAAAATCAGGCCCTGAGAATCTTTGTCGAGTCGGCCAATCGGGAAGACGCGCTTGCTGTGATTGACGAAATCGCTGATGTTATCGCGCTCGCCCTCTTCCATGGTGGTGATAATCCCCACCGGCTTATTCAAGGCAATCAGCACCAGATCGTCTTCATCGCGCGGCTCGATAAGCTGACCATTGACCTTCACCACATCGCCTGCAAATACCTGCGCGCCTACAGTGGCGCGTTTGCCGTTAATGAAAACGTTGCCCTGCTCGATGTAACGATCGGCGTCACGACGGGAGCAGATGCCGCTCTCGCTGATGTATTTATTAAGACGAGTTGATGAGTCAGTCAGCATGATTCCTCCAAAAAACGCGGACTATACCTTACCGGCGGGGGCTTGCGAAGTCTTTGCACCGGAAACTTTTGCTCTGCTTTGCCAGCCTGACGGCAGCGGGCATTCACAGATCAATCGCCATCTCAGTACAGCGCAAATCGCTGCCCGCCAGCTTTGACGGATAGAAACTTTCGCCCAGCGGCCGGAAGCCATGCTGCTGGTAAAAACCCACGGCGTTCGGCGTCGACGCGAGCGTCAACCGGCGGTAGCCACGCTGCAGCGCCTCCGCTTTGATGGTGTTGATGATTAGGCCCGCCATTCCCTGTCCGGTGAACCCAGGCAGGGTAAAAATGGCTTCCACGCTGGCGGCGGCAAGGTCCAGCGATCCCATAGCAACCGGTACGTCGTCCGGACCATCAATCACGAAGAAGGGATTCATGCGGATCATTGCGGGAAAGCTGGCGGGCATGCGGTCCGGCGTCCAGGCGGCGAGCACGTCGGGTGGATAAGCATGCTGGCAGCCATGACGGATGGCCAGATTTCTGATGTTCCATAAATGGTGCGCCTCTTCGGGCGATGCCTGTCTGACAATCATAGTGCCCTCCGGCTCTGCAACAGAACCGCTACGTTATCACATCGCTTTGCGGCTATCTGCGAATACCGCCGGGTTCAGTGCCCCTGGCCTCGCCGCAGTTACGCGCGGTCATGAAGCGCTGCTGCATCAGCAACCGTGCTGTTTCTGTGTTGCTGCATTTGCAACAGCTCGCTTATGCAAAACTGGATTTTAATCCTTTAACTTCAATTATTTAATCTCTGGCATGGTTACTGCTTGGTCTTTTCTTTTATATCTGAAAGTTTGGAAGATTTAACTGTTCCATTAATCCAGCTATATGCCAGGAGAAAACCATGTCACTGAACCAACCTTTACAGTTCGCCTACTGGGTGCCGAATGTCTCGGGCGGACTGGTGATCAGTCAGATAGAGCAGCGTACCCGCTGGGATGCCGAATACAACCGCAAACTGGCGCAGATCGCTGAACAGGCGGGTTTTGATTACGCGCTGACGCAGATTCGCTTTACTGCAGGATATGGCGCAGATAATCAGCATGAATCGGTCACATTCTCGCAGGATTTACTTAGTCACACCTCGAAATTAAAAGTGATTGCCGCTCTGCTTCCCGGCCCGTGGAATCCGGTATTGGCGGCAAAGCAGATTGCCACTATCAGCCATCTTTATGGTCCACGCATCGCCGTTAATATTGTCAGCGGCTGGTTCCGGGGCGAGTTCAAGGCAATTGGTGAACCCTGGCTCGATCATGAAGAGCGCTATCTGCGTTCAGAAGAGTTTATTCGCTGCCTGCGCGGCATCTGGCGTGAAGAGAGTTTTAGCTTTGCCGGCGATTTTTATCGCTTCCGCGATTACGTGATGAAACCCAAGCCGTTGTCACCGCTCCCGGAAATTTTCCAGGGTGGCAGTTCACGCGCGGCGCGCGACATGGCCGCCAGGGTGTCAGACTGGTATTTTACCAACGGTAATACCCCGGACGGTGTCCGTCTGCAGGTCGCGGATATCCGTGAAAAAGCCGGACGTAAACAGCATCAGGTCAGAATCGGGCTGAACGGTTTTGTGATTGCCCGCGAGAGCGAACAGCAGGCGCAGGCGGTGCTTCATGAGATCATCAGCAAAGCCAACCCGGATGCGGTAAAAGGCTTTCAGCATGAGGTCAAAAATGCTGGCAGTGCCTCACCCGAAGGAGAGGGGAACTGGGCGAAATCGTCGTTTGAGGATCTGGTGCAGTACAACGACGGCTTTAAAACCAATCTGATTGGCACACCGCAGCAGATTGCTGAACGCATTATCGAACTGAAGCAGGCCGGTGTGGATCTGCTGCTGCTGGCATTTCTGCACTTTCATGAAGAGGTCGAATTCTTTGGCCGCGAAGTGATACCGCGGGTCCGCGAACTGGAGGCGCAGGCTTTGATCGAAGCGTGAAAAAGGTACGCCACAGAAGAGAGTTATACCCGACTGCATCCGGGGTGTGATGAACGTTCAGATCTGCTGCAACGTCGCCCGCCGCTATCATTATGAGAGCGACGGACAACGTCTGCAGGGCTTTTCACTCCGCAAAGCAGATCGGTTAAAAGCGGGCGTTAAGCCCGACGTTCCATGTCACCTGATGCATGTCGCTGTTGCCTGTTACCGCCGAGACGCCCGCAAAGGCATTCACCGAGGTGCCAAGCGGCACGCTCGCACCCACCGCCATATCGATCCAGTTATCATCACTGGAATCGCTGCTGCGGGTAAAGGCGGTGCGGGTCGATTTCAGTCCGGCGGTGACCGCCGAATCGCTGTCACCAAACTGGTGGTTGTAGCTGACCTGCGCCCAGGGATTGATCAGCAAATCTTTGCTGTCGATACGCCAGCCCACAGCGCCGATTTGAGAGTGCAGCGTCTGGTCGCCAAAGCGCATTGAGGTGCTGCTGTTGCCTTCCTCTTTATAGCCATCGACCTGGGTGTAGTCGAGCGCATAGCTGGCCACCGGGCCGGTAGAAACATAGCTACCCAGCGGCAAATCCCAGCCGGTCTGCAGCCGCATTCCCAGCACCTTACCATTGCTGTTGCCCTTTTCCGTGCGGGTCGCCGGTCCCAGCCTGATCTGACGCTCAATATCATCAAAGTCGAGATCGGCATAATGGGCGTCCGCATTAATCCATCCCCGATCGAGATAATTCAACTGACTCCAGAGTGCCACCAGATTGCCGCGTAAACGGTAATCAAAGCGCGACGAGGGATCCTGACGTTGCGAGGTCGTAGAGAGCATGGCACCGGCCTGCCAGTGATCGGTCAGCTGATAGCCCACACCCACGGTGCCGCTGGCGCTGGTCGCATCGCCATCCTGCAGGCTGTCGCCGCGGAAATCACGCTGCTGCCCGGCATAACCGCCGAAAACAGTAAACTCGCCAGCACTGGCGGGCTGCTGACGCTGCTGCTGCAGATGTCCATCCAGCGTATTGCGCGCATCGCCCACCAGCATCGACGGCGCCTGACTCAGTGCAGCTACCTGCAGCGGCGCATTCAGCACCGACTGAATGTAATCGGCGATCAGCGCATGGACCGCCGGGCTGGGATGCAGTCTGTCTGCAAACAGATACTGCTGTGACTGCGAAAATCCTGTCGTCGAGGAGGTGCAGTCCATCGCCGAGACACCTGGCGGACAGGCCATTCCGGCCGTATTCGTGAGTCCATACAGGCCCGGATTATCGATCACCTCATTAAACAGGCCATTGATATCCACTCGTGCGATGTTCCCGCGTGCGGTCACCAGCCCCTGCTCTTCAGCCTGGTTGTAACGGTCGGTGAGGGCCGCCGCCTCCTGACTCAGTAACTGCCAGGCGGCAATCAGCTGCTGTGCAATGGCATCCCGGATCAGCGGAATTGAAGAGATTTGTCCGGCCGCCTCGCCAAGCGCGGTTTCAATCGCCTGCTCTCTTGCGGCACGGTCAGGCGTAGTGGTGGTGCTCAGCGACTGAAACAGCGCCGCCGTGGCAGGTTGTGCCGCTGGGCCAAGCACCTGCAGAATCGCCTGCAGCAGGGCGGGCGTTGCCCCTACATTAGGTACCGTCGGTACAATCACCGTTCCGGCTCCGGCATCCAGCAACCGGCTGACCTGTGAGGCCGCTGCACTGGCGCTGTTATCCACTATCTGCCGGGCAGCGAGAGGGGCAAGAGCCGCCGCCGCTAAATCATTGCCGCCAATCCAGTGAATATAGAGACCGTCCGAATCAGCTCGTCCGCCTCGCGCCGCAAGGTAGTTATCAAGCTGATCCTGAGTGTTAAACAGGGGATTAATTGCAGGTACCGCAACTGCGCCACCTTCGGCATAGTTGCTTCCGCCCTGCGATGAAGGGCGCAGGTTATCACCCAGCGACTGCGCTACGATCTCGTCATAGAGCGGATGGGTCGCGCCATCATAGGTAAAGCGCCCGACGTTCCCGCCATCACTCAGGCTATCGCCAAAGACGGTGAGGTCGCTCCAGGCCATCGCAGGCAGCGGCGACAGCAGGCTCAGGGTGGCACAGCAGAAAAGGTATTGCGCGTGAAGGGGTTTCATCAGCAGCTCCGCACAAATCAAATGAAAGTCAGTATGAGTAAGAACCGCACCGGCTAGCGCAGCAAGCTGTAAGCGTAGACGGCTGAGGAAAGGGGTGGCAGAAAATACGGGATCGCGCTCGCAAAGCGGAGAAATTTGACTTAAAGATCAGCCGTGCTGGTTCAGGTGAAATACCGGGAACCCACCACGGCGTCGTTACACTGGCTACTTTTTGCTGGCGGGCTTCAGCCCGCGATTAAGATCCTGTAACCGTTTCATCGTCTTAACGGTACGCTGTGGCAGCGTTGAGGCAACGGACAGGATCAGCATCTCCAGACAGACCATAATCGTGCCGTGCAGGGGAATGCGTCCCTTCTCGCCGCCGCGCGGCACATTGATTACGACATCCGCCTCGCGGGCGAAAAAGGAGTCGGTGGCGTTGGTCAGCAAAATAATCGGAATATCCAGCCGCTTCGCTTCACGCACCACGGTTGTCCCTTCCCGGTGCGCCGACTGTTGCGCCATCATGATCAGCACGTCGCCACGCTGTAGCGCCAGCATCTGCTCTGCCAGCGCAATTCCTGCACGGTTAAGGGAAAAGGCGGGCAGACCGATACGGTTGAGCAGCCGCACGCTGTAGTCCGCCAGAATACCTGAGGCGTTGATGCCAAAAATAGCGACCTGCCGCGCTTCGCCCAGCAGCGCCACGCTATCCGCTACCGCCACCCGATTCTGCGGCTGCGACAGCACATCACAGGCGTGACGGTGGCCCTCCAGCACAAAGTCGATGGCGCTGTTCACATCACTGGTCACCTCACTGACGGTGGTAATCATCTTATCTTCAGAGGTCAGCGAAGGACCAAACCAGGCCTTTAGTGTCTGTTTGAGGTCGCGCAGCCCGCTAAAGCCCAGCGCCTGAATCGCGCGGATTACAGTGGCATCAGAGGTGTGATTCGCCACAGCGATCTCCATCGCGGTGCTCTCCAGCACCGTTTCCCGCTGTTGATCGATATAGCGCGCCACCGCCAGCAGGCGGGGTGAAAGCTGCTTTTCACGGGCGCGAAGACGTTCTGCCACCACATCCACTCTGTTTTTAACGGGCCTGCTCTGTTTCATGCTGCACCTGCAACTAGGGTTAAATGTGTGAAAGACTCATTGCTAGTCTGGCTAAATGGAGAGTTTAAGGGCCAGGAGATGTAGTAAAAACGTCATGCTGTTTTATATTTCACCTGAAGAAGATGTGTATTTAACCAAACCCCTCACCTCCATATAAAAATATATTCATTATTTTCAATAAGATAAAAATGCCAGCCGATCTTTTTGCAGCGATAAACGATACGGCAAAAATGTAGTCAATTCTATTCAAATTATGTTTACTACTACAATAGCGGATGTTTGAATGATTCTCAATTACAGATGAGAAAGGTTGTCGTCCGGCCGGCATAATGACCTTGAAGGCCTGATACTGATCTCCTCTGTTTAAACGCTGCATATTGCAGAACACCTCCAGGGTAGACCTGCAAGACAGACAGATTGTCAGTCGTCAGGTCCTTTGCTTCAGATACGAAAAGAAAAATGAAAAATAAATACTCACGATATCCGGCCCGGCACCCCGCTCTGGTCGTGGCGATCTGCAGCAGCATTATGCTGCCACAGGTCAATGCAGCAACCGACAGCGCTCCGGATATGACCGTGACCGCGGATGCCAGTTCAGAGGGAAATTACAGCGCCACTCAGAGTAGCGTCGCCAGTAAAATGCCGACCGCGCGGATCGATGAGGCGCAGTCGGTCAGCGTGGTCACGCAGCAGCAACTGGACGATTACCAGGCAAGCTCACTGGCGGATGCGATGCGCTTTGTCAGCGGTGTGACCGAAGCGAACACGCTGGCTGGCACCGAAGATGGCTTTGTACGACGCGGATTTGGCAGCAACGCCGATGGCTCCATCTACCGGGATGGCATCCGCAGCAGTCAGGGATTGAATTTCGATGCCACGACCGAGCGGGTTGAGGTGCTGAAAGGCTCCTCCTCGCTGCTGTATGGCATTCAGAATCCGGGCGGCATTATCAATGTAGTCAGCAAAAAGCCGCAATACAGCTGGCACTCCAGCGTCAGCGGACGTTACGCCAGTGAAGGTGGCGGTGCGGGCACCCTGGATGTCACCGGTCCGCTGGGCAACGGCTTCGCCTTCCGCCTGATCGCCGAAAAGCAAAATCAGGATTACTGGCGCAACTTTGGCAGTGAAGAGCACACACTGCTGGCACCCTCTCTGCAATGGTATGGCGAGCAGGCAAGTTTTCTGATCAGCTATGCCGACTACCGCTATGACATTCCCTACGATCGCGGCACGGCCTTCATTGACGGCAAGCCAATCGACATCGGTTATAAAGATCGGCTGGATGACAAAGCCAATCACGCCTGGGGCCATAACAAAACCCTGAATGCCCACTATGACTGGCAGTTTAATGATGAGTGGCGCACCCGGTTAACCCTGGGCTGGAACCAGCGGCGCTATGACAACAATGAAGTGCGCGTGACGGCGGTGAACGCCAGCAGCGGCGTGGTCACACGTCGCGCCGATGCCAATCGCGGGTTTAACCACAAAACCAAATATCTGAGCTGGGATCTGCTGGGTAATCCCGAAATTCTGGGTATGCAGCACGCGCTGGTGGTGGGCACCGACTATGAGATGAACCAGACTTATCGCGCCCATCAGTATCAGGGCAAGGTCAACCGCCAGTTCAACTATTACACGCCTGAATATGACCTGCTGTCACCGGTCACGGACGCCAGCACGGAAAATAGCGCAGCAGCCAATAACCTGAACCGCATTCATAGCCGATCGCTCTACGCCAAAGACAGTATTTCTCTGTCACCCGACTGGATTGTGGTGCTGGGCGGTCGTTATCAGCATTATGAACAGCGCGCCTCGCGCGGCTTTAATCCGCAGGTGGAAACCCTGAATGATGAGGGTAATAAGTTTCTGCCGCAGGCGGGGGTGATCTACAAACTCACACCTGACCTCTCTTTCTACACCAGCGTCAGTAAGTCGTTCACCCCGTCAACCGACGTGGATGATGATGGCAATGTCGGCAAACCGGAACAGGGCACCAGCTGGGAGGTTGGCAGTAAATGGCAACTCTCGCCGAAACTGTTCGCCACCGTCGCGCTCTATCGGATAGACGAAAAAGCGATGTCGCTGAATATTAATGGCAGCACGCGGGCCATTGATAAAGCCCGATCGACCGGCGCTGAGTTTGAGCTGAACGGCGAAATTGCACCCGGCTGGGATTTAAGTGCGAACTACAGCTATGATCAGGCAGAGATCGTTAATGACCGGGTTAATCCGGATAACAATGGCAATCGTCTGCAGAATGCGCCGCGCCATGCCGGTGCGCTCTATCTCAGTCATGAGATGCAAATCAGCAGCCTGCCCGGCTCGTTCCGGCTCGGTGGTGGTGCTCGCTATGTCGGCAGCCGTGCGGGCGATCCCGATAACAGTTTCACCCTGCCCGACTATGTGGTGGCAGACAGTTTTGTGGCATGGAACAACCGCCTGTTCGGTGAAAAAACGCAGCTGCGTCTGAACATCAATAACCTGTTTAACCAGCACTATTACAGTTCAAGCGGCGGCAACCTGCGCGTCCGTGAAGGTGAAACCCGCAACCTGATGGTACAGGCCCGTGTTGAATTTTAAATCGCTGCGCTGTGCGTTATTAATGCTGAGTGTGATACTGGTCAGCGCTGGCGCACACGCCCGCACGCTGACCGACATCACCGGCCGTAAGGTAGAGATACCCGACCATCCGCAGCGTATTGTGCTGGGTGAAAGCCGGATGCTCTACAGCGTCGCGCTGCTGATGCCCGGCAATCCGCTGCAGCATATCGCTGGCTGGCCACAGGATCTGAAAAAGTATGATCCCCAGACCTGGCAGATTTTTGCCAGTAAGTTTCCGCAGATGGAGGGAATTCCGGTACTGGGTCTGGATGGCGTCAATGACATGAATCCCGAACAGGTGATCGCACTGAAACCGGACCTGGTGATCCTGCCGCAGCTGGCGCGCGGCAGTGAAAGCGGAGCAGTGCTGGAGAAGATGCTCAGCGCGGCGCATATCCCGGTGGTGAAGATCGATCTGCGGGTTGAGCTGCTGAAAAATACCGAGCGCAGCATGACTCTGCTGGGCGAGGTGCTGAATCAGCCCCAGCGGGCTGCTGACTTCAATCGCTTTTACCGCAGCCACATGCAGCGCATTGAGAGCCGACTGGCGGGCTATCACGGTGCTAAACCTAAAGTTCTTTTGCAGCTGCATCTCGGGCGGCGCAGTGAATGCTGCGTGACGTCGGTGAATGGCAACCTGGGTGAGCTGCTGCGCTTTGCCGGGGGCGACAACATCGCCAGTCAGCAGATCAAAGGCGTGTTCGGGCGGCTGAGTGAGGAGAGAGTGATTGCGGCACAGCCAGACTATTACTTCGCCACCGGCACCGGCAGCGCCGATGAAGCGGGAGCCTTAAAACTCGGCCCCGCCGTCACAACAGCGCAGACCCGGCAGAGCCTGCTGGCGCTGACCGGTCAGCAGAATGCGCTGAAGCAGCTGACGGCATTGCGGGACGGTCATGCCGGGGCAATCTGGCACAACTTTTACCTCAGTCCGTGGCACGTGGTAGCGACAGAGTTCTTCGCCACCACGCTCTATCCGCAACTGTTCCGCGATGTCGATCCTGAACAGACATTGCGGCAGCTGTTCCATGATTTCCTGCCGATCCCCTATTCGGGCAGCTACCTCTACCGGCTCGCACCGGAGGCGACGCCGGACTCAGGCGGCTGACAGCCCGCGATTTTTCACCCGGACGATATCGGCCATCACCGACAGCGCAATCTCCGCCGGGGTTTTGCTGCCGATAGGCAGGCCGATGGGCGCATGGATGCGGTCCAGTTCGGCACGATCCATGCCGGCGATCTGTTGCAGTCGCGTCCGTCTTTTCTCGCTGTTTTTCGCCGAGCCCATGATGCCGATATAGAACGCGGGTGTCGCGATCGCCTCCATCATCGTCAGGTCATCAATGCGGGGATCGTGGGTCAGTGCCACAATCGCCACCGCTGCATGCGCGCCGTTCAGCTCCAGCCAGCGCGCCGGATGCTGTGACACCAGCGTCACGTTGTCCGCAGCGCTGAAGTGGCTCTCCAGCTCCGTCAGCATCTCCGGTCGGTGCTCACAGACCCGCACATGAAATCCCAGCATCTGCCCGAGCCGGATGCACTCATATGCCACAGTCGAGTAGCCCGCGATCAGCAGTTCCGGTATCGCACCAACCGGCAGTAACATCTGCTGTTCACTGGCATCCAGCGCAGGCAACACCCTGTCAGGGGCGAGCACTTCCCACTGCGCACGTTCGCCGGGTCGTATCATTTTCACCATCGGCTGCTGTCCGCTCAGCGCGCGCTGCATGGCCGTCAGCAGCGCCAGCGTGGCATCATCGGGCGGCAGAAACTCAATGACGATCTCCAGGCTGCCGCCGCACGGCAGGCTGACGTCAGGACGCATTCCGCCTTCACCGTACCGCACCCGCTGACTGCTGGCGCGATAGGCTCCTGCCGCCAGTTGCGCCAGAAAGTCCTCTTCAATGCAGCCGCCCGACAGCGATCCGCAGTAAGCACCCGTTTCGTTGACCGTCATCAGGGTGCCAGGCGCGCGCGGCGAAGATCCATAGGTGCGCAGCACCGTGCAGAGCCAGACCTGCTGACCCGCCTGGCAGCTGCTCAGTGCCGCATTAATCACACGTTGATCCAGCGTAATCATGAAAATTCCTTTATTAACTGCAGATCAGCAGGGAGATCGATATCACACAAACAGCCGCGATCCTGAAGCGGCAGCCGGACGGCGAGTGACTTCACCGCCGCCTGCGGCCCGGCATCGCCCTGTAGCGTGCTCAGCATCGGATAGCAGGGGTGCTGAAAGCCCACCGGATGGCCCGGCCTGCCGTCAATCCACGGCCTGACGATCGGCGCGTCCGCCAGCGCAGCGCTGACGGCGCGGTAACTTTCAGGCGTGACAAACGGCATATCGCCCAGCGCAATCAGCCAGCCGTCATAATCACGGCTGGCTTTGACACCTGCGGCGATTGATTCGCCCAGCCCGCCGCTGTCACACAGCACCAGGGTAGCCTGCGAGCACAGCGCCTTAAGCGCAGCGGCGTCCGGACGCGTGACCACAAACAGGTCAAGACCACTGGCAGCGGCCTGCTCCAGCGTGCGTTGCAGCACCGGTTTGCCATTCAGATCGGCCAGCAGCTTATGCTCACCCGCCTGCTGGCGAAAACGGCGACTCAGCCCGGCGGCCAGCACAATCAACGCTATCTTCACTCTTTCTCTCCGCTAAGCGTGAAAAACGGGCGCAGGTTTCAGCCCGCGCCCGCATATCCTCACATCGACCTGCTGGCAGCAGGTCAGGAGCAGGCTCAGATAATCTTATCGAGAGTAATAGGTAAGTCGCGCACCCGCTTACCGGTGGCATGGAACACCGCATTACTGATCGCTGCCGCCACGCCCACGATACCCAGCTCACCCACGGCTTTACCGCCCATGGTGGTCGCCTCAAAATCGGGCTCGCCAACGTTGATGGTGGTAATGCTCGGGATGTCACCGTTAACCGGCACCAGATAGTCCGCCAGGTTGTTGTTGATCACCCGACCATTGCGTGGATCGACGATGCCCTCTTCCATCAGCGCCTGACCGACGCCCATGATCATGCCGCCAATCCACTGGCTGCGCGCCAGTTTAGGGTTGTAGAGACGACCGCTGTCGAGCGCCGCCACCATCCGTTTGACCCGGATAGTGCCGAAATCTTCATCGACCCGCACTTCCACAAACTGCGCGCTCCAGCTGTGGGCCGAGAATTTTTCAGGGCGGCTCATGTCATTAAGGTTGCGCACCATCTTGTCGCGCTCGCTCTGTGACAGATCGTCCGGGAAAGTGCCGCCTTTCACCGTCAGACTCTCCGCCGGTGCCAGGCTTGCCAGCCGGGCAAATGAGACCGCCAGACCGCTGCGCAGATTATGCTGAACCCCGTCGCCTTTCAGCGTGAGCTGAGATGCCGGAGTGCCATTCAGTGGCGACTGTGGCAGCTCGCTGGCGAGTTTCAGCAGCTGGTCGCGCATTCGTCTGGCGGTATCGTTCACTGCCGCGGTCACGTTGCCCGCAAGCTGCGATCCACCTGCGACACCGGCACGCGGCAGCTCAGTATCACCCAGCTGAACCTCAATGGTGGTGGAGGCGACGCCAAGAATGTCGGCAGCGGTCTGCGCCAGGATGGTATAGGTCCCGGTGCCGATATCCGCACCGGCGCACTGCACCACAAATTTACCCTGTGGGGTCAGGATGATTTTTGCCTCAGCAGGCAGTTTGTTGACCGGATAGGTGCCAGAGGCCATGCCCCAGCCAATCAATTCACGCCCTTCGCGCATCGACCGCGGCGTCATAATGCGCTTATCCCAGCCAAAGGCCTCAGCCCCTTTCTGATAGGCTTCTTTCAGGCGACGCGAACTCCACGGCAGATCGAGCTGATAATCTTTGTCCGCCCAGTTGCGCAGACGCAGTTCCAGGGGATCGATATTCAGGGCATAGGCCATCTCGTCCATCGCCACTTCCAAGCCAAAGGCGCTGGGGTTTTCACCTGGCGCCCGCATCCAGCCTGGCGTCACGGTATTGATCGGCCTGACCTGATGCTGGGCGGAGACGTTGCCCACCGCATACATGCGGGCGGTGACTTTGCTGCAGTTCTCAGCAAATACATCGATTAATGAGGTTTCACTGAAGCTGCGCTGGATAATCGCCTGGATTTTGCCGTCACGCGAGGCACCCAGTTCCAGCTGCTGCGAGGTGGCGGGACGTCCGCCCAGACCAGTAAAGGTCTGCGGTCGGGTCAGCGACACTTTGATAGGACGCTTCAGCGCTCGTGATGCCACACTGGCCAGTGCGACGTGGGTGTAAGGCACCGGCTTGGACCCAAATCCCCCGCCGACATAGGGCGAAATAATCCGCACATCTTCAACGTCAATGCCCATCCACTCGGCGATTTCCACCTGCGCGCCTGCCACCCACTGACTCGGCTCCCAGACGGTCATGCGTCCATCCTGCCACTCAGCGACACAGGCGTGCGGTTCCATCGGCATGTTGTATTCGCGCGGCGTGGTATAGCGCTGGCTCAGACGCACCTCGGCCTGCTGCATCGCCGCCTGTGCATCGCCCATATCGATATCCTGTTTCGATACCGGTTTCGGTTCGACACCCTCATCGGTGGCAAAAATCAGTGCAGGCGAGGTTTCATAGTCGATCTCCACCAGCGAGGCGGCATAAGTTGCCTGCTCAAACGTCTCTGCCACCACCAGACCGATGTTCTGGCCGTTGTGAATAATCACATCGTCCTGAATCGGGGTATAGGTTGACTGCGCCGCGCCGCCGTCTGCAATCGCGGTAGGTTTGTTGATCTTCAGGCTATTCAGATGGGTATAAACCGCCACCACTCCCGAGGCCTGCTGCGCCTTTTCCGTAGACATCCGGCTGATACGGCCGCTGGCAACAGTAGACTGGATCACCACGCCATAGAGCGGATTTTCCGGCTGATGTTCTACCGCATACCGCGCCTCACCGGTGACTTTTACTTTGCCGTCACCCCGCGAGCGCCCGGCGCCCAGTCCCTCAATCGGATCGGTGGTTTCTGGTTCCGCCGTGGCAGTATCGCTGGCACTGGCGCTTTGCATACTCAGCCCCAGGCTGCCCGCCGCTGAGATCGCCGCCGTCGCCTTCAGTAACTCCCGACGTGATTTGTCATTTACGTCACTCATGCGGTTTCTCCTGCTGCCATCAGCGCACGTGCAATCACACGCGGCGCCAGTTTTACTTTATAGGCGTTGTGGGTCAGCGCCTGCGTCTCCTGAATAATCAGTTCTGCCGACTGGAAGACCGTCTCTTCATTAAACGGCTGGCCCTCCAGCGCCTGCTCCACCGACCTGACCCGCCAGGGTTTGGTGGCGACGCCGCCCAGCGCAATATGGACCTGACGCATCACGCCGTTCTCCAGCGTGAAGCCTGCGGCCGCGCTGGCTGCAGCAAACTCATAAGAGCTGCGGTCACGGACTTTAAGGTAGTGTGAGTGCCGCAGTGACTCGGTTTGCGGCACTTCAATGGCCACAATAATTTCGTCATCGCGCAGATCGTGCTCACGATCAGGTGTGTCACCCGGCAACAGGAAGAAATCATCAATCGCGATGCGACGGGTTTCGCCCTGCTGATTCTGCAGGACCACGATGGCGTCAAACGCCACCAGCGCCACCGCCAGATCGCCGGGATAGACCGCGATGCAGCTGTCGCTGGCGCCCAGGATGGCATGATTGCTGTTAACGCCATCCAGTGCGGCGCAGCCGGAACCCGGATTGCGTTTGTTGCAGGCGGAAAAGGTCGCCGGATCGCGGTAATAGGCGCAACGGGTACGCTGGCGTAAATTACCGCCCAGCGTGGCCATGTTACGAATCTGCGGTGAAGCGGCCTGCCACAGGCTGCCGTAGATGGCTGGCGCGTTCTGCTGGCAGGCGGGATGATCTGCCAGGCCGCTCATGGTGACCAGCGCGCCGGCCGTGATCTTATCGTCGTCAAACTGCAGGTTTTTAAGCCCGGTCAATCCAGTGATGCCGATGAGCTGCGGCGGCGTGAAGACCCCACACTTCATCAGATCGAGTTGTGTGGTGCCCCCTGCCAGAAACTGGCTGCCAGACTGCTGTTTCAGGGCTGCGGCTTCCTCAGGCGACTGCGCGACTTTCCAGCTGAATTCATTCATGCGGACTCCTTCGCCATCTCTGCTGCGGCCTGTTTAATCGCATCCACAATGTGCGGATATGCTCCACAACGGCAAAGGTTGCCGCTCATATACTCACGGATCTCATCTTCTGAACCCGCATGGCCCTCTTTGATGCAGGCGACGGCGGACATAATCTGACCCGGTGTACAGTAGCCGCACTGGAAGGCGTCATTCTCCATAAAGCAGCGCTGCACCGGGTGCAGCTCACCTTCGGTGGAAGCCAGCCCTTCAATGCTGGTCACTTCGGCGCCATCCGCCTGAGCCGCCAGCGTCAGGCAACTCAGCACCCGCTGACCATTAATCAGTACCGTGCAGGCACCGCACTGCCCCTGATCGCACCCTTTTTTGGTGCCGGTCAGGTTAAGATGCTCACGCAGCGCATCAAGCAGGGTGACACGGGGATCGACCTGCATCTGCTGCGACTGACCATTAACCTGCATTGTTAGCGATATTTTTTCCGACATTGTCTGCTTCCCATTGTTGGGGGCCAAAAGATTTAATTTTTTATAGGTTTATTTCTGACGGGGTTCGAATCGGGGGAAAATCGTGATAACCCTAATCTTTACGCGCGTATCTCTGCTTTAAGGTTTAGCAGCTTTTTGGCAATTTTGCGGGGAAGCCGGGAAAAGTAAGTGTTATCTGAATGGCGGAGCGAGGTTGAATCGGGATAAATATGTGTTCATACAACGCTCATCTAAATGATTTTATTAATTTTATTGAAAAAAGCTTTTATAGCCGTCGTTCATAGGGTTTATCTGTCCGCCTCATTAATCCTGCCGCGAAATGTGTAACCCTGAAAGGCAATTTCAGGTCTGATAGCAGGTCGGGTAGCGAAGCCGTAGTTAACGTCGATAAATCGGCCTGTCCCGACCGGGATAACCGATCAAACAGGTCAGAGGGCCTATGCTGAAAGAAAATTTTAACGATCTAATCTATCTGGTGGTGGTAGCAGAAGAGCGCAGCTTCACCCGGGCAGCGGCGAAGCTGGGTGTGTCGCAGTCGGCACTGAGCCACGCGATTCGCGCTCTGGAAGAGCGTCTTAGCGTCCGGTTGCTGACGCGCACTACTCGCAGCGTTGCCCCGACAGAAGCCGGTGAACGGCTGATCACTACCCTCGCCCCGCTGTTCAGCGAGATTGAGTCTGAACTGGTCAATGTCACTGACAGTCAGGGTAAAATCTCCGGCAACATTCGTATCACCGCAGGCGAACATGCGCTCACCTCTACACTCTGGCCGCTGCTCAGGCCCTTTCTTCAGCAATACCCCGATGTCCATGTTGAAGTGTCGGTGGATAACAGTCTGACCGATATTGTCAGCGGCCGTTTCGATGCAGGCGTGCGACTGGGTGAGCAGGTCGAAAAGGATATGGTGGCGGTACGCATCGGGCCGGACTGGAATATGTGCGTGGTGGCAGCCAGCAGCTATTTTGATCAGCACGGCAGACCTGAGACTCCCTATGATTTACAGCATCATAACTGCATCAACCTGCGGCTGCCGACGCTGGGTGGCCTCTATAACTGGGAGTTTATGCGTGATGGCAAGGAGATCAGGGTCAAAACGCAGGGTCAGTTAATTTTTAATCATCTCGCGTCGCGCATTGATGCCGCACTGAGCGGGATGGGGATCTGCTATGTGCCGCAGGATAGCGTTGCGGAACACCTTAAAAGTGGCCGTCTGGTTCAGGTTTTGGCTGACTGGTGTGAGCCTTTTCCGGGTTATTATCTTTACTATCCCAGCCGCAGACAGCACACCAGCGCCTTTACACGTTTGATTGATGCGGTGCGCTATCGCGGTTGAGAGACAGCCGCGATAGCCAGTCAGCTGGCATTAAGCCGCTGACGTTCAAGCTGTCGCGTTTTGCGGCCTGAAATCACCATCGCCACAATAAATACCAGTGCAAACAGCACCACGATCGTGGGTGCTGGCGCGCTGTCGATAAAGAACGAGAGATAGACCCCACTCAGCGACACCAGCACCGACACCACGACCGCCACCAGCAGCGCATGTGAAAAGCGGCGGGTTAGCAGAACTGCGATAGCACCGGGCGCGATCAGCAGGGAAATCGACAGAATGATCCCTACTGCTTTCAGCGTCGCCACAATGGTCAGCGATACCATGCAGAGTAGACCGTAATGCAGCCAGCGTGCGGGTAAGCCAGAGACCTGTGCCTGCTGCGGATCAAAACTGAACAGCATAAAATCACGCCATTTCACCGCAATGACCCCGACGATCACCGCTGCGATAAGCGAGGTCTGAATAATGTCAGCGCCCGTAATGCCCAGCATGTCACCAAACAGAATGTGATCAAGATGCACCTCCGGTTTCACGGCGATATAGAGGATCAATCCCACCGCGAACATGCCTGAGAAGACGATTCCCAGCACCGTATCCTGCTTGATGCGACTGTTGTCCTGCAGAAATCCACTGGCAACGGCACAGAACAGACCTGCGACAAACGCACCCACCGCCAGCGGCAGCCCGGCCATCCAGGCGAGGACGATGCCGGGGAATACCGCATGGCTCATGGCATCGCCCATCAGCGCCCAGCCTTTCAGCACCAGAAAGACCGACAGCAGCGCACAGGGGATCGCCACCACCAGCGCAATCAGCAACGCGCTGTTCATAAAAGCGAACTGGAAAGGTTCAAAGATCCACATCAGCCAGGCTCCTTTTCGGGACGATGGCGGCCACGACGCCGGTTAGCCAGCAAGCCATGTTTGGGTGCAAAAACAAACGCCAGCAGGAACAGCAACGTCTGCGCCACCACGATGATGCCTCCCGTTGCGCCATCCAGGTAGTAACTCGCCCACGCACCGAGAAAACTGGTGATACTGCCAATCGCTACGGCAATCATCAGCAGACGCGGGAAGCGATCGGTGAGCATCCAGGCTGTCGCGCCTGGCGTCACCACCAGACAGATCACCAGAAATGCACCGACGGTTTGCAGCGCCGCCACGGTTGAGACTGCCAGCAGGGTAAAGAAGAGGACTTTCAGTCGTTCAGGACGCAGTCCGATAGCGCGCGCGTGATTCTCATCAAAGAAGGTGACCATCAGATCCTTCCACTTAAACAGCAGAATGATGATCGACAGCCCGCCAATCAGCGCCAGCTGAAGTATATCTGCGGGCGCAATCGCCAGAATATTGCCGAGCACAATGGTCTGAATGTTTACCGCGGTCGGATTGAGCGACACCATAAACAGACCCAGACCAAAGAAGGAGGAGAAGATCAGGCCGATGATTGCATCTTCTTTTAAGCGGGTGCGCTGATTGAGTAACAGCATACTGCCCGCCGCCAGCCCACCTGAGAGAAACGCGCCCAGCGCAAAGGGCAGTCCCAGCATGTAAGCACCCGCTACGCCCGGCACGATGGAGTGCGACAGCGCATCGCCAATCAGCGACCAGCCTTTGAGCATCAGATAGCAGGAGAGAAACGCACACAGGCCGCCGACCATGGCGGAGACCCACATCGCGTTGAGCATGTAGTGATAACCAAAAGGCTCCAGTAACAGTTCCATGGTCAGTTTCCGTCTTCAGGTGCCGTACGTGGCGCAATAAAAGGCCGCTCATCGTCGGTGATAATCTGATCGTCCAGCCCTTTCACCATTACATGACGCAGCACCCCACTGAACGCGCGCTCAAGGTTGGCGGCGGTAAAGGTGGTGCGGGTCGGGCCGCTGGCCAGAATGGTGCCTTTGACCATCACGGTGTAATCGCAGAACTCCGTGACCGATCCCAGATTATGCGTTGAGACCAGCATGGTCTTGCCTTCATCGCGCAGCTCACCCAGCAGGCTGATGATTCTGGCCTCAGTCTGAACGTCCACGCCGGTAAACGGCTCATCCAGCAGGATAACGCTGCCCTGCTGGGCAATGGCGCGCGCCAGAAATACCCTTTTTTTCTGTCCGCCGGAGAGTTCACCGATTTGACGATGGCGGTAATCCAGCATATCGACCCGCGCCAGCGCATCACTGACAATCTGCTGGTCGTGTGGTTTGGGTCGACGCAGCAGGCCCATATGACCGTAGCGACCCATCATTACCACATCCTCCACCAGCACCGGAAAAGACCAGTCTACCTCTTCCGACTGCGGCACATACGCCACCAGACTCTGACGCAGTGCTTCACGGGTTGGCATGCCGAGCACCGAGATGCTGCCGCTGGCGAGCCGGACAAAGCCCATCAGCGCTTTGAACAGGGTTGACTTGCCGGAGCCATTCACACCCACCAGCGCCGCAATCGATCCACCCGGCACGCTGAAGCTGGCATCATGCAACGCGGTGTGACCGTTGCGATAGGTCACGGTGACATCCGAAACAACGATGGTGTCTGTCATTGCGCTTTCTCTCCCGCTTTGATGCCCTGCGCCAGCGTCTCCGTGGTGACTCTGAGCAGATCCAGATAGGTCGGCACCGGTCCCTGAGCGTTGCTTAATGAGTCGACGTAAAGCACCCCACCGTAATGCGCACCCGTTTCCCGCGCGACCTGACGGGCTGGCTTATCCGACACGGTGCTTTCACTGAACACCGCCGGAATCGCATTTTTCTTCACCTGGTCGATCACTTTTCTCACCTGTTGCGGCGTGCCTTGTTGATCAGCATTTACAGGCCACAGGTAGAGTTCTTTCATGCCCAGGTCGCGAGCCAGATAGGAGAATGCGCCTTCGCTGGTCACCATCCAGCGTTTATCCTCCGGGATGTCGGCAATCTGCTGGCGAAGCGGATCCAGCGCTGCGGTGATTTTTTGTTTATAGGCAGCTGCGTTCTGACGATAGGTTTCCGCATGCGCCGGGTCATATTTCACCAGCGCATCACGGATATTATCGACATAGATCAGCGCATTGTCCGGTGACATCCAGGCGTGCGGATTCGGTTTACCGTTGTAAGGCCCCTCGCCGATACCAATCGGTTTTACCCCGGCAGAGACAATCACTTCCGGCACCCCATCCAGATGCTGATAAAAACGCTCAAACCAGCGTTCGAGATTAAGCCCGTTCGCCATGATTAACTGCGCACCCTGCGCACGTTTGATATCGCCGGGCGTCGGCTGATATTCGTGTATTTCAGCACCCGGTTTGGTAATGGAAGTGACTTCGGCCGCATCGCCCGCCACGTTTTTTACCATGTCAGCGATGACCGTAAACGTCGTCACTACCTTAAATTTTTCTGCTGCATAGCTGCTGGTCGCCATCAGGGTTGTCAGTAGCGCACTCAGTAGCATCATGGTTATTTTTCTTTTCGGGACCATAGGGCGATCTCCAGAGGTGATTAAAAACAGTACATAATTAGCATAGGCTATTTTTTATAGCACAGGCTATACCTTTGTAACAGCGAAGGGTTGTGAAGTTTCTTCAGCGTCCGGGCCCGAATGTGGAGTTTTGTAAGCAAATCGCTTTACTTGTTGATATGTAAAAAGTTAATTTCATTGATGGAAAGTTTATGGAAAGCGTGATGTATAGCTATAACCGGGTTTTACGCCTTTCTCATCTGTGGTTGAGTAAACCGCAAAAGCGATAACAGGATTACAAAAAGGCCATCCTGGCTGTGCAATTGACCGAAAAGCGCTCTGACACCTGGCGGCACTCACATGACACGCATAGCAGACCGACAATTAAAATAATCTTATTGATAGGCTGAATTGATTAAGCTTCGTAAATTTTTTTGCTACAGTTAATGTTACTTACCGCAATCACCCAGGAGGATAATTTGTATTTTTCCAGCGACGAAAAAGCGAATGTCATCATTGGCGAAGCCGCAATGAACCTGTTTAATGCCGGTCAGGAAGTGAATGTTGAACTGCTGATTAATGAACTAAGGGTCATGGCTGACTCTGAAGTTAATGAGACTCGCCTTGAGCAGATGCAGCATGCGCTTCAATGGCTGATGGGGTTCAAAACCATCGGTTCCCGCAGCACCGCCCCGGCGAACTGGCTTGCCAAAACCACTGGCAAAGAGCCCGCTGCTCCTGTCTCTGCCGATGACATCTTCTTTAAACACTAATCCATGTGTGCCGTTCCTCTCCGGCCTTAATATTCAGGTCGGAGCGTCGGTGGGGTGTGAATGATACAAGAATCTGGTACAATTTTTACCTCGCTACAAACTCCTCGTAACACCCTGTTTTAAAAGCCTTAGCACTTTTTGCACAAAAAAATTAATCCCAAAAATCCAAAATTCTGTACAAGTTTTGCAAAGATGTATAACTTGCGCATCCAGAGTGCATACATTTAAATCACCTGAGGACAACAACATGCGTCAGAACGGACAAGCCCCGGAAACGATCAGCGATATTGCCCGTTACTTTAATCAGGCCAGCTCACCGTCGCAACAGGAGACGCTGGGTTCGGTTGTGGTGGAAATTCTGCGCGCAGGTCATAGCCTTAGTCGGAAAACGATTTGCAGTAAACTGCTGAGTCGCCTTGAACTGGCTGCCACGCCAGAAGAAGAGAGTCATCTGCATGAACTCATTGCGATGCTGTTTCGTCGCGAAGATTAATGCCCTCTCACGGTCGTGCATGTTAATCAGGACGCCTGTTTCAGCCATCACCCAGGAAGATCTATCCTAGCAATAAAGCCCAGTTCTGCTTCCCGTATCGGGTGCACTAAGTCGCACCCGCTGACGCATACGGACCCGCAGCATGGCCATTGATTCGCAATCAGAGAAGCCAGTATGTACAGAAGTGAAGATGAGAAACTGACAGATGTTATGATCGGCGAAGCCGTTCTGACATTACTCAAGTCAGACAAACCGGTATCCAGCAACGCCTTAATCGCACAGCTCGAACTGATGGCTGCTGATGCTGACGACGCCGTGAAAGTGTCAGTGATTCGCAAAGCCATCACTGAAGTCCGTAATGGTATGGTTGCCGCGCGCAAACGCGTGCAGGGCGACGGTGCCGAACGTGATAACACGGCTCATCGTATGAACAGTGATGGCCCGCCTGAAGGTTCGAAAAAGCACTGATTGAGCGTACTGCGTACCTGATACATGCGGCTAATTTTAAGCGAAGCGGCAGACCTGAACAGAATTTTTAAGGCGGGCTGGGCAAAACGAAAACTGCGCCTACACTCGTTTTTGACTTCAACCATTGCATCTGACCCATTTTCCTCAGAGAAAGAATAATCATGCAGCATTCATCATCAGATTCTTCAATCATTGACTACTTCCGTAGCGCAGGCGATCAGCTTGCTCCGGAAACTGAACTGCTGGGCGCAGTGATTCGTGACATTGTTGCTGATCAGGGACGTGTAACCAATAAAGCGATCATCCTCTATTTGATCGCTGAACTGGAATGCACTTCAGATGTTGTCAGGCTGGATGTGTTACGCAAAACGCTGGAAATCGTGGTTGGCCGCACGCCAGACGATACCGGCATCTGATACGCCATTCTGCGTTACCTCTGGTAACGCAGGATACTCTTCCCCCTCGCCCGCTTTTGTTTCCTTCCCTCACTTTCGCTGTATACCCGATATGCCACACAGAAATTATCCGATATAAAAATTCTTTTGCAGGTTAATGATGTAGCAGGGATTTGATCCCGACGATAACGCTTTTTTGCAATCATGCCAGATGATGATCATTCAGGCTTAATAAGACCTGCCAATGAAAAGGCGAACTTCTTTATCAGAAATTCGCCACCCCTAATGAATAATCAACAGAAAGATCTGACTGACATTTTTAATGCGGTCATCAACCGTCTCGCTGAATAAAAAACAAACGACTCACAAAAAATCCGTTTTAATGGCTGCCAGCAATATGCAATGCCTCTTATTCTCGCCGATGTCAAAGGTAGCAGGGCCGCTATCATGACACAGGCCGGGACAACGCCCGGCATCAGGCCTGGCAACCTTAATGCATCTTACGAGTGAAAAAGCTTATCGCTTCCTGACACAATGCTTTCAGCCTGCTGTCACGCGTCTCTTCGCTCAGGCGAAACAGCGCGTCCGTAATGTCGTGGAAATGAACCGGCTCTCCCGCCTTGATCAAATCACTGACTACCGCACCAACCAGCGCGCGGATTTCATTATCGTTGTCGTACTTCACACGACCTCCCGATGGTGTATGCATATACAGTCTATCATTAGCGGGAGCCAAAAAACAAAAAAGCCGTCAAGCGGGAAATATAAGCGAAGCGGCAAAAAGGTTATTAACTATACAACCTCAGAATATTATCTTGCTTTATTTTCACCCCATGCAGCCCTGAAGCTATAAATAGCCAAAACATGGTAGCAACCGCTGTAATCTATTTATGCCCATGTATATTGAGAGTTGGATAGTTATATATCGCGGAAACAGACTTTTGGCTGAATGTGTTATAAACACTTTTTCGACTCACTGTTTTTTGCGATAACCTGCGCGGCAGCTTTCCCGGCCTGATATGTGCTGACCAGCCTTTCACAAATGATCATCTGACAATGGCCAGCAGTATGATAAAACTATCGTCATCCTCTGGTGTCACGAGCAGCACATGGCTAAATTTACCCTGAAACAGATTGCTGCCCAGTCGGGACTCAGTCTGGCGACCATCGACCGGGCCCTGCATCAGCGCGGCAACGTGCATGCCACGACCCAGCACCGAATCCAGCAGGCGATAGCGGACCTGGAACTGATGCAAAAAGCGGGACTCGCCAGGGGAAGAACGATCTATTTCGACGTCATCATGCATACACCTGACCGCTTTCAGCCACTGATACGTGAGGCGTTCAGCAGTCAGATTGCCAGTTTTACTGCCTTTAAACTTCAGCTGCGTTTCCACTTCGGCGCGAATTTGACTGCGGAGGCGATTAACGCGCTGCTGAATAAAAAAGCGTTGCATAGTCACGGCGTCATTCTTAAGGCAGCCTGTTCTGGTGAACTTCATCCCACCCTTGAATCACTGCTGAAACAACGCGTTCCGGTGGTCACCATGATGAGTGACCTGCCCGGCAGCGCGCGCCTGCGCTATATCGGCATGGATAATTTTGATGCCGGTAAAGTGGCGGCTTTTCTGATGTCAAAATGGCTGCGGGTGAGTCGTTCACATATTGTGGCTGTGACCGGCAGTCACGATTTCATTGGCGAACAGGAGAGAATTCAGGGGTTTCAGCGAGCAATGCAGGAGTTTGCGCCCCAGCATCAGGTGAGCGTGGTGGCAGGCGGTTATGGCATTGACGCCCGGATGCAGCAGTCGGTGACACAGTTCTTGCAGAGCCAACCGGATGCAGATGCGGTCTACACAGTCGGTGGCGGTAATCCCGGCATACTGCGCGCTTTTGCCGAACAAAAGCGGACGGTTAACGCTTTTATTGGTCACGATCTCGATCGTGAGAATCGTGCACTGCTGCAGGCCGGTAAAATTGATGCATTAATCGAGCATAATTTACAGCTTGATGCGCTGCACGCCTTCAGAACGCTGCTGGCGTTTCATGGATTTTTGCCCGCCTCAGAACCGCCCGCGCCCTACTCTAAAATCAACATCATCACCCGTTACAACATGACAGCCTGAAAAACTGTCAGGCAATTAATGAGCCCGGCTCATAACCGTTTGCCGACTGAGCGGGCTAATCACGCTCCGGCTTGCCGGTTACACTGTGCATGACACGTTAACAACAGGAGTGAGTAATGAAAATTATCGCCAACGGATCGCTGCCTTCGCGTAAAGGACCTGCTGAATATTTTACCGGTACGGTTCGGATTGATGCACCATTCCAGGCAACCGAACCCGCCCGCGTGGGTGGCGCAACGGTGACTTTTGAACCGGGTGCCCGCACCGCATGGCATACCCATCCACTCGGGCAAACCCTGATCGTCACGCATGGCCAGGGCTGGATTCAGTGTGAGGGTGAAGCCATTCAGGTGATGAACACCGGTGATATCGTCTGGATCCCGGAAAACGTGAAGCACTGGCACGGTGCAACGCCGGATAACGCCATGACGCATATTGCTATCGCTGAGTCACTGAACGGCTCGCCGGTTGACTGGCTGGAGCAGGTCAGCGATCAGCAATATCAGCGCTAAATCAGACGCGCATTCTATCGCTAAAGTCTGACGTGATCGATCAGCGCCCTCAGCTTGGGGGCCAGGTTTTTGCGGCTGGGAAAATAGAGATAGAAGCCGGCAAAGGCGGGCAACCATGCGTCGAGCAGGGTCACCAGTTCGCCACGTGCGATGTAAGGCTGGAAGGTTTCTTCCATGCCAAAGCTGATGCCGCCCCCGGCGCAGGCGGTGCGGATCATCACCCCCATGTCGTTGGTGGTGAGTTGCGGATTGACGGCAACATCAAACTCGCGTCCCTGCTCTGCGAACTCCCAGCGATAAGGGGCCAGACCAGGCCCTCTTCGCCAGCCGATGCAGCGATGATTGACCAGATCCTGAGGATGTTGCGGCGTGCCTGCACGAGCCAGATAGGCGGGTGACGCCACCGCCACCTGACGCTGCGCGGTGGATACCGGCACCGCAATCATATCCTGAGCAATCACCTCCCCCAGCCGCACGCCCGCGTCATAGCCTTGCCCGACAATATCAAACTCCTCATCGGTGACGGTGATATCCAGCTCCACCTGCGGGTAAGCGGTAATAAAGCTCGCCAGTAGTTTTCCCCCCAGCATCCGCTCAGCAATCGAGGAGATCGCCAGCCGCAGCTGGCCCCGAGGTTCCGCAGCCAGTTCGGCAATATCGGTCACGGCGCGATTGAGCTGGTTGATCGCCGGCGCCACTTCGGCATAGAGCCGCTGTCCGGCTTCGGTCAGCTGAACCGATCGTGTGGTGCGCTGCATCAGCGTGAGGTTAAGCCGGTCTTCCAGACGCCGCAGACTCTGGCTGATCGCCGGACGCGTAACACCTAATTGTTCTGCGGCCAGCCGGAAATTTCGCGTCTGCGCCACAATCACAAAAACTTCGAGAGCATTTTTATCGGCATTCATTGGTCAGATTGAGTTACCAGTGCGTAAAGTGTTCGGTGGATTATCTTTATAATCCAGTCGCCGTATGATCGCCAGTGACAACCTGACTGGAGAAAAAAAATGACTCAGAAAGTGATTTTAATTACCGGCGCCTCAAGCGGCATCGGTGCAGGCATTGCACGTGAACTGGCGAAAACAGATGCCATTCTGCTGCTGGGTGCGCGGCGGGAAAGCCGCCTGGCCGCGCTGGCTGAAGAGCTGCACTTCAATGGTGCAGAGGTGGCGATCAAAGCGCTTGATGTAACGCGCCGCGAAGAGATGACGCAGTTTGTTGAGTATGCGCTGGAGAGATGGGGCCGGGTGGATGTAATGATCAATAACGCCGGTATTATGCCCTTGTCTCCGATGGCATCGCTGCGGGTAGAAGAGTGGGATCAGATGATCGATGTAAACATCAAAGGGGTGCTGTATGGCATTGCGTCAGTGTTGCCGACCATGCTGGCCCACCAGCGCGGTCACATCATCAACATCGCGTCGATAGGGGCGCTGGCCGTGTCGCCCACCGCAGCTGTCTACTGCGCCACTAAGTTTGCGGTGCGGGCGATTTCCGACGGATTACGGCAGGAGAACAGTCAGCTACGGGTGACCTGTGTCCATCCCGGTGTGGTGGAGAGCGAGCTGGCATCAACCATTACCGATCCGGCAGCCGCCGAGGCGATGCAGCACTATCGCGCTATCGCGTTGCAGCCGGACGCCATTGGTCGCGCCGTGCGCTATGCCATTGAACAGCCTGAAGAGGTGGATGTGAACGAAATCGTGGTGCGGCCAACCCGAACGCAGCAGTAAGCAACCCGCCCGATGCGCTGTGTGCATCGGGCGGGCGGTTTTACTGTCAGTAGAGGCTTCTGCGGGTACACTGCACGGTGATGGCGATGGCCGTCAGTGCCACCAGCATCAGAAATATCCCCAGTCCAACCATGGCGTTAAAGCCATAGACTTTAAACAGCAGCAGACCGGCAATACAGCCGCTCAGGAATGAAAACACGGTAGTCAGATGGGTGTGCAGAACCTTCTGGAAAAAGCGACGATCGTCGGTTTCAAGATGCACGGCGTGCGACGTGTGGGCAAAGATCCACGACCCCAGCGCAATACCCGCATCGGTCAGCGTGCCAGTAATGTGGGTCGATCTGACGCGGCCATTGGAGAGCTGCGTCGAGGTCGCATTATGAATCCCCATTAAAAAGCCCAGCATTAACAGCACTTCCCCGTTAAAGCTTGGCCGGTAGAACACGATTTCAAAGATTGATGCCGCCGTCAGTGCCGCCCCTTCCGCCAGAATGATCAGACAGAATATGGTGCGTAACTTATGTCTGATCCCCACTACCACCGCCAGCCGGGCAACGGTACAACCCAGCACAAAGGCAATAATCAGTGCCATCAAAAACAGCATGGTATGGAGGTCGCTGGTGGTCACTTCCTGGGAGATTTGCGAGGTGTTACCGGTCATATGCGATGGAAAAAATCCAAACGCGCCCAGCGCCATGGCATTAAGGATGCCGGCGGTGGTGGCAAGCACCAGCGCCAGCAGTCGATCTTCGGTATGCGAACGAACTTTCTTCTTTTTTATCAGCACAGGCTTCCCCACCTCAGGTGAATGCAAAACGTTCTTATAAGGCTTCTAGCATACAACCTGATGGAAATTATTCCTGTCAGAACCAGATAACTCTGATGAAATAAGCCATTAATTTTGCTGATTTTTATAAAGCTGATTCAGTTTACTTTTAAAAGTGTCAACGACGCGATGATTCACCAGCAGCTGATCACCAGAGAGGCAGACTGTAAACTCAGTCAACGATGAAGAGTTGCGCGCCTGTGGACGTAAAGGAGCGATGTGGTTCAGCATTGTCCGCCACCTGATAGCTGACGCCCGGTGTCAGCACGAAACGGCGACCATCTGCCAGTTCAGTGTGCAACTCACCCGCCATACACAGCAAAATATGGCCCTTTGTGCACCAGTGATCGGCGACATAGCCTGGTGAATAGTCGACCATCCGCACCCGGATATCGTTAAACTTCACGGTTCGCCAGGTCGCCTGCCCCTGGTCGCCGGGATGAATCGTCTCTTCAATCTGATCCCACTGGGTCAGGCCAAACGGCAGATTTTCAATTTTCATGCGATTCCCTCAAGGCTAAGTGCAGGATAAACGTCAGGCCAGCGCCTGGGTAACAGCCTCTTCCGCGTGGATAAGCGTGGTATCAAACAGTGGCACGCTGGCATCCGTGGCATCCACCAGCAGTGTGATTTCGGTGCAGCCGAGAATAATGGCCTCCGCCCCCTGCGCGACCAGCTGCTGCATGATCTCCCCATAACGGCGACGCGACGCGGGATTGATCTCGCCCAGACAGAGCTCGTGGTAAATCACCTCATGCACAAAAATCCGATCCTCTCTATCCGGCGTGATCACCTCAAGACCAAACTGCTGCTGAAGTCGCCCGCGATAGAAATCCTGTTCCATGGTGAATCGCGTCGCCAGTAATCCGACCTTACGCACCCCGGCCTGCTGAATGCGTCTTCCGGTGGCGTCGGCGATATGCAGCAGCGGGATGCCCGTTGCGGCGCTGATTTGTGCTGCCACTTTATGCATGGTGTTGGTACAGAGTACGATGAACTGCGCGCCAGCCCGTTCCAGATTGCGTGCCGCTTCAGCCAGTATCTCTCCCGCCTGCTGCCACTCGCCCGCGGCCTGTAGCTGCTCAATGCGCTGAAAATCCACGCTATAGAGCACCAGCTCCGCCGAGTGCAGGCCGCCCAGCCGCTGTTTAACCTGCTGATTGAGAATACGGTAATAGAGAGCGGTAGACTCCCACGACATACCTCCTAACAGACCAATGACTTTCACAATGCACTCCGGGTTCAGGGGTTTTATTCCAGCATGCCAGATCGACATTGATCGGCAACGGCTTTGTTCAGTTGATACTGTTCTGAGGTCTGAAGCGTCGGGCAATCACCATCAACAGCACCACGCCAGCGCTCATGATCAGCCAGGCCTGGGTCATTGACGTGCCGCTATCACGTACCCAGCCTGCCAGCAGCGGCATCAGAGCCGCAATCAGATATCCGCCTCCCTGCACGCGTGACAGCAGAATGCCCGCCTCTCTGGCACTGCGCGCATGATCCAGCGTGACGATCAGCGACAGCGGAAAGAGCGCACCGATGCCCGTACCCAGTAACAGTGAAGAGAGTATCGGCATCGCACCCGGGTAAAACACCAGACTCAGCAGCCCCAGCATTAACAGGGCCAGCACGCCGAGCAGCAGCGGACGGCGATCGGGGAAGCGATATAACGTCGCCGAGACGATGAATCCTGCCACCACTTCGGTTAACGTCAGGGCCGCGAGCAGATAACCACTGTGGCGAGCACTCCAGCCCAGTTGAATATAGAATGGCGGCAGCCAGGCCAGCACTAACGTATAAGCACCCGTGCCAATGCCGAAAAAGAGCATCAGCAACAGGGTACGCCGCACAGGCAGCGTCGCTGCATCAGAGGCCACGCTCACCTGCGGCGATCGCCTGACTAAAGTCAGCCAGATCAGCAGTGTGACCAGCGTTAACCCGCCGGAAAGCGCCAGCGCGGGTTGCAGGCCCAGCCATGAAAACAGCGGGTCAGCACCGGCAGCAGTCAGTGCCGCGCCCGCCATAATGCCCGTGCTGAACAGCGCCATCAGCGTCGCCGCTGCTTCAGCAAAGCGTTGCCGGATCAGAGCGGGCATCAGCGCCTGTATCACGCCAATCCCTGCGCCCCCCGCCAGCGCGGTGAGCAGCAGCTGAGAGGGAGTAAGCGTAACGCCGCGCCACACGCAGGCGACCGTCAGACAGAGCAAACCGGCGGCGATTCCCCTTACCGGCCCGATGCGGGCGATTAGCCATGGGCCAGAGAGTGCGGCCAGACCCATCATCGCCACTGGCAGCGTGGTCAGCAGACTGAACGTCGTCGCCGATAGTCCGGCCTGCAGTTGCAACACCGGGAACAGCGGGCCGATAATCGCCAGCATAGGGCGCAGGTTCAGCCCGATAAGAAAAGCGATCACGGCAAACAGAATGGGGAACAACACCTTATTTTTCATCATCGACGCCTTGAAAGAGGATTGACGATGACAGCAACGGGCCGCCATCATTTATCTTAACGTTAAGATAAATTCCCTCCGGTGTTAAGAGGCTGCGCACAACCCGACAAAATAACCACAATATTCAAAGGTGATTTATGCATGACCATATTGATTTCGTTGTCAGTCAGTGGGACGACGCGATGCCCGATCTCGACGCCTCTTCAATGCGAATCTTCGGCAGGGTGCTACGTCTGATGAAACATCTGGCAAAAGCGCGCAGTCAGGCACTGGAGCCTTTTGGTTTTCAGGAGGGAGAATTTGATGTGCTGGCGACATTGCGACGGGCGGGATCGCCTTTTCGCCTGTCGCCCACCCAGCTCTACCAGGCGCTGCTGGTGACTTCCGGTGCGATGACAAATCGTCTGAACCGTCTGGAGCAGCAGCATCTGATTGAGCGTATTGCCGCGCCAGAGGATAAGCGCAGCATGCTGGTCGGGCTGACGCCGCACGGGCAGCAGCAGATTGAGCATGCACTCCGCGTCCATACCGCTACGCAGGAGGCGCTGCTGGCCCCGCTTGGCGCTTCAGAGCGTGCCGAACTGGAAAGGTTGCTGAAAACGCTGCTGCTGGCGTGTCCAGGCGAAGCAACCGCCGCAGAATAGCGCCGTCAGCGCTGCAGTTCGGCCACTGTCATGGTGAAGATAACCGGCAGGTGATCGGCACTGGCATAGGCATGCGGCATATCGGTTCGCGCTACGGCTGCACAGCCCTGCTGCACCACGAGGGTCTGCTCACCCACCGTTAAGGCGAGCGTGCCCTGCTCGACATGCAACAGTTCGAGTGTGCCTGAGGAGTGACCGGCAGAACGGAAAGCTTCGCCCGCAAACATCTGCCAGCGCCAGAGCTCGATCATATCCGGCCCACGGGTTCCCGCCAGCAGCTGCGCATAACCGCCCTGCTCGCCCTGCCACAGCCGGGGCATTTCGCTGTTCTCAATCAGCCAGGCGTCAGGCGCATGCGCAACGTTGACGATATCTGCCACCGAGACGCCCAGTGCGGCAGCCACTTTACAAAGAATGGCAATGCTGGGATTGGCGGCACCCTTTTCGATCTCCACCAGCATGCCTTTACTGACGCCAGCCCGGCGGGATAACTCATCCAGCGAGAGTTTCTGACTTTTACGCCAGCTTTTGATGCTGTCCGAAACAGCCTGATTGACACTGGCGACATCGGCACCCGCATCGGTCGTTATATTGACTTTTTTGGTCATCGGTCATTACTATGAAATAAATTAGTCACTGAGAGAGTATCCGATGTTATCTGTTCACCCGTCAATCGCTCCCGCTGTTTTCGCGCTCGCTCCCGGCTTTCGTGCCATGAGTATTGTGGTGGAAGCCACACCGATTATCCGACCAGACGTTGCCAGCGATGCACTGAAGAGCGCATGCCAGCAGGTGTTAAATGATGATGCGGCGTGGGCAGACGCGCATCTCGCAGCCTGGGCTGAGGTGTTTAAAGCCTTTGGTGCCAAAGCGAAACGTACACCCTGTTCGGCAGAAGCATTGCGTAAGCGTGTGCTGCGGGATGGCGCATTGCCTGCCATCGATCCGGTTGTCGATCTCTATAACGCCATCAGCGTTCGTTATGCGCTGCCGGTCGGGGGTGAAAATATCGCGGCCTATGCTGGCGAGCCACGTCTGGTGATTGCTGACGGCAGTGAACGTTTCGATACCGTTAAAGAGGGCGAGGTGGTTTATGAGTCGCCGGAACCGGGTGAAGTGATCTGGCGCGACGATCAGGGCGTGACCTGTCGCCGCTGGAACTGGCGTCAGGGTGTAAGAACCCGACTGGATGCCAGCGCGCAGCAGATGTGGTTCATTCTGGAAAGTCTGCCCGCTATGCCGCTTTCCGCGCTGCAACAGGCCAGCGACGATCTGGTTTCAGGATTACAGCAGATGATGCCGGGTGCGCAAATCAGTACGACACTGATTGAAGCGCCAGCAAACTGAACATTGCCTCAACCGCGGCTGAACAAGGTTAACGGTGAGCGGAAACTGTGGCAGGATACGCGCCCTGCGTCTGGCCATACCCGGCTGACTTAACGACACTCAACCGGTGACTAAAATGGCTAAAGTAAAATATATCCTGCCCCTGCTGCTGATCCTCGCCCTGGCCGCCTGGTGGTTTATCCCACACGACAGTGAGGAAGATAAGGCGTATTACGTCGCGGTGTTGTGCGCGATTGATCATGATAGTAAGCAGCCCCTCGACCGGCAGATGCAGAACGTCATTGAAGGCGGCAACTCTGATTATGCGCTGCAAAAAATCACTTATAAATCGGGGCTGGGCCGCAGCGTGATTGCTCGCTGGCAGCAACTGACCCCTGATGAGCAGCAGCGCGCCGTGCAGGATAATCTTCTCTGCCAGCAGTTGCTGAAGCGCTGATTTCTGACGGGCGTGTTCATATCATTATTCATATGATTTCGCGCTGGTCATCATTATGGCCGCGCCCGTCCTGGCTTATCCCTACGCATCTGAAATTACCGTGTTTTTTGTCTACGACTTACAGGTAAGCGGGCTTATGAATCCCTGATAACCTGATGCCGGAAGAATATGGGCTTATGGCTGAGAATCCGCAAATCTCAAAAATTGAGTGAAACTAAAACGGGGATGCTGACAGTGGCACTTACGTTCATAAGCTTTCATTATGCAAAAGCCCGCATTAGCGGGCCCTGAGCGTCATTTCAGTATGTTGTATCTGTAGAGCAAATTTCCGAAATCCTGTTTCATGCTAACGAAAAGAAGAATCTGGATAGTATTGTCCACGAAATCGTACAGAACACGATACTCTCCTTCAACATCAAGACGTTCGCGTAACAAAAGCCCGCGCTCTGAAAGATAAGCATTGTAGCGATACCTTTCAGGATCCTGACTGATATTGTCGACTGAATCCATGAGTAGATTATCGACAAATGCAGCCGCTTGCTGCGCCCCAACTGTTCCGCTCTTATAGGACTCAATGTCCTTGAGACACTGTTCAGCCAGAGGCGCGATTACCAGCTGATATTGTTCTGACACTCAAAGCCTCTCTATTATTTTCTTGCGGCACGTAACCTTCCCAGAACGTCTTCAGGGGTCATGCCTTTGCCATCAGCGACTTCCTTTTTAGCTTGCAAGGCCAGCTTGAAAAGGGCGTTTATGTTTCTTTCCTGCTCGATCTCTCTAATCTCAGCCTGACGCTCAGCAGCAGTCTGGATGAAGAGTTCAGAGACGCCGTTTTTTGTTACGTATACTCCTCCTTCGAAGGCGGCAGCATTTCCGAGACTGTCTCTGGCAAGCTTCTGGGACATGGTTTGATTTGAGTTCATACATGATTTCCGATTAGACAGGACGGGTAAAATCAAAGGGATTGCCGGTAGAGCCATCCAGATTTCATCGTTGATTAAAAAATTTCACAGACCGTAAGATTTGAACTGCCCCTCTCTTTTCCGAGGGTCATAGGATGAATATAACCTACGAGTGAAATCGTGTACATATTTATCCACCCTATCCACGTTACTGAATCTGGATGGCAAGGCATCGTCCTGATAGGTTTAAAATCAGAAGGTAGTCATGCTATTCAATGTATTGTATATAGCACGCAACACAGGACCGGCGTTGATGTCTGAAATCGACTGAAATCGTCAAAAGATCGCCTTAACCACCAGCAATCACCTCTTCTGCCTATTGCCGATTTGTTAACACAACCCGCTATCGACTCTCAGCCTGCTTTAATGCCAGTAGCCTGTATGGTATGAAATCACTTAAAATAGGAAAATATGACGATGCCAGAACGCAAAAATTATCCGCAACTGGGCGAAGTAAAAGCGCCTTATGTCCACGCAGTGAAACATGGCGTGACGCTGTATGTCTCTGGGCTGACCGCTTTCGGTACGGCGGCTCAGCAGGGAAATATGGCTGAACAGGCAGAGGCTATTTTTGATCTACTCAGGGCGGTTGCCGCAGCTGAGCATACGTCGCTCGCAGCGCTGCTGAAGGTCACGATATTCATCACCTCTTTCACAGAGATCACCGCGCTGCGGGAAGTGCTTTATCGCAACTACGGCGAGCATCTGCCCGCCAGCTCACTGGTACAGGTCAGCGGACTTTTCTCCACTGACCTGCGCATAGAGATTGAAGCCATTTTTGCCCTCTGAGTAGAAAACAACGACATTCCCGATGCTAGAGCTGCAGATCCGCGGCGGCTGCGCCCCGCGCCAGATAACCGATGCGATAGACTTCCTGCTCGCCAGCGGGGCGCTGGTGTGAAGCGTTAACGTCTACTCCCTGCCAGCGGCTCACATCCCAGGCGCTGATCCCTGTTGTTACCGGCAGTGTCGTAAGGTCTGAATGCGGTGGAATCGTCCAGCGGTTCAGCGTTATAAAGCGGGCATCGGCCAGATCCGGCATGTGGGTCAGCCCCTCAAGCGCCAGCCAGCTTTCGATGATCGGCCAGCCAAAATCCCTGACCAGCGTCGCAAAGCCAGGACTTTGCAGGAAACGCTGCATACCACTCGCCTCCTGCCAGAAATAGAGCGGCGCATAACGGTTTTCATTCTGTCCGTCATCATCACGGCAGGTGTAAAGATATGCCTTGGCCACCAGCCCTGGAAAGCCATCAAGCCGGGCTCCGTTCAGACTGATGCGCTGTTCGATGATGCCCATGTCGTAGTCAGCGGGCAGGGTAAAACGGTAGTGCATGATAATCATAACGCCTCCTGTGCCAGCATCCGGCCGCCGCTAAAGCTCCACTCTTCGGTGCTGTTAAACTGAATGATGATCATCACGTCGTCAGGATCGATCGCCATCTCCGCCTGAAGCGTCGTACAGAGTGAATGATAAAACTGCTGCTTCTGTTGTCGGGTTCGCGGTCGGCCTGCTGTCACCTGAAACAGCACGAAATTATCGCTACGCCCGCCGCTGAGATAGTGACGATCAAATACCCGCTGTCCGGCGGGCAGCATCTCAATCACCTGAAAGCAATCATGCTCAGGAACGTCAAATTCCGCGACCAGCGCCTGCTGAAGCAGCGTGGAAATCTGATGCAGAGCCGCCTCGCTGTAGCCCTGACGCAGGGTAATTCGGGTAAAGGGCATCAGTGATTATCCTCCAGATAACCCAGCGCGGTGACGGCGGCGGGCCAGCCTGCGTAAAACGCCAGATGCGTGAAGCTCTCCACCAGCTCATCCTGCGTCAGTCCATTTTGCCGGGCGAAATCGATGTGCCACGGCAGCTGCTGGACCCGCCCCAGCGCGGTTAACGTTGCCAGCGTCAGCAGGCTGCGTTCACGCGGTGACAACTGCTCGCGCTGCCAGATATCGCCAAACAGCACCTGCTGTGTCAGTTCGGCCAGTTTTGGCGCGCGCTGCGCCAGTGTTTCCCGATCAAGCGATTTTTTCATTGCACACTCCTCAGTGGTGAGACAGAGTGTCACTCAGGCCTTCAATCCTGAAAATCAAATTAATCAGCTCTTACCATCCATAATTACAGGACAATAATGAACAAGGTACCGGAGTCCCTCGATATGGATGCGCTGCGCAGTTTCGTCGCGGGCATTGATGCCGGCAGCTTTGCCCTGGCGGCACAGCATCTGTGTCGGTCTGCCTCGGCCGTGAGTGCGCAGCTTAAGAAACTGGAGCAGCAATGCGGCACGGCGCTGGTGATGAAAAAAGGGCGTCATGTGCAGCTGACCCGCAGCGGTGAACAGCTGATGAGTTACGCCAGACGCCTGCTGTCGCTGAACGATGAGACATTGCGGGCAGTGAAAGGCGAAGCGTTGCAGGGCGAAATACGCATCGGGATGCAGGAGGATTTTGGCGAGGCGTTGATGCCGGACATTCTCGGCGCGTTCAACCGGCAGCATCCGGAGGTGATGCTGACCGCACGCGTCGACAGAAATCTGCCGCTGCTTACGGCGCTGGCCCGTCATGAGCTGGACCTGGCGCTGCTGTGGCAGGCAGAGCAGCAGGCTGGCACGCAGTTAATTGGTCAGTGTCCGTTAGCCTGGATACAGCATCCGGCGTTTGATCTGGCGGGATATCTGCAGCGCGGCGAGCCGCTGCCGCTGGTGGCATTCGATGCGCCGTGTGTCATGCGATCGCGCGCCATCGAGGCGCTGGATAAGGCAGGTATTCCGTGGCGGGTAGTGTTCACCAGCCACAGTCTTAGCGGGATCTGGGCGGCATTACAGGCCGGGCTGGGCATCACCCTGCGCACCCGCGCCGGGTTGCCGGAGACGCTGGTGATTGAATCACACCGGCTGCCAATGCCCGGCTATCTGGGTATCGCGCTCGCCCGCTCAGATCAGGGTGACGATCCGGCGCGAGCACTCTTGCAGCATCTGATCACGCAAGCCGCCCTGCCCTTTATTCAGCGCTGACTGCTGTCTGAAATGCCCGCTGAACCAGAGACGAACAGTATTCTGCTGAGATGTCGCGGTCGCCGAACAGAATATGAAACATCACCGGCGCCACGACCACATCGATGATGCGATCAACGTCAAAACCTGATTCGCCGCGTGCCTCGGCCCGACTTTTCAGTGTTTCAAGATGCTGATAGGTAAACCCACAGCATTTCTGGCTCGCCACTTCAGCCTGACTTCCTATCACATCAGCCAGAAGCTCACGACCGACTTTGGACGACATCTCTTCAGCATACTGCTGGATGAACGCGGTAAGATCGCCGGCCGTCGATCCGGTATCTTCCGGTTCTGCAATGGGCCGCATCCGTGCCACGGCCACATCCGCCAGCAACTGGGACAGATCGCCCCAGCGCCGATAGATCGTGGAAGGTGTCACACCTGCCTGTTCGGCGATCATCGGTACTGTAATAGCTGAACGATCAAGCGTTTCAAGCAAGCGGTTAACGGTGTTATGCACTTCCGCCTGAATACGTGCGCTGCGCCCACCCTGCCGAATCATCTCCCTCGCCATCTCTTTCTCCCGCTTTTATCAGCCTGAACGTCATGGTTAAAGCAACGAAGTTGCATTAACAGATACCGGCAGTGTACCGCATCTCAGGCTGAGCAGGCGCTAATGTGTGCTATCGGACGATTGAGAATCAAGGCTGCAGTTTACTCAGGACAGATTTAACCGGCTCGGCGGTGAGATGTGACGAACGGTTATCTGATGCGCCTATCCATAAAAGACTGACTGCCATAACTGCTGAAATAAAAATTGTACGAATATCCATAAAGCCTCCCCCTGATTAAGGTGGCTAAAGTAATCCACACAGCGGAGTATTAATCGCGGGATAAGAGAGGGTTTAAAGGGACTTTGCGCGAAAAGGTGGCGCAGATTTCGCCACGCCTGAATCACAAACGGGAAAGATCAAACTTATGCGGTAACGATGTTGCCAGCCGCAAGCCAGTCACGTCGTGTAAGGGTGTACATCAGGCTGGGAGGCAACCCCTCCGGATCGTCGACCTTTTTCAAAAAGGTAAGGCCCGCTTTTTCCAGTACCCGCCGCGAAGCAAGATGGTTTTCGCGCGTCACACCCGTAATGATGCTCAGCCCGGCCTCTTCGAATCCGTAGCGAATGGCTCTGCGGGAAAGCTCGGTAGCATACCCTTTTCCCCAGGCAGCAGGCTCAAACCGGTAACCGAGATTATTCGTCTGACGACCGTCAAACTGGCTTCTGAAAACACCGCCAAAACCAATAATTTTATCCGGATGGGCTTTCTCAAATATCGTCCAGTCGCCAAAACCCTGTTCCTGATAGCTCTGTAATATGCGCTCTATGCCCTGAATGGCATACGTTCTGTCGGGCCATGGACCTCGCGGGTTAAATTTATGCGTTTCGGGGTCGCCATAGATTCTGAAGAGGTCGTCAAGATCCTCACGAAGAGTATATCTGTAGAGCAGCCGCTCTGATTCCCAAACCATCCTGCGCTCCTTGTGGGTGCTGAATAAGCAATCTTTACTCTTTATATCAGCAACTTCTGCTGTCACCAACTCTGTTAATACTTTTAACGAACGGCGGCTAATTTCAGTGCGCAAGTCGCGGTTTTCGTGCTCATCTGATTGCAGAAAATGGACCTCTCATCAGAGGCTGTCACTACGTTGTGTTGTGCTTCTGATATTGGTAAAGGGTGGAAAGAGGTTGCCGCCCCAGGTAATAAGCTGTTTTCGCGGCGGGAAGACGGATTCACCTGGGGCGATTGCCATAAAGGGTGGCGCACGGGTTCTGAATACGCTGCATGGGTGTTAAAGTGCTGCTTAAACTGGCGCGTCGGGTCTGTGTAGTCTCACCTTCAGCGTTATGAGGATCTGAATAGTGAAAGGAAAGTGCAAAAATGTCTGAACAGAGCAGCATTATCACTGAACTTACCGAACTTGAAGGTCTTTACGGCACGGTCGCCCGGCCCTCTGTCGCTAAAGAAACCGATCATATTCATCCCGCCTATCGTCCGTTTATCGCCGCCTCGCCTTTTGTGGCGCTGGCAACGTCGGGACCTGAGGGACTGGATGTTTCACCGCGCGGCGATCCGGCCGGATTTATCGAAATCGAAGATGACAAGACCCTGTTATTACCCGACAGACGCGGCAATAACCGCATCGACAGCCTGCGCAACATTCTGCATGACAATCGGGTAGCGCTGCTTTTTCTCATCCCTGGCATTGGCGAGACGTTGCGCGTGAACGGCACGGCAGCGATCAGCACCGACCCGGCGCTACTTGAGCGCTTTGCCATCAACAATCAGCTGCCAAAAACCGTATTGCGCATCACTGTGGAGAGCGTTTTCTTTCAGTGCAGCCGGGCGATTATTCGCTCCGGATTATGGGATGCCGAAACGCAGATCTCACGGCAGTCGTTGCCCAGCACCGGTTCGATCCTCAAACAGATTGCAGAGATTGATGGCGATGCCTACGACAAAGCGCTGCCTGAGAGATTGAAGAACTCACTTTACTGATCGCCGTTCAGGGCCAGGAGGCTTCACTTCATCCGGCGTGCCGATGAGTGAAGTACTTATACTTTCGGAACGGAGATCATCGTGCGCCTGCAGTCACGCCTCTAAGCGCAAACAGCGATAGCGTTACGCAAAGCTCTCCAGTATCTGCTTTGCATGCAGGTAGTCGTAAGAGGTCACTTCAATTTTATTATTGCTGAGATCGCTGAAATAGACGGACATCGACACGTCATGGTCGCTGACGCTGAAAGGGATTTTATTCTTACTGAGTACAGGCATAAGTTCGTTGAAAGATGAGGCTGCCACCCCGAAAGCCACCGTATGGCCTGCTGGCTGAGATTTTCGCAGGAAAAGAGAGAGTGATGCCCTGTTATTTCTTATGACCAGCGGCCCACCCCGTTCAAACCAGAAGTACAGGGAAGGGTCGCGTTCAAAGCCCAGGATCTCGTTGTACCACTTTTCTGCCTGTTCAATATTTTCAACGTAGAGATGGATATGATCGATCTCAGCTATCTTCATCATCTGGCTCCCTGATTGTTATTAACAGTGAGACTCGCCGAAATATTATTGATAAACAACCCGCAAAGCACATAACAACACGTATCAGGAAACGGACAGAGAAGAGTGCAGGAAAGCGGCCCGGAGAGACAAAGCGCAGGCAAAGGGAGAGCGGATGTGAGTTAGCATAAACGAGCCCCATTTGGGGTTGTAACGCTTGCATCAGGTCACACAATTACAATATGGACCAGACCTTTATGCTTTCCAGGAATTTATAATTATTAAGCTTTAACTGTCAGCCAGTGTTGATTTACCGCGGGTCGATAAGATCTACGACCAAAGACAATATTTCATCCATAACATGTGGCTCAACGGTGGCGGCATAGCTTGCCCTGCGCGCAGTCAGGTCAAGCGAGCGCACCTGATAGCACAGCGCCACGCCGGTCACTTTGCCGGTATCTGTGCTGTTACCGTCCAGATAAACGGTCACGCCCTGTGAGCGTGATGCGCCGCCGCCACTTGTTACCGGCACGCAAACTGCCGTTCCCAAAGCCGCAACCAACTCCCGTTGCGAGATAACAAGGTAATAATGCGGCCCTTTAAACTCTCGCCCTTCAACCGGATCGCCATTAACGTGCCAGATTTCGCCTTTCTGCGGCACTCTCCTTGAAACCATCAGATATGCTCCCTGCCCTGCGGCGCGTCGTTCAGCCCGTCGGCGGCCTCTTCGTTATACTGTTGAATTTCCTGCTGATCGATACCGGCCAGCAACTGAGCAACTGTGCGGCGACCGCGTGGTACACGCGTTACCGGCACAATATTCACGGATTCGCCTTCTGCGGTGACGTCCAGCTCAATGCCAACGGTCCAGCCCGCTCTGGCAGCAATCTCGCTGGGGATAGTCAGCACGACCGCCCCGCCCTGCTGACGAAGTCTTGTTGAAGCCATATCTCCTCCCATGTGTGACTTAGTAACACAAAGCTTACCACAGGGTGACACTAAGTCACACAGCAAAATAGGTTAAAGCAAAGATATTGCATTAAGGTACAGATAGACGTATACCTTATTAAAAGCTAATACTTTGCATTAAGGTGATTTCCATGAACCCCACATTGACGCCTCAGGCTGCTGCCCGCACCACGCTTTTCAGTTTTACCGGTGCGGCGCTGATTTCCGCCACCAGCAGTGCGCCAACGCCGCTCTACCCACTTTATCGCAGCCTGTTCCATTTGACGCCGACCATGCTGACGTTGATCTTTGGCGCCTATGCTTTCGCGTTGCTGGCCGCGCTACTCACGGTGGGTAAAGTGTCCGACTATACCGGCCGCCGCCCGCTGATGCTGCTGGCGCTGGCGATCAATGCGGTCGCGCTGGTGATCTTTATGTCTGCCGGTTCTGCGGCGACCTTAATCGCCGCCCGGCTGGTGCAGGGCTTTGCAACCGGTATTGCCTTACCGACCTTTGGTGCCAGCCTGATTGACGCCAGTAAAACCCGTGGGCCACTGCTGAACTCATTCACCGCCTTTCTGGGGATGACGCTGGGCACGCTGGCGGGCGGCATACTGGTCACCTTTGCGCCCTTTCCCACGGTGACGCTTTACGCGCTGCTGCTGATACTGATGCTGGTTGCCATGGCGCTGTTGCCGCTAATACCAGAAACCATTGCGCCTCAGCCGGGTGTTCTGGCCGCACTGCGACCTCAGGTCAGCATACCGCGACGCGCGCTGGGCCCGCTGTTAATGGTGACGCCGGTTAATATCGCAACCTGGATGCTGGGCGGATTTTACCTTTCACTGATGCCCTCAATGGTGGCGAACGCAACCGGCCTGACCTCGCCTTTTATCGGCGGCTCGATTGTGGCGACGCTGATGCTGAGCGCAACGGCAGCAGTATTTCTCTTTCGCCCGTTACCGCCTGCGCGGGCATTAGTTATCGGTACGCTGATGCTGATAGTGGGCGTCAGCGTCACGCTTGCGGGCCTTTCTCTGCACAGCGTGGCCTGGCTCTATCTCGGCACTGCCATTGCGGGTCAGGGATTTGGATCGATTTTCTCCAGCGTGCTGAAGATCATTATGCAGTTAGCTGAAAGTCATGAACGCGCCGGACTGTTCTCCGCCTTTTTGATCAAAAGCTATCTCGCCTTTGCCCTGCCTGCGATTGCCGCCGGAATGGCAGCGCCGCATATCGGGCTGAACCAGACCGCCTGGTTATATGGCATGACCATCATCGTGCTGGCACTGGTGTCGCTACTGGCGATCAGAGGTCGCGCTTTAGCCGGAGCGGCCAGTTAATAAACGCGCCCGACGCGGCCAGATATCTGCCGCGTCATCCACAAACGGTAATTTTCACTTACACTCAACGGATTAATTTCAGGCGCAGTTGCTGCGTGATACCGTGAGTATGATGTCGAAATCCCAATCTGATGCGGTTTTAGCCCGGTTTTCATCCGCCACACGACGCTGGTTTTCTGCCACCTTTGCTGCACCCACGCCGGTGCAGCAGGCGGCATGGCAGGCGATAGCCAGCGGAGAACATGCGCTGGTGATCGCCCCGACCGGTTCAGGGAAGACGCTGGCGGCCTTCCTCACCGCCATCGACACGCTGTTTCAGTTCCGAACCACCCAGCCCTCACCTGCACGTGAAACGACCACTCGCATTCTCTATATTTCACCGGTTAAAGCGCTGGCCGCGGACGTACAGCGCAACCTGAATCTGCCGCTGGCAGGCGTTTACGCTGAGCGGCAGGCGCTGAATGAGCCAGAGATCACTCTGAATATCGGAATGCGATCCGGCGATACGCCCGGTGCAGAGCGCGCCAGGCTGGTGCGCCGCCCTCCCGATATCCTGATCACCACACCCGAATCACTGTTTCTGATGCTGACCTCAAAAGCGCGAACGACGCTGCAGGGCCTGACCACGGTCATCGTCGATGAGGTGCATGCGGTGGCGGGATCGAAGCGGGGTTCCCAGCTGGCGCTGAGCCTGGAGAGGCTGGATGCGCTGCTGCCACAGCCCGCCCAGCGTATCGGGCTTTCCGCTACGGTACGACCGGTTGAGCGGGTCGCCGCCTTCCTTGGCGGCTGTCAGCCCGTTCAGGTCGTTAATCCGGCCGCCGATCGGACGCTGCACCTGACCATCGAGGTTCCGGTCGAAGATATGACCGATATCGCCAGCCCCGATGACCTGACCGGTGAAGCCACCTCTGCCAGCGGTTCGATCTGGCCGCACATTGAAGCGCGCATTCTGCAGCAGGTCATGTCCCATCGCGCCACGCTGGTGTTTGTGAATTCGCGTGGCCTGGCGGAAAAGCTGACTGCGCGGCTCAATGCGCGTTATCTGGCGCAGCAGACAGCCGCTGGCGATCGGGATGCAGAACCGGACGACAGTGACGATCTTATTGCCCGCTCGCACCACGGGTCCGTCTCGAAGGAGCAGCGAGGCGAGATTGAAGCCGCACTGAAGCTGGGCAGACTGCGCTGCGTAGTGGCGACTTCCAGTCTGGAACTTGGCATTGATATGGGACCGGTGGATCTGGTGATCCAGGTGGGCGCACCGCTTTCAGTCGCCAGTGCACTGCAGCGCGTGGGACGCGCCGGACATCAGGTTGGCGGCGTATCAACCGGCATCCTGTTTCCGCGCACCCGGCGCGATCTGCTGGATTCGGCCGTCATATTGCAGTCGATGCGTGCGGGCCAGCTCGATGCGCTGGCTCCGCCGCGTAACCCGCTCGATATTCTGGCGCAGCAAACCCTGGCGGCCGTCGCAATGGATCCCTTACAGGTCGATGATTGGTATGCGCAGGTCTGTCGGGCCGATCCGTTTCGCACTCTGTCGCGTCGGCTGTTTGATGCCACGCTCGATATGCTGGCGGGTAAGTTTCCCTCAGACGCTTTTGCTCAGCTGCGGCCGCAGCTGGTGTGGGATCGTCAGAGCGGATTGCTGACGCCGCGACCCGGCGCTCAGCATCTGGCCGTGACCAGCGGCGGCACCATTCCCGATCGCGGCATGTTCAGCGTCATCCTGCCGGAAGGCGAAGAGCAGGCTGGCTCACGCCGTGTCGGCGAACTGGATGAAGAGATGGTCTATGAGTCGCGGGTCAATGACATTATTACCCTGGGCGCAACGTCGTGGCGGATTCAGCAGATTACCCACGACCAGGTACTGGTGGTGCCTGCGCCAGGCCGTCCGGCTCGTCTGCCTTTCTGGCGCGGAGAAGGTGTGGGTCGCTCGGCCGATTCGGGTGCCAGCCTCGGGCTGTTTCTGCGTCATCTGAGTGCGGCTTCACCGGTAGACGCGCAGGAGCAGTTGCGCGCGCTGGGGCTGGATGCCCGCGCAGTTACGAATCTGCTGGCTTTGCTGGCTGAACAACGCACCGCGACCGGCGTACTGCCGGACGATCGCACATTGCTGATCGAACGCTGCCGTGACGAAATCGGCGACTGGCGGATGATCCTGCATTCGCCCTGGGGAAAGCGGGTCAATGCGCCCTGGGCGCTGGCGATTGCCGCCCGAATCCAGCAACGCCTGGGCATTGATGCTTCTGTTGCGGCCAGCGATGACGGCATCGTGGCCCGCTTTCCCGACAGCGAGGGAGTATTACCCGGCGCTGACCTGTTTATGTTCGACGCCGACCAGTTGACCCGGGAGGTCACTGAGAGTGTCGGTCAGTCGGCGCTGTTTGCCGCCCGCTTCCGTGAATGTGCCTCACGCGCTCTGCTGCTGCCGAGGCGTAATCCGGGCAAACGTTCGCCACTCTGGCAGCAGCGGCTGCGCGCCGGTCAGTTGCTGGAAGTTGCACGACAGTATGACGATTTCCCCATCCTTATCGAAACCGCACGCGAATGTCTGCAGGATGTCTACGATCTGCCTGCCCTGCACCAGCTGATGGAACAGATGGCACAGGGAAAGGTAAAGCTGGTCGAGGTGACGACCGAACAGCCCTCCCCTTTTGCCGCGCCGCTGCTGTTTGGCTATGTTGCAGAGTTTATTTACGCCAGCGACGCCCCCCAGGCAGAACGGCGCGCCTCACTGCTGGCGCTCGACAGTAATCTGCTGGGTGAGCTGCTCGGCCAGACCAGCAAGCGTGATTTACTGGCACCTGACGTCGTTGAACAGGTTGAACAGGAACTGCAGCGCATTGATTCCCGCTATCAGGCGCAGCACGCCGAAGGCATTATCGATCTGCTGCGCGATCTTGGCCCGCTCCCGGTTGCCGGTATTGCGGCACGTTTCAGTGGCAACGGCCAGCAGATCGCGGAAGCCATGACGCAGTTCGCGGCCGCGCAGCGAGTGATCCCGATCACCCTTGCCGGTGAAGAGCGCTGGGCAATCATTGAAGATGCAGCCCGCCTGCGCGATGCACTGGCCGTTGTACTGCCTGACGATCTGCCCGGAACATTTCTGGAGCCGCAGGCCGATCCGCTACGCGATCTCATTAATCGCTACGCCCGAACCCATACCCTGTTCACTGCCCGACAGCTGGCCACGTATTTTGGTCTGGGTGTGGCCATTGTGAATGAGGTGCTGCTTTCCCTGCATCAGCAGGGCAACCTGCTCAATGTGGGTTCGCCAGAGGGCGCATCGGAAACGGAGTGGGTTTCCACAGAGATCTTCAAACGGTTACGCTTACGTTCACTGCAATCAGCACGTGAAGCAACCCGGCCTGTTCCACCTGCCGCCTGGATCAACCTGCTGCTGGAGCGTCACGGTGTGCTTAACACGCAGCGTGAAGAGCATCACGGGGTTAACGGGCTGTTGCGGGTAGTTGAGCAACTTGCGGGCGTGCCGCTACCGGCCTCGCTGTGGGAGTCACAAATCCTGCGCGCCAGGATAGCCGACTATCAGCCCGCGATGCTCGATGAACTGTTAGCCAGTGGCGAGGTTACCTGGTGCGGACACAAAGCGCTGGGTCAGAATGATGGGTTGATCTCGCTGCACCTCACGGAATATGCCGCTGAAACACTGCCGATGATTGACACTACGCAGCCTCTGACGCCGATTCAGCAGGCGACTCTCGACGCATTGAGCCGGGGTGGCTCGTGGTTTGTTCATGAGATCATGGCACAGATGGACGAGGCAGAGACGCAAACCACCGATATTTATGCTGCCCTGTGGCAACTGGTGTGGCAGGGCTATGTCACTGCCGATAGCTGGATTGCGGTGCGTGGGCTGCTGACCACGCCAGGCGCCCCCCGTTCACGTCCCGCGCGTACCCTGCGCACCCGTTTTGGTCAGCGCTTCACCCCGGGCGCACTTTCTGCACGCCGACCGGCGGTCAACACGCTGGCTGGTCGCTGGTCGCGGATTAACCGACAGGAGATTGATCCTGCCCGGCTGGCCCTGTCGCTGGTGGAAAATCTTCTCGACCGTTATGGGGTGATCAGCCGGGGTAGCGCGATATCGGAGCAGATCCCCGGAGGATTCCCGGCGTTACAGCCGGTATTACGCAGCATGGAAGATGCCGGACGATTGCTGCGTGGCCGGTTTGTCGCTGGTGCGGGTGGCGCGCAGTTTGCCGACCATAACACCATTGAGCGGCTGCGGGAGCTGGCAGAAAAGCCGCTGACCGCGACAGAGGCGGTGGCGCTGGCGCTGGCGCTGGCCGCACCGGACCCGGCGAATCCGTTTGGCGCGTTGCTGAGCTGGCCGCTTCACGCCAGCGGCATCCGCCCGACACGCCGTCAGGGGGGCCGCGTGGTGATTGCAGGCGGCGCGCTGGTGCTTTATCTGACGCCCGGAGGCAAAGAGTTGCTGACATTCATCGACGATCCCGCGCTGCAGCAGGTCGCGGTGGCGGCGCTGGGCCTGGCACTGAAGCGTGAAAAGCCCGCGAGTTTCACGCTTGAGAAGGTAGATGGTGAACCGGTTTCGCGGTCCCCGCTGCTTAACGCGTTGCGACATGCCGGATTTTCACGGGTGCCACAGGGGTTTAGCTGGTATAGCTGAGTTGTTTTCGCGCCCGTTTTTTTCGCGTCCGTTTTTTTCGCGCACAAAGTCGATAAATGCCTGAAGCGGGGCGGGGATCAGGCGGCGATCGTTGTAATAGAGCCACGGACCGGAGAAAGTCAGCCACCAGGGTTGCAGCAGCGGTTCCAGCCTGCCGCTGTCAAGGGCTGGCCTGAGCCACTCGTCAAACAGATATATCACGCCGCTTCCGGCGATGGCCGCCTCCACCGCCAGATCCATTGCGCCACCGACCGAAACCACCAGCGGCCCGCTGGTTTCAACGCTGATCTCTTCGCCCTCGTGGCTGAAGGTCCAGTCAGCCATGAGGCCGCTGGCATAACGGCCACGCAGACAGCGATGATGGATCAGATCGCGCGGATGTTCCGGTCGGCCATGTTCTGCCAGATAAGCCGGAGAAGCCGCCAGCGCGAACCGTTGCTGTCTGGGGCCAATGGGCATCGCCACCATATCCTGCTCCAGCCGCTCATCATAACGAATCCCGGCGTCACAACCGTCACGAAAGACATCCTGCACGCTGCTCTCCGCCACAATTTCCAGCCGGATGTCGGGATAACGCTGCAAAAATTCCGGCACCAGCGCGGGCAGTACCAGCCGCGTAGCACTGACCGGCACATTCAGCCGCAGCGTGCCACCAGGGGTGTTTCGGTAGCGATTCACCGCATCCAGCGCGGCGTTAACTTCATTGATCGCGGGCAGCAGACGTTCCATCAGCGCCCTGCCCGCTTCGGTTAACACCACGGTGCGGGTGGTACGGTGAAACAGACGAATACCCAGCTGTTGTTCCGCCCGTCGTACCGCATCGCTCAGGCGTGACGCATTGCTGCCGGTGACGCGTGCCGCTTCCCGAAACCCTCCCGCTTTTGCCACCGCCACGACGGCATCCAGCAGCGCCATATCGATCGCCATTGTGCATCACTCCGTACAGTCTGTCCTGATTTCACCGGATAGTTGCACAGCTGAATCACCGTTACAATTGATCTACATTCACGCAGGAGGTTTTCATGTCAAACACCACCATGACTTTTACGTTAGGCGATCGTGAAGTTAACCGTATCGGCTACGGCGCAATGCAACTGGCCGGGCCGGGCGTGTTCGGCCCGGTAAAAGATGAAGCCCGGGCAATCCAGGTTTTGCGCGATGCTGTCGCGGCAGGCGTTAATCATATCGACACCAGCGATTTTTATGGTCCGCACGAAACCAACCAGCTGATTAAAAAGGCGCTCCATCCCTATCCGCAGGATCTCTGCATTGTCACCAAAGTGGGTGCCCGACGCGACGCCAAAGGCGGCTGGCTGGCGGCGATGGAGCCAGAGGCGCTGAAGCAGGCAGTTGAAGATAACCTGCGCAACCTGGGGCTGGATGTGATTGAAGTGGTGAACCTGCGCAGTATGTTGCATCCGGCCAGGCCCAAAGAAGGCTCTCTTAAGCCACAACTGGAGGCGCTGCTGGCGTTACAGGCACGCGGACTGATTCGCCATATTGGACTGAGTAACGTTACCGCCACGCAGATCGCAGAAGCTCAGGCGATGACGCCGATTGTCTGCGTGCAGAATATGTATAACCTGGCGCATCGACAGGATGATGAGCTGGTGGATCAGCTGGCGCAGCAGGGAATTGCGTATGTGCCGTTCTTCCCGCTGGGCGGCTTCTCTCCGTTGCAGTCGGATCAGCTTAATGAAGTGGCTGCATCCCTGAATGCCACGCCGATGCAGGTCGCACTTGCGTGGCTGCTGCGGCGATCGCCAAATATTCTGCTGATTCCAGGCACCTCTTCCCCGGAACATCTTAAAGAGAATCTTGCCAGCGACAGCCTGGAACTGTCGGATGATGTGATGGAAATGCTGAACGCTATTTAACATCAGGCCCGCACGATGCGGGCCTGATGCTGTACTGATTCAGAAACTGCTGAGGCAGGCCGCAAGTTGCGGCTTGTCGCTACAACTGATGTGGTGATCGATTCGGTTAATCATATAAGGATAAAACGGGTTAGAGGTGGCGCGCATAATTGAGTCCAGCCCGACAATCAGCACTGCACTCTCGCCGCGCAGTGACAACGTCCCAAAACTGATACCAAACTCATTCTTCTGCGCGGGCGCACTGCCATATAACCCATCCTCGGCCGGGAACGGAATCGCAACGTGCGACAGCGAGTAGAGACCCGCCGGATAGGCAATTGCCAGCGGCTGAATCCGTTCATGCATCTCTCCCACGGGAATGCTTTTTGTCACCATTTCCAGCGAGGTGGCGGAGGCATTGGTGATCACTGTGGATGAGTAATTCCGACGCGCCGCAGGCAACAGCTGATTAACCGCGGTATATGAGGAGTGGCGGAATAACGGACTGACGCTGACCGCCTGATTGATATCGAACAGCACCAGTTCGCTGCCGTTCACTGGCAGATAATTATAGAGCGAGCGGATGACCGAAGGCGTACTGACGGTGGAGTCCATCACCGACTGAAAGGTCAGCACGGGCGGGAAACCGGAGAGCTGCTGATTACGCGCATATTGCAGGATCTCTTTCTGCAGCGCTTGCGTCAGCAAATAGGTCTGCCGGGCAGCGTGAACCGGAAAAGAGTTGTATTTAAACGGATTAAACTCCGGCACAATATTCAGCCAGGCCGTTTTCGAAAAGGCAGGAAAAACAGAGGGCAACCCGGCAACACCTGCGAACCGGGCAAAACGAGTCACACCGATCATCGGCGATAACAGAATCAACTGCTGCGGACGACGCAGCGTGTGATCGCCCAGGCTGTCGAGCGCATATTTTACCGCCAGCGCCCCGCCGTTCGAGAAACCCACCAGATGCAGCGGCGTCTGCGTGCCCGCCAGCCGGGTCGCTTCCCGCACCGCCAGGCGTGTGGCGGCCATCCAGTCCTGCCAGTCAACATCGGTCAGACCCGAAGGCACCGTACCGTGACCCGGTAACCGTACCGCCACTGCCACATAACCCTGCTGACGGTAAGCCTCTGCCACATGCCGCAGACTGTAAGGACTGTCGGTCAGTCCATGTAACAGCACCACCGCACCGCGCGGCCTGCCCGTCGGTTGCAGAATATAGGAACGGTTCCAGTCCTGCGCGAAATGACTCGGATAGATCATGCTGCCGGCATAGTATCGGTTGAGTGGTGTTTTTTCTTCCGCATCCAGCCGGTCGCTGACCTGCTGCTTCATCTCGTCGAACAGTTGATTTTCGGCCTTGAGGTAGTCGGCATAGGTCGCATTATCAAGCTGTTCCACTGTCAGTTCATGCGGGACCCAGGTGTGCCAGCGATGTAACTCCGGCCCGCGCTCCGCTTCATAGATTCGAATAATCAGTAGCAGCAGTAACAATACTCCAGACACAATCGCAAGACGCCAGAGCCTGCGGGTGACGGTTTTCCACCTCCGGGTCATAAATCCTTTCCTGAAAAATTAAAATGCATAGCGAAACCACGCGAACAGCACGTTGCCATTATTGTACGTGCCCGGAATATAGGTGAACTGTACATTCAGCGCCTTATAACCGGCAGAGAACAGCGGCAGAATAATCGGTAGCGGAATATAGTTACCAAAATCTTCGCGTGCGGTGATACCGGCGGTTAATCCCGCGCCAAGACGAAAGTCCTGATTCGAACCAGGATACCAGCCCTTCTCCCAGCCATAGCCGACAATCGGCTGCCACTCATTGTGTGAGTCTTTAAAAGCCATTGCATAAAGCGCGCTCCAGTTGCCGCTGTCGCTATAGCGGGAAATGCCCAGACCGCCTCCCCAGGGATTCTCGTTATAGTTATCGGTTTTTTCTTTGTCGTACATAAAGCGGGCGTGCCAGCTGATAAATGGCAGGTAGAGATCGGTATGCTGAGGCGCGTTCCAGGTCTGCGCAACATCGTCAGTGAATCCATTCCACCAGGAGGAGATTGGTGTGTTTTCAGCATGCAATGGCGCAGCAGTCAGCAATGCGGCAAAAACTGCCGTCGTGGTTGAAATTTTCATAGTGCGTACCGGTCAGCGTGCGGAGCAGATGAAAAATGAGTATAGCGCAGAGCCTGAGGCAATCTTTGTCAGCGGTCATGCTTCGCTTAACCGGGAATTTCTTAAGACATTAGCGACAGTTCATTCAGTCAGGTTCTGGCGATTTCAGGCTGAAATCGCCAGAACCTGACTTAAAATTAATCGAGGAAAAATGACTGATTACAGTGAATGTTGTCTGATGGTACTTAGTGAGGATAAGGACGGGGAAATGCGGTGCAACGGTTAGTAAGAAGATAAGGAGGTAACAAGATAAGGCGATAAGGAGGTAAAACCGGATTCAGCCGGTGGGCTGAATCCGGTGGGAGACTCAGGAGGCTTCAGCCTCTTTTGGCTTTTCACCAAACTTCTCTTTCATGTGTGACTCAATCTCTTCCAGGCTTTTGCCCCGCGTCTCTGGCACCATCGCCATCACGAAGATCAGCGACCCGACGTTAATCGCGGCAAAGATAAAGAAGGTGGTGCTGCCGGCATATTCCATTATCGGTGGAAAACCAAAGGCGACTATCGCGTTAAAGATCCACTGTAGTGAGACAGCGCCGCCGGTTAACACGCCGCGCAACTGCATCGGGAACAGTTCCGACATCATCAGCCAGTAGACCGGCGAGATGCACATCTGCATGCAGAACAGGAACAGCAGAATACAGGCCAGGGCGAGGTAGCTCTGCATCAGGCTGGGAGCGATAAAGGTCATCACGCTGCCCAGCATAATCTGCGAAGCTACCACCAGACACAGGCCGGTAATCAGCATCGTCCGGCGCGGGAAGCGACTAACCGCCCAGATACCTACAATCGCCGCCACCACTGAGACCACGCCGTTACCGATGGTCGCGGCAATCGAGGCGCTGGTGCCAAGTCCGGTCTGTTTAAGGATGATCGGGGTGTAATACATAAAACCATTTACCCCGGTGAACTGGGCAACAAAGCCCAGACCGACGCCGATAACCATCAGGCGAATCACCCACTTCTCACGGATCAGGGTTTTCGCATCCGGCCCACGTTCCGCCGCTCTCGCCTGCTTCTTCATCTGCGCCATCTCATGGCGCACTTCACGCGGCGTTTCACGCAGATACTTCAGGATCTTTTTAGCCTCTTTCAGACGCCCTTCCGCCACCAGCCAGTGAGGTGAGGCGGGAACGAAGAACGTGCCGATAAACAGCAAAAGACCCGGTACCATGGCAATTGCCAGCATGTAGCGCCACAGGTGCTCATCATGCAGCAGATAGCTCAGCAGCGTACTGGCAACATAAGCAATGAGCTGTCCGGTAACGATCATCAGCTCATTGCGGCTGACCAGCGGCGCACGCAGGCGCGGTCCGGCAATTTCGGCGATAAACACCGGCACGGTAGAGGAACCGCCGCCGACAGCAATCCCCAGCAGGAAGCGCATTGCCACCATGACGTTGACAGAAGGCGCCAGCGCTGTTCCCAGTGAACCCAGCACAAAAATAACCGCCAGGCTGCGTAGTGTAATACGCCGGCCAAACCGGTCAGAGAAGAAACCACTCAGGAAAGAGCCTATCGCGGCACCGAACACCAGCGAAGAGGCTACCAGCCCTTCAGTGAATGAATTCAGTCCAAGTCCACCCTGATCGGGTGGTGAGGTCATGTAGGGTAACGCACCCGAGATTATCCCGGTGTCATAACCAAAAGCCAGCGCGCCCATAGTGGCAACCAGTACCACTAAAAAAATACGCTGGCGTACCGTATCCGCAGGCGCGTGATCGCCCGCTTCACCAGAGTCTGGTGTATTCGTACTCATAATATCCCTGCCATTAATTAGTTAAACATCCGTTTTATTAAATTTCATACGGAATAGAAATGGAACATATTTACCGAGTGGGTAAAGAAGTGTAGACGGTATTTAAAAGTTAGCTTTAGCAATGCGATTTTTATAACAGGGATAGTTAACCGGATAAATAAACCAGCGCAATAATGACGTCGTGAAAGTTATTTTAACATTAGGTTAACACTTTCAGTTCCTGCTGGATCCAGCTCAGGAAATGCGCGACGCGGGGAAACTGGGCAAATCCACGCGGGAAGACCAGATGATGGGCGCTGACGGGCAGACTCTCCTGTTCGGACAAGACTCTGACCAGTTTTCCACTGCGCAGATAATCCTCCGCCAGCAATTCACTTTCAAATATAAGACCGTGGCCTAACATCGCCGCCTCAAGACTCATATAAGAGCGATCAAAGCGAAATAACCACTCTTTATCTGGCTGAGGTAATTGCTGAGAAGCAAACCACTGCGGCCACTGAATAAGCGGCGACTCCGATAATATCAGCGCATGATGAATTAAATCAGCGGCCTGATTAACAGGATGTTTTTTCAGATACTCAGGCGAGGCCAGCACCGACATTCTTTCGTGGCGGATCGTTTTAATCTCGAATGAGTTCCAGTCCGGGAATCCATGGCGTATCGCAATATCAATATTGTCGCGGCTGAAAGATAAATTCTCGTAAGAGCAGGAGAGCGTGAGCTGAAACTCGGGATAGCTGTCGCGAAATTTATGGATGCGCGGCAACAGCCACAGCAGACCGAAACTGGGCGCGCAGTGGATCCTGAGGTTGCTGCGGGCTTTCTCGTTACTGATGCGTGCAGTCGCCTGCGTCAGACTCAGCAGTATCGGACCAATCTCCCTGAGGTAATGCTCACCCGACAGCGTCAGCACTACGCCCTTTGCCGAACGATTAAACAGAATACAGCCAAGTTCACGCTCCAGTTTTGCCAGCTGATGACTGGCCGCCGAAGGCGTAATACTTAATTCCTCGGCCGCACGCGCGACATTACCAAAATGGGCCACCTGCTCAAAAACCCGCAGTGATTTAATCGAAGGTAAGTGATCAGACTGCTTTTCCATCCGCCTCTCCACACTGGAATTTTGTGATGTGTGCCCATTTTTAAATCGCAGAATTGTTAACTGCATCAAACCAACAAATTCATTCAGCATCAAATGAATTTTTTTGCATTGCCAATATTAGCCGCTTTATCAATTCTGATCGTGACCCTGCCGGTAGCGATACCGAACCACAAATAATTATTTTTCTGGAGTGGACAATGTTACTCGAAAATAAAGTTGCGATTATTACAGGTGCCGCCTCTCAGCGCGGCATTGGCCGGGCCACAGCCGCCTGTTTTGCTCAGCATGGCGCGCGCGTGGTAGTGCTCGATTTAGATCGGCAGGCCGCCCAGGCCAGCGCACTGTCTTGTGGTGACGGGCATCTCGGCCTGGCCACCGATGTGACCGATCCCCTCTCTGTTCGTCGTGCCATCGACCAGGTTCTTGAGCACTTCGGCCGTATTGATGTGCTGGTCAACAATGCAGGTATTACTCAGCCGGTTAAAACACTGGAAATCGGCATCGAGGATTACAACCGTATTCTTGATGTCAATCTGCGCGGCACGCTGCTGATGTCTCAGGCGGTGATCCCCAGCATGCAGCAGCAGAAAGGCGGCAGCATCGTCTGCCTGTCCTCGGTCTCAGCACAGCGCGGCGGCGGGATTTTCGGCGGCCCGCACTACAGTGCCGCTAAAGCGGGCGTTCTGGGCCTGACTAAAGCGATGGCGCGCGAGTTTGGCCCTGACCAGATACGCATTAATGCCCTGACGCCCGGTCTGATCCAGACGGACATCACTGGTGGCCTGTTACAGGATGAACGCCGCCACGCCATTCTCGACGGAATTCCGCTCGGCCGCCTTGGGACCGCCAGTGACGTCGCCAACGCTGCGCTGTTTCTCGCCAGCGATCTCTCCGGTTATCTCACCGGCATCACGCTGGATGTAAACGGCGGCATGCTGATCCATTAAATAGCGCCCTTCCCTGCCCGCACGCCTGGCGGGCTAATCTCGGGAGTGAACACCATGACCACGCTTAATCTGAGCGCAGCCTCTGCTGCGCGCGATATCACCTATCGCAAAATTGCCTGGCGCCTGATGCCCTGGCTGATGCTCTGTTATCTCTGCGCCTATCTTGATCGCGTCAATGTGGGCTTCGCTAAATTACAGATGATGGATGATTTGTCTCTCAGCGAAACCGTGTATGGACTGGGTGCCGGGATCTTTTTTATCGGCTACTTCTTCTTTGAGGTGCCGAGTAACCTGATCCTGCACCGTGTCGGCGCACGCCGCTGGATTGCCCGCATTATGATCACATGGGGAATCATCTCAGCCCTGTTCGCCTTTGTAGAAACCGCATGGCAGTTCTACCTGCTGCGCTTTCTGCTCGGCGTCGCCGAGGCCGGTCTTGCGCCAGGTTTACTGCTCTACCTGACCTACTGGTTTCCATCACACCGTCGCGCACGTATGACCGTGCTCTGGTTTGTCGCCATTCCACTCTCAGGGATGATTGGCGGCCCGCTCTCAGGCTGGATTATGGCGACCTTTGCAGGCTTTCACGGATGGGCAGGCTGGCAGTGGATGTTTATGCTGGAAGCTATCCCCACCCTTGTTATGGGATTAGTGGTACTGCTGGTTCTGAAGGATCGTGTTGAACAGGCAGATTGGCTGGACGAAGATGAGAAACGCCGGGTGCGTGCCGATCTGGATGAGGATAATCAGCAGAAAGCCTGTCATGGCACGGTAAAAGCCTTTGTCGCCGACCGTCGTCTGTGGCTGCTGGCGCTGATCTACTTCTGTGTGGTGATGGGTCAGTACGCCCTGACGTTCTGGTTACCGACGCTGGTGAGAAACTCAGGCGTCAGTGAACCGCTGCATATTGGGCTGCTGACCAGTCTGCCTTACCTCTGCGCCATTATCTTTATGCTGCTGGCCGGGCGCAGTGGCGATCGCTATCGTGAACGCCGCTGGCATCTGATTGTTCCAATGCTGATCGGACTCACCGGACTGACGCTGGCAACTCTGCTGAGCCATAGCGTTTCCCTGTCACTGCTCTCCCTTTGTATTGCCGCTGCGGGCATTCTTTCCGCCTCATCGCTGTTCTGGATGTTGCCGACCAATCTGTTAGGTGGCGTCTCTGCCGCCGCAGGCATCGCCGCCGTGAACTGCATTGCTAATCTGGCCGGTTTTTTCTCACCGTGGCTGATAGGCACCATCACCACCGCAACCGGTACGCCCGCTTCCGGAATGTACTTTATTGCTGCCGTCCTGCTGGGTGGCGCGCTATGCGTGCTGCGCATCCGGGCAGCGGACGTTAATCGTTAATCAGGAGGTAATATGACTGACTCTCGTCACGCTTCACACGTGCTCTCATTGCAGCAACGAGCCACCAATATTCGCCGCCATGCCTTATTAATGGGGCAGATTCAGGGGCAGGGATATATCGGTCAGGCGCTGGGTGCCGCCGATTTGCTTGCTGTCAGCTATTTCCACGCCATGAATTACCGGCCGGATCAACCTGAGTGGGAAGAGCGCGATCGCTTCTATCTGTCGATTGGCCATTACGCTATCGCCCTTTACGCCGCCTTGCTGGAAGCAGGCGTGATACCTGAAGAAGAAAGGGAAACTTATGGGACTGATGAGAGCCGCTTGCCGATGTCCGGCATGGCTGCCTATACCCCAGGCATGGAAATTACCGGCGGTTCACTGGGTCATGGATTAGGTATTGCCGTGGGTGCCTGTCTTGGGCTGAAGCAGAAAGGCTCGCAGGCACGAGTCTATAACCTGCTTTCAGATGGTGAACTGAATGAAGGCTCTACCTGGGAAGCGGCAATGTCCGCCTCACACTGGCAACTTGATAACCTGATCGCCCTTATCGACGTCAATAATCAGCAGGCTGACGGCCATAGCAGTGAGATTCTCGCTTTTGAACCCATTGTGGATCGCTGGCAGGCTTTTGGCTGGTACACCCAGCGGGTTGATGGCAACGATATCTCTGCTTTGCAGGCCGCCTTTGATGCGGCTCGCAGCTGGCCCGAACCCCAGCCGCGCGTCATCATTTGCGATACCCGAATGGGCAAAGGGGTGCCGTTTCTGGAAAGTCGCGAGAAAACCCACTTTATTCGGGTCGATGCCGATGAGTGGGACAAAGCCCTGACAGCACTTGAGCAAGGAGTCTGAGATGAGTTCACAACCGCAAAAAAAACGTCTGACCACATCCGCCATGATCGCCTCGATCGCCGCTGAAGGCCAGCCCACGGTTTCAGCTCCTTTTGGACATGCCCTGGTCTCTCTGGCAGAGCAGCGCTCAGATGTGGTGGGGCTGACGGCTGATTTAAGTAAATACACCGATCTGCACCTGTTCGCAGAGGCTTTTCCGAAACGTTTTTATCAGATGGGCATGGCGGAACAGTTACTGATGAGCGCCGCAGCGGGCATGGCGCGTGAAGGCTTTATGCCTTTTGTCACCACGTATGCCGTCTTTGCTTCCCGCCGCGCTTATGATTTTATCTGCATGGCCATCGCCGAAGAGAATCTGAACGTTAAAATCGCCTGCGCACTGCCGGGCCTGACCACCGGTTATGGACCGAGTCATCAAGCGACTGATGACCTGGCAATCTTCCGTGGCATGCCGAACCTGACTATCATCGATCCCTGCGATGCACTGGAGATTAGCCAGGTGATACCGGCTATTGCTGAACATCAGGGCGCGGTCTATTTACGCCTGCTGCGCGGTAAGGTTCCGCTGGTGCTGGATAAATATGACTATCGCTATCAGCACGGTAAGGCTCAGCGCCTGCGCGGCGGTAAGCATGCCGTTATTATCAGCAGCGGATTGATGACCATGCGGGCGCTTGAAGCCGCTGAAGCGCTGGAGAAGCAGGGGATTGAGGTCGGTGTGGTTCATTCACCCATGATTAAGCCTCTGGATGAAGAGACCATCCTGCGTGAGGCGGGGGTAGCACTGCATCATAACCAGCTGGTTATCACCGCTGAAAATCATTCGATAACCGGTGGATTAGGCGAAGCTATTGCCGGCCTGTTAATGCGAAACCATGTGACACCGCGCTTTAAACAGATTGCGCTGCCGGATGCTTTCCTTGCAGCAGGCGCACTACCGACGCTGCATGACCGTTATGGCATCTCAACTGATGCCATGGTTAAGCAAATCACCGCCTGGCTTGAAGCCTGATTCATATCAAAACCGGGCCTGGCCCGGTTTTCTTCTGCATAGGTTCGGTTCTGCCGTGGAAGATCATCATTGCATTACGTTACTTCACATCGGTCTGATTACTGATTGCAGTGGTCAGCACTCTCTGCGCATCAGCAATTACGCTGTATGCTGATAACAGCCACTGATAACCCGGTTCAATGCCATACAGACGTTATTTCTCGCCATTCACTGTAAACAGCAGTGCAGTGAGCCATCGCCTTTTATCAGGTAGGCCGATAGGGGCTCTTCATCCGTAAGCTGCCGATTTCATCTGCTTTACCCAATACAGTGAATCTGATGCCATGCAACTACCTTTCCGTCATGAGCAGACTGTGACAATCTTTTCCCGCTGATCAGGTTTTAATTGAGTTCCCTGCCAAAGCTGCATCTTGTATCGCACCTCTTCAAAAAAAAATTTTATCGCGCAGAAAAAGTTATCCACTTTTTCTGTGGATAAGTGAGGGATAGTTTCTGAGTATCTTTTTTCACTCTCTGTTCAGGACTTTACTGCTCTCAAGATACGCCTCTTTTCTGATCTTATCCGTTCGCCCTCAGGCCTGAAAAGAGGAAGCATTTAACTGCAGGCATGGCGATTTCAGGCTGAAATTCTTGCATCTTTTATATTAAAAACAAACAGTTAATCACGAAATATCGCTGGCGGGCTAATGATTGGAGAAAGGCCAGGCAGAGGGTTTAGCGGAGTGTGTGAAGCCGGTACGCTGTTAATGAGGTTCAGTGGGGGTTGATTGGTCACTAATGAACCAGCCCCGGAAAATCATTACTTGCAATATTCTGACCGTCGGATGCGCGCTGGCGGCCATGAAATTTATCAACGATAGCATCAGACGAAACCCGCTATCTCTGTTTATAGTGACCTGTGCGGTTTGGAAGCGGCTTCGGTATCTGGCGAAAGAGTTCAGCGAAGTGGCGATTTCATGCAGTTTTTCAGCAAGAGAAAATAAGGTAATTTATTATATTTCAATATCTTAAGCAGGAATTCACACTTAAAAATCTGGCGATTTCAGCCTGAAATTTGGGTGTCCACCATCTCTTTTAACGACGACTCGCTACAAAAATCGAAAAAAAAGCCAGCGTCTATCGCTGGCTGATTTGAGTGCAGATACGTTAACGGTTGAGATATTTTTTCAGGGTCTCCGCAATAACTTTATCCAGCTCTTCCTGCAACTCTTTCGACTGCCGGTTAAATTCATAACTGAACATCCGTCCGCGTACCTTTTTGCGGGCGAAGCGATCTTTATCCGCAAAAGACCAGAGCGCAGTCGCCTGAGTTTTATCTTTCTCCGGTTCTTTGATCAGAGTCTGGCTGCCCTGTCGAATCAGACGCAGGATATGATTTTTAAGCTCGTCCTCGGCCAGACCTTCACGGGCACAGACCACATCAATTTCCCTTGAAATGGATTTGATCAGAGCTTCAACGCTTTGCCCGGACTCACTCAACTTGTCAGCTGCCTGTAACAACGCTTTATAGTCGGGATAGGTCAGCTCGGCGTGATTAGGAAAAAGTGAAATCAAATCTGACGGAACGCTGGCGGCTTGCAGGGCACGCGTCACTTTAGCCTGGGACAAACCCTGATTTTCAGCAATCTCCTTCTGCGACAAACCGCCATCTTTAAGTGTTAACAGACGCATCCCCACTTCGCGCAGATTGTGTTCCCGTGCCGTCTGAATATCCTGCGCCAGTCGGCGGGCTTCATCAGCCGTGATGGCCGCGTCAGTGATCAGCACGTCCAGGCCGGTTTTGCAGTAGAGCGCGGCTGCCCGACGACGTGAGCCATCCAGGATTTCGATGCGGTCATCGCGCATCACGCCGATAGCGGGAAAGAACTGCTGCAGCTTAATGGTCCGGATAATGTCGCGCAGCGAATCAGGTGTCAGGCCTGCCTGATCGCGACCGTTGGTTTCCATTGTGACAAACGTTTTGCTTTCAACGTCGCTGGCGGCAATGCGTTCAAAACGAAACAACGCGCGCTTGCCCGTTGCCAGAACGAATGTCTGGTTGTGCTGGCTGTCTGGCGTGTCATTTTCCAGTGGAGTCTGGCTGAAGGTTCTGCCAATCGTAATTCTTTTTGCGCTCATACAAACCTCAGTTCAGGCGAATAAATTCGATACGGTCGAAGACGGCTTTAGCAAAATCTTCTGCGGCGGATCGTGCATTCTTCAACGCTTCGCTGCTGCCGACGTAGGTCGAAGGATTGGCGGAGATAACCGTATCAAAGGATTCGCCACAACGTTCGAAACCATCAAGGCGGGGAAGGGCAGCATCAAGCATGTCGCCACCAAAAATCTCTTTCGCCAGGCTATGACAGAGTTTATGGTCCGCTTTATTGGAGAGCTTAGACATGAAGCCAATATTGCCCTGCAGCCGACAGGTCGCGCCGGAGTCTTCGATAATCGCAATCAGTTCCGGAAGACGTGTCAGGTATTTTAGTGTCGAGTGAAAGTCTACCTGAGCCGGTGGCACTGGAGTCATCAGAAGATCAGACGCTGCAATCGCATTCTTCAGGAAAGCATCAAGATGCGGGCCGCTATCGATAAAGATGAAGTCATAATCTTTTTTCAGTTTGGCAATAACGTTGTCATACAACACGGCGTGAACGTTCTGTTGCGGAAGATGCTCAGCACAAAGCTGATCCCAGCTTGAGGCGATAAAGGCGTCATCAATCGATGCAGGCAGCACATCCACACCCGGAATGATCGACGGAACGATAAACTCGTTGACCAGCTCATCTCGTGAGACATTCTGCAGCATTGCCTGCGCCGCAGTCGCTTCCACCAGCCCGACGGAGCGCTCGTGGTTCAGAAACATGGTTGCTGAGGACTGCGGATCAAGGTCGATAACCAGGATGCGCAAATCTTCAAAAAGCAGATGGGGATGTGCGCGCAATGCATGTGCCAGAGAGACGGTTGAAACCGTTTTAGAGACGCCGCCCTTCAGATTACCGACAAACAGGGTGTAAGCGTCACTATGGCGATCGCGATACTTCGGCACGCCACGATGATGATAGATATCGATAATATTCTGAATCGACATAGCATATTTAACGGAAGAACCGGCCGCACGTTTATCAAATTGATAACCGCTCTCTTCCATCTCATTGACTGCGTAATCCACACTGGCTCGGGTCAGTTTGGGCAACTTTGCCAGCGCCGCTTTGGCATAGACCTGATAGTAAGTATTTTCATGCAGTTCCTGCTTTTGCGCCTGAATTTGCTCGGTGAGGCTTAGCAGCATGCGTTCTGAACGCTGCGCAACCTTCATCACCTGCTTGTCATCATTAGCCATAGTTGCTCCAAACATGTAGGATTTATGACTTTATACAGAAATCCTGCACGTGAGGCAATAAATTATCTTCTCAACATAATCTCCGTTTTTATGTAACCACACGGGTTTTGGTGAGTTTCATCACATTATTTCGTCTGGCCGAATATATTTTGCAGGTTAATTGCGGTAAGCATTCACTGTAATCAGCAGAACATTCACTGTAGTGAGCAAACAGGTTTAAAAAATCATCAGACAAACCGGGTACATTGAACGGGAAAGGGGAGAACACAGAAGACAGCCCTGGAGAGATCAAACGTTCACTGTAGTCAGTAAAGCTTGTGTCTCATTCGGTGACGTTATGGAGCAGGCGAAAGAGCGATGGATACATTCATAAACGGATTTTCAGGCAGTAACTGCGTTTGCTGTGCTGATCTTTGCCACTGCATCACTGCAACATTCACTATAGTCAGTAGCGTTTTACGTGTTCAGCTCTGTGAAGAGCAACGTTCACTGTAATCAGTAAACTTGCCGATCAGGAGCCAGAAGAGGGAGCAGGGCAGCGTAAACGTTCACTGTAGTCAGTAAGGATGGTTTGAAAAATCCTCCGCGGATGATAAAAGCATCGGAATCTGGAGAGGGAATATACATTGGCAACGTCACAACCGACTCTGGTCTGCGATACAGAAGCGTAAAGCCCATAAACGTTCACTGTAATCAGTAAATCCAGAAAGCAGTAAACATTCACTATAGTCAGTAACGTCACAAACAGAAGAGGGATTAGAAGGAGAACAACCGCGCAAACATTCACTGTAGTCAGTAGTTCCTGGTTAGCAGTAAGTAGACAGAAGCGATTCTGTTCTGCATCAGCGCGTGCCGACAGGGTCGTAATATGAGCCAGTAGATAGCAGTAAGAACACAGAGGCGATTCCATTCTGCATCAGTGTGTGCCGAGTGGTCGTGAAAGACTCAGGCCATGCGAGCAACGGCTTCTTCTGTCGCCCTTCAGCCAGTCATGCACCAGCCCCGTATCGTATACATCAGCAATGCCGTCAGCAGGTTCACTTTAACGTTCACTGTAATCAGTAGAATGCACGATGCCTTCAGGTACACCGCAGCAAACATTCACTGTAATCAGCAGAACGTTCACTGTAATCAGTACAAGATTAGCATCCCGCCATGGCAGTTATGACTCGCCTCAGACCGGGCATCTGGCAACAACATTCACTGTAATCAGTAGCGATTCGGAAAGCCGTTAAAGAGATTCAATGGTGAGGCGAGGGTAGCGCCCATCAGCAAACATTCACTGTAATCAGTAACAGTGTCACGCTGTTCTCTATGGTTACGTGTGTCATTCAGGTCATACGTATCATGTGAATCACGCTGAGCAGACCCCTCATGGTAAACCGCATCCAACCCTGATTTGCTGGCCAGCCAGTAATGCTCTTTGAGAACAGGGCAGAGCAAAGGCATTCACTGTAGTCAGTAAAAAGGATTCACTGTAATCAGCAGAGAGAGGCTTAGCCAACCGAAGTCAGGGCATTCACTGTAATCAGTAAACACAGTATAATTGAGTGCTAACCAATATGAGAGTAAGTACTAACTTACTTGTTAAGCCTTATAAAATGGCACGCAGAAGGGAGAGGGGGGAAGAACACACATTTGCACGGCGGCCCGGTTACTGATTACAGTGAACGTTACTGATCACAGTGAATCCCCGGAGAGTACTGATTACAGTGAATGAAGAGAGAATGGCGCAATGTCACCGGTAACGCAGAAAGTGACACTGCCACGCAGGAATACTGATTACAGTGAACGTGAGGGGTTAATCATCAAACTCGATCTCATCCAGTGAATCGATGCTCTCAAGATTACTGATGCCATCAAGCTTAGGCGTACGGCTGTGGATAATAAAAAAGACTGAGCGGCCACGCTTCACTTCTGAGTAATCCAGATAACCGATCTCTTTCAGCTGCTCCATCGCGCGCCGCACGACATGGTTCTGCGTGGTGGTCTTAGAGCCGAGGTTCAGGCGCATACGCAGGCGTGCAAGCGAGATAGGCGCTGGATTGGTTGGCAGGCTTTCCAGGAAGGTGTAAAGCGCCTGCGCAGACTCTTTACGCTTCAGGCGGGATATTGCACGGAGCTGAAGCAGGACCTTGTGGTCGAAGTTATAGAGTTCGAACAGCTTGGGGTCGGCCTGGATGCGCACAATATCTTTTTCGCGATCGTAATAAGCAGACTGAACAAGGTGGGTATGATACGCCTTGCCGTTACCTTCAAAAGAGAGCGTATTGGTCGCGATGCGGCGCAGAGAGGCATCAAGACGCTTGCGCAGGGCGGCTGAAGAGTTGGCAGAGGGAATGCCACACATCTTCACAAAATCGATAAACGGCAGCGTGACAGTATCGCCTTTGGTCGGATAGCGGGAAAACGATTGAATAATACCCGCCCAGGTTTTGAAATCGTTATCCATATCCAGCCGCGCGCCGGTAATGGTAATCTTTTCGTAGCCTTCCGCTTTCACCAGCGTCAGATTCTTCAGCTCTTTCGTCGCATCCGTTGATGCCATCGCACCGGATTTACCGCGTGCAGTAGATTTCAGCGTCGGTACGAACAGCCCAAGACGCATTAAAGCGACAGGCTGAACGGTATTATTCTTGTTGGGATGAAGCTGAATAACTTCACCGCTGTTTTTTGTCACTGACAGAAAAGGTTCAAGTAACGCTTTGTTTTCGTTGTCTTTGTCTGCCATGGCGTAAGATCTTCATTCTGTGGATGAAAGGGATCGTTTTCTGACTACAGTGAACATTAGCACTGTTTACAGTGAACATTCTACCTGGTACAGTGAATAAAGTACTGATTACAGTGAACACTTTACTGATTATAGTGAACGCGATCACCCTTTCAGCCCTTGTGGGGTGCGGCCTGCGACGATCGGGGATCTCTTAGGATCTCTATATGATCTATTAAGGATCGTTTATTAGGATCTGGTCACTGTATAAGTGGAAAACTTAAGGCGTGACATCATTTTCAGACGTGTTGAGCACCAGCAAAAACTGGCCCGCAATCTGCCCACTGCCTGACCGACTAATCGGTCATAGCCGCATTCATTCTCAATCGATAAACAACTTCCTCACTATTATTCATTTTTCATCATCAACTACAGCGCGTATCGTCTCTCCATCACTGACAGAATGAGGAATACGGCACCATGACTGAACATGCCCTATCACGTAACCCCACAACTGGTGAAATTCTGGCACGCTATCCTTTGCAGAATAGTGCAGAGCTGGAACAGACACTGACTGAAAGCGCATCTGCTTTTGCAGCATGGAAACGCAGCACCATGACGGACCGCGTTCGCGTATTGCGTCAGCTTGGCGAACAGATCCGTCTGCGTGAGCAGGATCTTTCCCGCATGATCACCCTGGAGATGGGTAAACCCATTGCACAGGCACGCGCTGAAGTTCTGAAATGCGCTAACTTATGCGACTGGTATGCGGAACATGGCCCTGCAATGCTGGCCGATCAGCCTACGCAGATTGTCGATGCGTGGCAGCGATTCCGTCCCATCGGGGTGATCCTGGCTGTGATGCCATGGAATTTCCCCCTGTGGCAGGTTCTGCGGGGCGCAGTGAGTATGTTGCTGGCAGGCAACACCTATCTGCTCAAACACGCGCCCAACGTCATGGGAAGCGCCACACTGATGGCTGAGCTGTTCAGGGCAACCGATCTGCCTGCTGGTGGCTTTAACCTGATCAACGTTGACAACGACGGTGTCTCCGTAGCCATCAAAGATGACCGCATTGCCGCCGTTGCCGTTACCGGAAGTGTCCGGGCTGGCGCCGCGATCGCTGCACAGGCGGGCGCAGCACTTAAGAAAACCGTGCTGGAGCTGGGTGGATCCGATCCCTTTATCGTGCTGGCGGATGCCGATCTTGATGAAGCGGTTAAATCAGCCGTTATTGGACGTTTCCAGAATACCGGGCAGGTTTGTATGGCTGCCAAACGCTTTATTGTGGAAGCTCCGATCGCTGAAGAATTTGAAAAACGCTTCACTGCCGCGGTCCAGGCACTCACCATGGGCGATCCGCTGGATGAAAATACCTTCCTGGGCCCGATGGCACGCGCCGATCTGCGTGACGAACTGGATGGACAGGTAAAGGCCACGCTGCGTGAAGGTGCACGTCTGGTACTGGGCGGCGAGAAAGTGGCAGGGCAGGGTAACTACTACGCGCCGACCATTCTCGCTGATGTCACCAGCGACATGACCGCGTTCAGGCAGGAGCTGTTTGGCCCGGTAGCCGCTATTGCGGTCGCAAGGGATCCACAACATGCGCTGGAGATCGCCAACGACAGCGAATTTGGCCTCAGCGCCACCGTCTGGAGCGGTAATGAAGAGATTGCCGATCGTCTGGCGCTGCAGCTGGAAGTCGGTGCTGTGTTTATTAATGGCAACGGCGCGTCCGATCCGCGCGTTACCATTGGTGGTGTGAAGAAAAGCGGCTACGGCCGTGAGCTGTCGCACTTTGGTGTGCACGAATTCTGTAACGTGCAGACGGTGTGGAAGAATCGTCGCTAGTGTTTACTGTGCCGACGGAAGATAAGCGGGCGCTGTTTTAGCGACCGCACTGAGCGGACGCAGCAACCGATGCGGTGCAAACGCACTCAGCATTGGTGAGCCTGTGCCGCTCAGCATCTCCTCAGCCACCAGCCTGCCCAGCAATGGGGCAAGTGTCATGCCGCTATGGCTGACCATCAGATAAACGCGTGCTGACTCGCTGATGTAGCCTAATGCCGGCAAGCCATCTGTCGGACGCGACCGCTGTCCCGTTTCAATCCGCTCAATTCTCGCGCCTTCGGTGTTTTTAAACAGCCGCCGCAATCGACGCAGCATCTCTTTGCCAATCAGTCCATCCGGCGAGACCGGCCGCGCCGGATCGGCGTGCTGATCCAGATCCAGCGCCTGCAGCATCAGACGGCCACCTCCATCCGGCCGCACATTCAGTTCCGGGGTAATCAGATTGCATTTAAGTGGGATCGGCAGAGGCTGGGTCTGCGCCAGAAAACTGCAGGCAACAGGATCGGCTCGATTCGCATCGGTCATCGCCAGTTCAAGCCCGCACTGACTTATCAGTTCCGGTGCCCAGCGGCCGGTCGCCAGTACCAGCTGATCGCCGCGCCATTCATCACCACTGGCCAGCGTAAGATGGACATCCTGCGCCGATTCAGTGAGCGTCGTCACTTCATTGTTGCAGACCAGCTGCCCGCCACTGGTACGCAGGTCTGCCAGCAGAGAGGCGATAAACAGGCTCGGATAAAGCAGACACTCCGACGGGAAAGACCAGGCGTGCTGAACGCGGGGATCAAGCCGCAACTCGGGCATTGCACCCAGAAGTGCGGCGCGGCTACGTTTCTCTACGGGGTAATCGAGCGTCGTAAGCTTTGCTGCGCGCTGCGCCAGCTGGCGCAGGGATGATTCATCGGCCGCCCACTCCAGCGTGCCGGTTTCCAGCAGCCATCGGGGTGATGCAGGATGGCTTGCCTGCCAGCGCTTGTGCTCGTCTATCGCATGAGCATTAAGATCATGGTAGCTGGTGGGTTCTTTGCCGTTGGCATTGACCCAGGCATAGCTGATCTGACTGGTTCCGCTGCCAGGATAGTTTTTATCGAAGACGGTGACCTGTGCGCCCCGTCGCGACAATGACTGCGCGACGGCTAAACCCAGCACGCCTGCACCGATTACGGCAATACGTTGTGGCATATCTGGTCTCTCCTGAACAGGAATTAGTGGAAAACTGCTACCCGCCGGTTCGTTTACTATTGCGAAGTCAAAGAAGTACGTCAACCGCAGCGTCAGGCGGTGGTTTCATCGAACCATGCGGGCACCGGATCGGCCAGGGTGATCCACTGTTCAGGCCCCGCAGCCATCTCCTGTGGTGTCAGCAGCGCATGATCCAGCGCGGCACGGACGCTCTTCTCGTCCATCTCAATGCCGATAAAGACCAGTTCCTGGCGCGCATCGCCGGTACCTTCCTGCCACTGTTCAGCGATAAAGTTGAGCGAATCTGCATCCTGTGGCCATTCAGTTCGCGGCACGCTGACCCACCAGCGCCCGGCATAACCCTGACGTGCCACCGCGCCCGCCTGCGACCACATTGCGGCATATTCCGGCCGACTGGCCAGCCAGAAGTAGCCTTTAGAGCGGATAACGCCGTCAAGCTGGTGGTTTACTGCATGCCAGAAACGCTGCGGATGGAACGGACGACGGGCGCGATAGACAAAGTTACGAATGCCATACTCCTCCGATTCCGGCTGATGCTCACCGCGCAGGGTCTGCAGCCAGCCAGGTGCCTGCGCTGCCCGGTCAAAATCAAACCGGCCGGTATTCAGCAGGCAGTCCAGCGGAACCTGCCCAAACTCACTGTTCACAATAAGCGCGTGCGGGTTAAGCGCCTGCAGCATGCCCTTCAACTGGTGCAGCTGCGCCGGGCTGAGCAGGTCCGTTTTGTTCAGCACCAGCAAATCACAAAACTCAATCTGATCCACCAGCAGATCAACCACTGAGCGCTCATCCTGCGCGCCCAGCGATTCGCCACGTGACTGCAGATCATCGGCTGAACGATAATCGCGCAGGAAGTTAAAGCCATCGACTACGGTGATCATACTGTCCAGCCGGGCATAGGCTGACAGACTTTCACCCGCTTCATCTTCAAACGTAAAGGTTTCGGCAACCGGCAACGGTTCAGAAATGCCGGTAGACTCAATCACCAGGTGATCGAAACGCCCGGCCTGAGCCAGACGTTTTACCTCCAGCAGCAGATCTTCACGCAACGTGCAGCAGATGCAGCCGTTACTCATTTCGACCAGCTTTTCATCGGTACGGGAGAGCTGCGCGCCGCCATCGCGCACCAGCGCAGCGTCAATATTAATTTCAGACATATCATTGACGATCACCGCGATCCGCCGTCCTTCGCGGTTGTTCAGAATATGATTAAGCAGGGTAGTTTTACCGGCACCGAGAAAGCCGGAGAGAACGGCAACCGGCAGACGGGGATCGTCGGATGTCAGAGCAGAGAGTGTCATGGTGTTACCTGTAAGAACGCGATTAGAGATACGTTATAACATAACATTGGTGAGTTTGTTTTCAATCCGGATTTGTGTTTTTGTTGTGGGTACCAATGAGCGTTAAAAGGGAGTGGAAATGCAACAACTCACGCTTGTCCCGCGTCTGATGCCAGCCGTCAGGTCCGGAGAGAAAACCTCGACGATTCGCTGGCAGGAGGGCGATATCACCATGGGTCCGCTGAGACTGGTGAATCAGCAGGATGATACGGACGCGATAATCGTGTGGGTGACGCAGGTCGACACGCTGCGCTTAAGCGAAGTCGCCGCGACGCTGGGGAAACAGGAGGAATGGCCTGATGAGGTGCTGCTGGAAGGGATGCGCGAGCACTATCCGGAGATCAGGCTGAGCAGTGAGGTGCAGCTAATCACTCACCTCACGCCCGCAGAAACCCTGCAGAAGCTCACTAAACAGTGATCAGCTGTGCTCAATCACCAGCAGCGCCATCGTATCGGCTTCCAGCGCCCGAAAGATATGCAGCTCATCGCCCGGATAGGTAATGTAATCACCCACATCCAGCTCCACCGCACTGTCGACCGGGCCCACCAGCGCACGCCCTTTAGCGATAATAATATGCTCAATGGTATTGGGGATATGGGGCTGTGAAATGCGTTCGCTGCCGGGCTGAACTTCCAGCAGATAGATATCACGCCGAACGCCGGGCGGGCAGGAGGCCAGCAAAACGGCCTGATAATCGGCAAGATCGGCGGTAACCGTCAGGCCCTCTCCACGCCGAATCACCTGCAGACGACGCGCATCCGGCTCCAGCAGACGTGAAAATGGAATGTTCAGCGTTACGCAAAGCGACCACAGGGTTTCAATGCCCGGATTGCCATTACCCGCTTCCAGCTGTGACAGCGTAGATTTAGCGATCCCTGCGCGGCGCGCCACTTCAGCCAGTGAAAGACCGGCTCGCTGGCGTTCACGTACTAAGGCATTGGCAATAATGCTGATAGGGGTATTCAAACGCACTCCTGATAACCTGAATGTTTTTTATATCGAACATAACGTTCATCTTGTAAAACGCTGTCGCGGTGTTCATTATATCGGATTATATGTTCATTATGAGACAGAGTGATGCTTTTTCCGCAAATGCAGTTGCTGGACAAAGGGGTGATCAAAGCGATTTTTCTGGTCTGCCTGGCTGATGGAATTGTTGGTTTATCCTATGGCTCGCTGGCGTCGGCCGACGGGTTTCCGCTCTGGGTGCCGCTGGCGCTCTCAACGCTGGTGCTGGCGGGGGCGTCGGAGTTCCTGTTTATCGGCATTGTGGCCGGTGGCGGCAGTCCATTTACCGCCGCCGCAGCGGGCCTGCTGGTAAACGCACGTCATTTGCCGTTTGGCATCGCGGTCAAGGATCTGGTGGGGCAGGGTCCGTCAGGCTGGCTGGGCTGTCATATCATGAACGATGAAAGTGTGGTGTTTGGGATCTCTCAGCCGCAACTGGCGCAGCGCCGCAGTGCTTACTGGCTGTGCGGTATCGGTATCGGCTTGATATGGCCGGTCAGCGTCATGATCGGGGCAGCAATCGGGCAGTTTATTCCTGATGTTTCGGTGATCGGACTGGATGCGGTGTTTCCGGCGATCCTGATTGCTCTGATCTTCCCGGCGCTGCGCCAGCGACGCACCCGGATCCCCGCGACCGTCGGCGCGCTGCTCTCCTTGCTGGCGACGCCACTGGTTCCGGCGGGCATGCCGGTGCTGTTTTCACTGCTGGGCCTGCTGACATGGAGATCGCGCAAATGACACATCAGGGAATGATTATCGCCGGGATTGCCCTGCTGGCCGCCGGAACCTATCTGATGCGGTTTGCAGGCGTCAGGCTGGGAAACCGTCTGCCGATCAGCGAGCGCACCCAGCAGATGCTCTCCGACGCCGCCACGATATTGCTGCTGGCGGTAGCGGCCACCACCACGCTGTTTGAAGACCAGCATTTTGCCGGTGTGGCACGGGTGGCGGGCGTGGGCTTTGCCCTGTTGCTGGCGTGGCGTCGTGCGCCGCTGATTATGATTATTCTGGGGGCGGCGGCGATGACGGCGCTGTTGCGTTTTCTCGGCGTGCACTGAGGATGTTATTAACCCCGGCAAAAGCGGGGATGTTATCGCAGTGAAAATTTGTCAGGATGGCACTCTCTCAGGCGTGATTAGCCCGATAACCTTGCAGGGATTGCTGAATGAACACTGTCCGTACCTGTTTCCTCCTGATGCTGCTGACCGTGATGACAGCCGGTTTAACCGCCGTTCCGGCTATTGCCCGACCCGATATGCGTCCGCTGGGCAAGAACATCGCCGACACAGGTTCCGCCTGGTATCGCTTCCAGAGTAAAAAGTTTGTTTCACAGGATGGGGAACGGCACTATCGGGTGTGGCTTGCTATCCCCAAAAACGATGCGCCGCCAGGCGGCTATCCGGTGCTCTGGCTACTGGATGGCAATGCGGCGATGGCACATTTGACAGAACCTCTGCTTAAAAAGCTGAGCAGCGGCACGCCGCCAGTGCTGGTCGCGGTGGGTTACGACACCCATTTGCCCTTTGATGTGGTGGCGCGTAATTACGACTACACCCCACCCAATGATGCGCCTGATACTCTGGTTACTCAGCCTCATGGCCGCAAAGGCGGAGGCAGCCATCAGTTTCGTCAGCTGCTGCTGAACACAATTGTCCCGTGGGCAGAACGCCTTGCGCCCAGTAATCCGCAGCGGCGTGCGCTCTGGGGGCACTCCTACGGCGGACTGTTCGTGCTGGATACCTTCTTTCATGCCGCCTGGTTCAGCCATTACTTTTCGGCTGCTCCCTCGCTGAGCTGGAATCATCAGCGCATTCTTACCCTGGCCCGACGCGCCGACGCCGGACCGCTTAAACATTTGTCGCTCTATCTGATGGAGGGCGATGGCATCACCGAACGCCGAACCGGCCACTCTGACGATCTTCAGCAGGAAGAGCGTGCGCTTACCGACATCCTGCGCCCGAGCGGTGCCAGACTGATTCTGACGCGTTATGCCGGTCAGAGTCACGGCCAGATATTACCCTCATCGCTGGTGGATACGCTGGAAATAGTTTCCGGTAGCCGGGATTGATATCTGACCGGGCATCGCGGCATGATGGCGTTTCATCACCTGCCCGGAGTTCACGCATGAATCGTCCGCTACAGATTGGTCTTTTGCTGTTCCCTGATGTCACTCAGCTCGACTTAACCGGCCCGTGGGAGGTGTTTGCGCGTACGCCTGGTGTCGAATGCAATCTCATCTGGAAAGATTGTCAGCCGGTGCGTTCCGATCGTGGCCTGGCGATATTGCCGACCACTACGTTTGCAGATTGCCCGCCACTGGATGTGATCTGTGTGCCTGGCGGGCCAGGACAGATCGCTCTGATGTCGGATGACGTCACGCTGAATTTCCTTCGTCAGCAGGCCGAACAGGCGAAGTGGGTTACGTCGGTCTGTACCGGTTCGCTGGTGCTGGGGGCCGCCGGACTGCTAAAGGGATATCGTGCGACCTCGCACTGGAGTTCCATCGATCAGCTGGCCCTACTGGGCGCGGAGCCGGTCAGTCAACGGGTGGTGCGCGACCGCAATCGTATCAGCGGCGCAGGCGTGACCTCTGGCATCGATTTTGCCCTGACGCTGGTGGCAGAAATTGCGGGTGACGCGGTGGCGAAATCGGTTCAGCTGCAGATGGAATATGATCCTGAACCGCCGTTTACCAGCGGTTCGCCGCATACCGCACCGCCACAGGAAGTGGAGCAGGCGCGGGCGAAAATGGCTGAGTTTCTTGCCACTCGTCGTGCGGCAACCGAACGAGCCGCCCTGCGACTACAGGCTGATTAGCTTACTGACGCCGGGGATGCGCAACAGCAGCAGTGACAGCGCCATTGAGAAGATTAACGTCAGGGCGATGACCAGCAGTTTATCGCCCAGCGTCTGGATGCGGATTGCCGCCGCCAGCAGGCCAAAAATCAGATAGTGCAGGATATAGACGCCGGTCATGGTCTTCCCCAGGGTCGTCAGAAACGGCGTCAGCCACTGGACTTTTTCCGGCAGGCGAATGGCGTTAATGCTGATCACAATCAGCACCACCAGCAGATAAACCTGCGAGCCCGTCAGCACCACATCGTTATGGGTCGCCAGAAAGCGCGCAAGAAAGTAATGACGCTCATACAGCCACGTAAAGAGATAAACCGCGGGCAGCAGCAGCAGGCTGATCTTTATCACTCTGGGTGATGTCAGCAACTGCATCACGCGCGGCGCGGCCATCAGCCGACCCGTGAGGTAGTAGAGCACCCAGGTCCAGATTCGGTATTGCGGCAGCAGCGAAAAGGCCCGCTGGCCCGGGTAGAGGCTGGCGAGCAGGTCATAGGCAAAAGCTAACACAAGCAGCAGTAAAATCCCCGATGCCATCAGCCCAGGCCGCTGAATGAGTCGGTCAATCAGCGGATGCGACACATAAATCACAATCAGCGCAATTACAAACCACGGCTGAATCAGATAGCCCTTATGATGCATCCCGGCAAACCAGAAAAAGCTGAACCAGAAGATAAAAATCAGCAGAATGCGGCGAATTTTGCCGAGCTGCCACGCGGGTGTATGCAGCTCACCGGCGTCGATATAACCGCTGAGCAGAAAATAGAGCGGCGTGGCGATTGTCGAAACAAAACTCAGCACGTTCAGCGTCAGATTAATGTCGTAATGGTAGCTATCGTAGCTCTGGTAAAGCGTGAAAAACGAGACGGCGGTGATACAGGCCAGCGTCTTCAGCATTGCCAGTCCGCTCTTATTCACCGCGCGCCTCCCGGCCATGGAAGCAACGATAGATGACCGGCAGCACCAGCAGGGTCAATACTGTCGCGAACCCGAGGCCAAAAATAATGACAACCGCCATGCTCTGGAAAAAGACGTCGCGCAGCAGCGGCAGCAGGCCAAGCACCGTGGTGAAGGCAGTGAGCAGAATAGGAAGCAGACGTGAGGTCGCCGCATCAATAATCGCCAGCTGCAGCGATTTCTCCTGCCGGAACAGCCTGATCTCCTCAATCAGCACGATCCCGTTACGGATCAGCATACCCGACAGGCTCAGCAGCCCAATCAGCGCCATAAAGCCAAACGGAATACCGGTGAACAAAAAGCCACAGGTGACGCCAATCAGCGCCAGCGGCACGGTGATCCAGATAGCGACGGCGTCGCGCAGCGAGTTAAACATCAGCACGGTAATGATGAACATCGCCAGGAATCCCACCGGCAGCGAACTCAGCAGCCCGCTTTGCGCTTCACGTGAACTCTCCAGCTCACCTCCCCATTCAAGCCGGTAGCCCGCCGGGAGTTTAAGCTGATCGATCTGTGGCTGAACCCGCGCTACCACCTGTGCGGAGGTTAACCCTGAAGCGGGATCGGGATCGGTCTGCACCGTCAGCACGCGCGTACGATCGCGACGCATAATCAGCGGATTCTCCCACTCCAGCCGGAAGTCAGAAATCACATTGCTCAGGGGCACAAAGTGCTGCAGGGCCGCACTCCACAGCTGAATATTCTCGATGTGATCGACACTCTGCCGCTCTTCATCAGCCGGATAGAGCATCACCGGCATCAGCCGCGAACCGTCACGGAAAATGCCCACCGCGTCACCGCTGAAATTCATTCTCAGCGCCTGATCGATGTCACGTTTATCGATACCCAGTTCCTGACCACGCAGCGCCGAATAGACCGGGCGGATCACTTTGCTGCGCTCCTGCCAGTCATTGCGAACCGGAAACGTTGAGCCATCCGCCAGGAAAATGGCATCCAGCTGGCTGCCGATGTGGCGCAGCACTTCGGGATCGGGGCCGATCACCCGCAGGGCAATGGCGCTGTCACTGGCGCTGCCAAACTGGATACGTTTGATGCGCTGATTCACCTGTGGGAAGTTCTGCTCAATATACGCCTCGGTTTTCAGCGCCAGCGCATCAAGCTGTCGGCCATCCTTAACCCGCACCATAATCTGGGCGAAGTTGCTGTACTGCCGTGCCGCGTCGTAGGTCAGGGTAAAGCGCAGAGCGCCCTGGCCCACCGTCGTGACCGTGGCTGCGACCTTAGGATCCTGATTAATGAACCGGGCAATATCCGCCGCCGTATTCGCGGTGTAATTAATATCGGTGCCATAGGGCAGCCAGAGATCGGTGAAAAAGACCGGCGTGCTGGAGGAGGGGAAAAAGTTCTGCTTCACGAGTGTAAAGCCATACAGCGACAGAGCCAGCAGTGCCACCATTACCGTCAGCGTGGTCAGGCGGAAACGCAGCAGGCCGCCCAGCGCCTGACGATAGAGCCGGAATACGATTCCCTGATAAGGTGCCGAGGGTTCGGTTTGCTCAGGCTGAGCCGTGCTGCGGCGCTTCTCACTCCAGTTGATAAATACCGGCGTTAAGGTCAGCGCCGTGACCCAGCTCAGCATCAGTGAAATCAGCAGCACCTGAAACAGCGATTTACAGTATTCGCCGGTCGAATCCTGCGACAGGCCAATCGGTGCAAAGGCGAGAATTGCAATCACCGTGGCACCCAGCAGCGGCAGGGCAGTGCGCCGAACCATGCGGGCAATGGCCTGCTGTAAAGGGTGCCCGCGCTGGTGATCGATTTTGACCCCTTCGACCACCACAATGGCATTGTCCACCAGCATGCTGAGCGAAATAATCAGCGAGCCCAACGACACCCGCTGCAGCTCAAGTTTAAACAGGTACATGATCAGAAGTGTGCCAAGCACGTTAAGCGCCAGCGAGGCGGCAATCACCATGCCGCTGCGCAGGCCCATAAACAGCAGCAGTGTTCCCACCACAATCGCCAGCGCCATCAGGAAATTGAGGATAAAGCCATCAACCGACTGTTTTACCTCATGCGCCTGGTTATAGAACACCTTCAGGCTGATACCGGCGGGTGTATCCTGCTGATAGTGCGCCATTCGGGCGGAAAGCGCGTCGCCAACATCAATCACATTGACGCCGGGCGCGAACGAAATGCCGATAGCCAGAGCCGCTTCACCGTCTGCAAAGTAGATATTGGCGGGATTGTCGGTAACGCCACGCGTCAGGGTGGCGATATCGCGCAGATGCACGTTCTGTGGGTTGCCAGCGGGCAGAATCGGCAGATTAGCCAGATCGTCCAGCGTCTGCAGTTCGCCGGTGGGATGAAAACGGATCGATTCACTGTCGACCCGCAGCGTTCCGGCACTGGCAACGCTGTTATTCCGGCTTAGCAGATCGGCGACGCGCTGCGGCGTCATACCATAGGCGGTCATTTTGCTGGCGGAGAGAGCGATGCGGATCTCCTCCTGCTCGACGCCTGCTACCGCAACTTTAGCCACACCCGGCACCAGCACCAGATCGCGCCGCAGCTGATCGGCATAGTTGCGCAGTTCGCTGTTGGTAAAGTCGTTACCATGAATGACGAAGAAGTAGCCGTAAACATCGCCGAAATCATCGTTAACCAGCGGGGCCTGAACGCCAGGCGGGAACTGCCGGGCCGCATCGCCGACCCGACGACGTAACTCATCCCAGATTTGCGGCAGCTGATCGGCCAGATAGCGGGTATGAATATTAACGGTAATCTGCGACAGGCCATTGCCAGAAATGGACGTGACATTGTCCAGCGACGGCAGGCGCTGTAGCGCATTCTCCAGCGGCAGCGTTACCTCCTCTTCAACCTGCTGTGCGGACGCGCCGGGATAGTGGGTGACAATAACCGCCGACTTAATGGTAAACAGCGGATCTTCGAGGCGGCCAATGTTGAGCAGCGCATAGATGCCGCCCACGCCCAGCAGCAGAATGACCATCCAGATGCGAATGGGTTTATCAAGAAAATGCTCCTGAATACGCATTATAAACCCCGCTCGCGCTGCCAGATGCGCACCGCTTCACCCTCACGCAGCTCACCCACACCGGCGGCAACGATACGGTCGCCCGGCTTCAGCCCGCTGATGATTTCAATGCCCTGGGCGGTGAGACGACCCACTTCGACAGGTCGATCTTTGATGCGCAGCGCCTCACCATCCTGCTCAACCAGCCAGACGTGCGGTTGATTAGTAGGGCTGCGATCGGGATTGAACACCGCCGCCGCAGGCACGACCAGACGCGGCTGGGCAGGGGCATTTGGCAGGTTATGCAGCCTGACGCGAACCGAGCCGCTGAGGCCGGCAACGCCAGGGAGATCAGCCGGACGCGGCATGGTCAGCACCACCTGATAGGTCAGCGTGGCGGCATCCGTCTGGCTGGTATGCTCTTTGTATTGTGCGGTGAAAAAGCGGCCTGGCAGGGCGTTAAACTGCACCTCAGGCTGATAGTTAATATTCTGGATATCGAGGCTGGTGAAGAGGGTTTCGGGCAGCGTAAAGATGACGTCGAGCAGATCGGCACGGGTCAGCAGCGCAATGGGCTGTCCGGCGGCCACGACCTGATGATTACGCGCCTGTACCCTTGCAATCACGCCATCAAACGGCGCGCGAAGGCTAAGAAACTGTAACTCCTCCTGTGCGATTTTCAGCGCAGTCGCGGCGGCATCGCGATTAGCACGCTGCACATCCATTTCAGACTTTGAAACGGCGCTGCGCTGGGCCAGCGTATTGAAGCGCTGAAATTGTCGCTCCGCCAGTTGCAGTGCAGTCTGGCGGTCGCGTACCCGTAGTTTCGCATCTGCATCATTCAGAGTAGCGAGAAGCTGTCCCGCTTTCACGGGCGTTCCGTCACGAATATCAAGCTGTACCAGCTGGCCTGCCCGTTTAAACGCAAGATCGGTATTATCACCCGCCTGAATACGCGCAGGAAATACCCGGATATTTTGAGCGATGTCCGACTCAAGGGTGAAAACTTTAATTACGCGGGGCGGGGGAGCATCCGGTTCTTTTTTTTCATCGCACGCTGTCATAAAAAAACAACAGAGCAAAATGAGGATAACCTTGCGTTTAATCATTTTCTTCGCCTTAACATCAGCTTTTAAACTGCGGTTTGATAAGCATTAAGGCGTAATAAACCCTGATGCTTATCGCGACCGGGATAAACTTATTTTTAATCTTCGTCATATAAGTTTAACGAAGCGGCAGGGCCGCTTCGCCTGAATCGGCTTACGCCGCCATCTGAGAGACCACCAGCCAGGTCAGTAAGCCCACCAGAGTCGTTGCGGCGACCGCGAGAATAACGAAACCGCAAAGCATGATAATGCTCTGTTTTTTCATCAGAGTTTCCTTTTGCGAGCCAGAGTATAAACCGATGCACACTGCATCAGCATACTTAAACCTTAGCTAAACAAAAACAACGTTGTCATTCTCATAATATAGGTTAGATTTAATTTAGCCATTTTATGTTATTCGTCAGACGTTTCTTACGTAAATATGATATCGGTCATTACCTGCAGGAGGGGCTGCCTGCAAAATGCATGTCTTTTAATTGCGCCTTTATTTCATCGCTAAATGGCACGAGGTTTATATATGCTAAATAATGATAAGCAGGATAAAGCGTTAGCTTTATCTGAGCGCCCCTGGTATCAGCGTAGTGTGGCAGAGATATTCTCCGAACTGCAGAGCTCATCAGCAGGATTATCCACCGCCACTGCGCAGGAACGCCTGCAGAAACACGGTCCCAATGCCCTTCCGCAAAAAGCTGAGAAATCGGCTCTGCTCAAATTCATCGCGCATTTTAAAGATGTGCTGATCTATATTCTGCTGGCCGCGGCGGTGATCACCGCGATCATGGGTCACTGGGTCGATACCTTTGTCATTATCGGCGTGGCTGTTATCAACGCCCTGATCGGCTTTATTCAGGAGAATAATGCCGAGAAGTCACTGAAAAGTATTCAGAACATGCTTGCCAGTGAAGCGATGCTGGTGCGGGATGGCAAACAGGTCACGGTCGCGACGCGCGATATTGTGGTCGGTGATGTGGTGATGTTACGCCCCGGCGATAAAATCCCGGCTGATCTGCGACTGTTTGAGGTCAATAATCTTCGGGTTGAAGAGGCGATTCTCACCGGGGAGTCGACGGTGGTGTCGAAGAACACCGATACGCTGAGCGGTGAAAAATCGCTGGGCGACCGTCTGAACCTGGCTTTTTCAGGCACTACCGTCAGTTCCGGCACCGCCGCAGGCGTGGTGATCGCCAGCGGCGGTGATACTGAGCTGGGCCATATCAACGAAATGATCAGCGGCATAAAAGAGGTTAAAACCCCGCTGCTGGTGCAGATCGACAAACTCGGTAAAGCGATCTTTTTCATCATCCTGCTGATGATGGTCGCCCTGTTTATCTTCGGCTATCTGCTGCGTGACATTCCACTGGGCGAGCTCTCGCTGTCCGTCATCAGCCTGGCGGTTGCTGCGGTTCCGGAAGGTCTGCCTGCCATTATCTCTATCATCCTGTCGCTGGGCGTGCAGTCGATGGCGCGGACCCAGGCGATTATCCGTAAGCTGCCGACTGTTGAAACCCTGGGCGCGATGTCGGTGATCTGCTCCGATAAAACCGGCACGCTCACCATGAATGAGATGACGGTGAAAGCGGTGGTGCTGGCGAAGAGCCGCTGGCGCGTCAGCGGAAACAGCTATGAACCCAAAGGGGAGATTGTTGCTGAGCAGGGCGACGCAAGTGGACTCTCTGCGGCACAGGATCCGCTGTTTCAGCAGTTCCTGCATGCGGTAGACACCTGTAATGAAAGCCAGCTGCGTCAGGAAAGTCAGGGACACTGGACGATTGTTGGCGGCCCGACTGAAGGCGCGCTGAAGGTGCTGGCGGCGAAGGGTCAGACGACACCTCAGCCGGTTGAGGTGGTGAGCAAGCTGCCGTTCGATTCCCTCTATAAATATATGTCGGTCAGCTGTGTTGCAAACGGCGAATCTTATGTGCTGCTGACCGGTGCGCCAGACGTGCTGCTGACGCTATGTCAGCAGCAGCAAACACCGGAGGGTGCAGAGCCGATAGACCGTGCTTACTGGGATGCCGCCATCACCATCTACGCCAGCGAAGGGCTGCGCACCGTTGCCGCCGCCTGGAAGAGAACCTCTGCACCCGTTACCGCGCTGGATCATGCCGATCTGAGAAGTGACATGGTGCTGCTGGGTCTGGCCTGTATGATGGATCCCCCACGTCCCGAGGCGATTGCCGCCATTGACGAGTGCCAGAAAGCGGGCATTCGCGTCAAAATGATCACCGGCGACCATCAGGAAACCGCAATGGCGATTGGTCAGATGCTGGGAATCGGCAACAGCCAGGCTGCTATCACTGGCTACCAGCTTGAACACATGAGTGACGCCGAACTGGCGGACGCGGCAAAAACCTATGACATTTTTGCCCGCACCAGCCCGGAACACAAACTGCGTCTGGTGAAAGCGCTGGAAGCGAGCGGCGAGATCGTCGGCATGACCGGCGACGGCGTCAATGATGCTCCGGCGCTGAAACAGGCCAACGTCGGTATTGCGATGGGTATCAAAGGCACCGAGGTGACAAAAGAGGCGGCCGATATGATTCTGGCCGACGATAACTTTGCCACCATCGCTGCGGCAGTCAAAGAGGGACGTCGGGTTTACGACAACCTCAAGAAAACCATCCTGTTTATTATGCCCACCAACCTGGCACAGGGTCTGCTGATTATTATCGCGATTCTGATGGGCAATCTGCTGCCGTTAACCCCGGTACAGATTCTGTGGATGAACATGGCAACATCCGCCACGCTGTCGTTTGGTCTGGCGTTCGAGCCTGCTGAAGCCAATGCGATGCGCCGGCCACCGCGCAATGTTAAAGCGCACGTGATGGACGCTTACGCTATCTGGCGCGTGGTGTTTGTCGGTCTGCTGATTTCAATCAGTGCCTTTGTGCTGGAAGCCTGGCTGCAACCGCGTGGCTACAGTGCCGAGTTTATCCGTACCGTGCTGCTGCAGATGCTGGTGACTGCGCAGTGGGCCTACATGCTTAACTGCCGTAACTCTGATGGCTTCTCACTGGATCGCGGTCTGCTGAAAAATCGCGGTATCTGGCTGGTGACGCTGGTACTGATTGTCCTTCAGGCGATCATTATTTATGTGCCATTAATGAACACGCTGTTTGGTACCCGTCCACTGCCGATCAACTACTGGCTGATTTCGCTGATTGTCAGTATCGCGATCTTCATCATAGTTGAGATTGAAAAACGCCTCACCCGCGCATGGCGGGTGAAGACGCCATCACTGAGTTAATTCTGTCTCCGGGTCCTGCTGCGGATAGCTCGCCAGCAGGACCTTTTTAATCAGATAGGTCAGTGGAATAGCCAGTATCCCGCCCGTAATCCCCAGTAACGCCTGCCAGAACAGAAACGCCAGCAACTGCGTGGTCAGCGCCAGATTGAGTCGCTTCCCAATCAGCAATGGTTCGATCACCGAACTCAGGCAGAGGTTCAGCACCACAAAGAAACCTGCTACCGCCAGCGCGATCTGTAAATCAAACATGATGTAACTCTGGATCACCGGCGGAATCGCGGCCAGAAAGGAGCCAAGCACCGGCACGTAATTAAAGATGAACATCAGCACGCCCCAGAAAAAGGCAAACTTCAGCCCGATCAGATGCGCACCGACGCCCACGATTAACCCGCCCAGAATACTGGTCAGCGTTTTCACTCTGGCATACACAATCACGCTCTGAATTCCCTCCTGCAGCGCCAGATAAAAGGCCTGATGTTTTCCCTTTACCCGCTGTTGCATTGCAGCTTTCAGCAGCGGCATCTCATAGAGCATAAACAGCAGCATCAGGAACACCATGATCCACCATGAGATGACGCCAGGGATTTGCGTCAGAAACGCGGTGACGATGCGCACTATCGCACCCGCATCCACAAAGGTCAGCAACTGGTCGGGCGTCATACCGATATCAAGCCGGGCAAAGGCCAGCGTCAGCTGTTCAAGCCGGGCCGCCAGTAGCACGGGCGCCTGACGGCTGAGCTGCATTAAATCGGGCGTCAGCACGGTTAACTTGAGGATAGTGACCACCATGATCAACAGCATCAGCATAATCACCAGCAGTGACGAGACGATGCGCGGTATGCGTTTGTTTTCCAGACGGGTAATCAGGGGATCAAGCATGATGGCCAGTAACATCGCCAGCAGGACCTGATTGATCAGCGGTGCTGCCAGATAAAGGCCGGTCAGAATAATGGTCAGACAGGCGAGGATAAACAGCACGCGTGCCAGCGGCGGCCAGAGGGTAAACCAGCTCAGTCCCATGATTGGGCTCCTTCAGCAAAGATAAGCTGCAGTATAGATGAGGCTTAAGCTTCAGTGCTTTGCGTCAGGTCAGAGGGGGGGAAGGGTCTGGATAAAGGTTATGAAATGCGTATCAGCGTCTTGATGCATTGTTTAGCTGCAGGGAGAAAGATTTTCATTGCGGGACAAATCAGTCTATCTTAAAGGAAATGATCATTCTCTAATGGTGTTTGAGATGAACGATAACCGTTATAAAGAGCGGGGACGACCGCGGGCGTTTGATACCGATTCGGCACTGGACAGCGCAATGCTGGTATTCCGGCAAAAGGGCTATCACGCCACCTCGATCGGCGATTTGGGCCAGGCTATGCAACTCACTACCGGCAGCATCTATAAAGCTTTTACCGACAAGCGCACGCTGTTTGCAAACGTCTTTGCTCGCTATCTCTCAATGCGTAACAGCAGTTTAGCCGCGCGGCTGGCGCAATGTGAAAATGGCCGTGAGCAACTGGCGGCGCTACTCAATTTTTATGTGGATTCAGTGCGCGATGTAGAAGGTGAGCGCGGCTGTCTGGTGGCTGTCAGCGCCTTAGAGCTGCAAACTCTGGATGAGGAACTTGCCGGAGCCGTCAGCGCGGCGCTGATACGCAACCAGCAGAATCTGCAGCAGATAATCAGCCTGGGTCAGCAGGATGGTTCGGTCAATCCTGCACTGGACAGAGAGGCCACCGCTTCGCTGATGCTATGCATTGTTCTGGGGATGCGGGTAGCCGGTAAAGTTGCTGCTACCCGGCCCGATGCCAGCATCATCCCCCTGGCGCTAAAGATACTCGACTAAATTTTTTACACATTAAAGAAGTGATCGTTTCCTTATTATCCGGAGGTTTCATGCACGTTTATCCACTCTACCAGCACCACTTTATTAACATTGACTCGCAGCGGCTGCACTACCTCAGCGCAGGCAGTGAACACGCTGAGGCTGTGCTTCTGCTCGCGGGTTTCCCGCAAAGCAGTTATGCCTGGCGGGAGGTTATTCCCTTGCTTGCCAGCCGCTTTCATGTGATCGCACCCGACCTGCCAGGGCAGGGTGATTCTGACTTTCCTGCCAGTGGTTACGACACTGACAGCGTGGCAGAGCGCATACTGGCGCTGCTGAACCAGCTGGGTATCGAACGCTTTCATCTGGCCGGACATGATATCGGGGCGTGGGTCGCCTGGTCACTGGCGGCAGGCCATCCCGAAAAGGTTAGCCGTCTCGCGCTGCTGGATGGCGGCATTCCCGGTATCACGCTGCCTGACTTACTGCCAATGGTGGGTGATAGCGCCTGGAAAACCTGGCATTTTGGATTTCACTGTGTGGATGATTTACCGGAAGCGCTGATCACTGGCAGAGAGGCGATCTACCTCGACTGGTTTTTTAACCGTAAGTCAGCCAATCCACATCGCATAGATGCGGCGGCCCGTCATGAATATTTGCGCGTTTTTCAGCAGCCCGGGGCCTTGCGGGCCGGACTGGCTTTTTACCGCGCTTTTGCACAGTCGGCAGAGCAGAATCGACAGCGCGCTTTAAAAGGCAAACTGGCTTTACCGCTGCTGGCTGTCAGTGCCGACCAGGGATCGATACCCGATATGGCCACCCCGCTGCGCACCGTAGCGCATCAGGTAAGCAGTGAAACTGTTCTCAACTGCGGCCATTTTATTCCCGACGAACAACCCGAGAAATTAGCGGAAATACTGGCAGACTTCTTTATTACCTCTCCGGATAAAAGCGAAATATCACCTCAGTGACAGTAGGGAAAGTAATGTCGTGTGGCGGATTATTAATATTATTGCTGATCCGCTGTTATCTCATACAGGTTTCCAATAAATAACACTATCTTATTGATTTTTAAGTATGTAGAGCAGGCTGTTGCGCGTTGCTTTCTGTCGCGTGCTGTGAATAAATAAACGGTCATCAACGTCCGCCATCAGGATGAGATTAAAATAGCGGTCGGCAGCAGAGTGCCGATCGCATATTGCCGGGGCTGCTATGAATCAGGAAAAAGCACGACTGGCCGGGGAAATAAAAGCCAGAGTTAATGAACTTGAATCGCAGTTAGTGGCGATTCGACGTGATATCCATGCGCATCCGGAATTAGGCTTTGATACGCTGCGCACCGCCAGTCTGGTCACAGAGTATCTGCAGGCGCTGGGACTCAATCCCCGCACCGGCGTTGGCCGCAGCGGTGTTGTGGTAGATATCGACGGCGCAGAGCCGGGTAAGACGCTGCTGTTGCGCGCCGACATGGACGCGTTGCCGATACATGAGCAGACCGGTTTACCGTTTGCCAGCCGCTATCCCGGAAAAATGCACGCCTGTGGGCATGATATTCACACCGCAACGATGCTGGGTGTGGCAACGATCCTGCCGCACTATCGTCAGCAACTCAAAGGCCGGGTCCGGCTGATATTCCAGCCCGCGGAAGAGACGCCAGAAAGTGGCGCTGAGGCGATGATTGCGGACGGCGCGGCAGATGGCATCGACTGGGCCGTGACCCTGCATAACAAGCCTGAACTGGCTGCGGGGGAAGTCGCCCTGACGCGCGGGGCCAGCACTGCCTCCAGCGATGAATTCGACATTACGGTGCATGGCGTATCGACCCACGCGGCACGTCCGCACATGGGCACCGATCCGATCATCGCGACCGTGCATCTCATCAGCCAGCTACAGACCCTCATCTCGCGTGAACGCGATCCCGCTCACTCCGCCGTATTAACCATCGGGCACATTCAGGGTGGTACCACCCACAATATCATTCCCGATAGCTGCCTGTTTCAGGGCACCATCCGTACTAAATCGCCGGAAGTACGCGCTGCTATGGAAACCTCGTTTAAACGGATGTGCAAAGGGGTGGCGCTGGCGCAAAACGTACGGGTGGAGGTTAACTTCCAGCGCGGCGTGCCGCCTCTGATGAATGACGATCGCCTGATCGATTCACTGGAACAGATTCTGTCGCATCAGTTTGATAAGCCCATCATCGCGCAGCCCAGCGCCAGCTTTGGTGCCGAAGATTTTTCACTGTTCACGGAACGGGTACCGGGCTGCCAGATTCATATTGGATCGGCCACGCCGGGCCGTGACGATCACCTGCATAACTCCGACTATCAGCCGGACGAACGCAGCATTACCGCCGGGACGCAGGCGCTGACCCGCCTTGCAATTGATTTACTCTCTTAATAATAAATAAATGAGGTTTATATGATGATGCGTAACCGCCTGTTTACGGCTTCTCTGACCGTGGCGCTGCTCGCCACTTCCGCGTTCAGCCAGGCGAAAGATTTCGGCACCCTGAAGTTTGCGACTGAAGCGGCTTATCCTCCGTTCAACCAGACCACACCGAGCGGCAAAATCGTCGGCTATGAGCCGGATATGGTGGCGGAGCTGGCTAAACGTGCTGGCTTTAAATATGAAATCATCGCCCAGAAATGGTCGGGCATGATCCCAGGTCTTATCGACGGTAAATATGATGCGGTGATCGATGCGGTGACCGTAACGCCAAAACGTGCTGAAGCGATCGATTTTACCCATCAGTACACCGTCAGTGTCTCCAGCTTTGTGACTGCGAAAAAAAGCCCGCTGGCCACGCTGCCAGGCAGCGGCACGATTGTGACGGCGGATGATGACGCCGGCATGAAAAAAGCGATCGACGATCTGAAAACCACCTTCAAAGGGAAAACCATCGCGGTGCAGGTCGCCACCATTCAGGCGGATTTCCTGCAGAAATACCTGGGCGACGTTGCCACTATCCGCACCTATCAGGCGGGTCCTGAAACCTTCGCCGACCTGATGAATGGCCGGGTGGATGCCGTCATGGCGTCTCGTACCAACCTCAACGCCTTTGTGAAAAAACATGCTGAGGCGATCAGCAGCAGCGGCTATGGCTTCTCCGGTGGCGTGCTGGGCGCAGGCTCGGCGATTGGTCTGCGTAAAGGCAACAGTGAGCTGCAGCAGGTGCTGAATCAGGCGCTGGACTCCATGATCAAAGATGGGACGCTGAGCAAACTGTCGATCAAATGGTTTGGCGAAGATGTCGCGCCGAAAGCGTAACCGCTGATGCTGATGAATATTGACTGGCAGATACTGGGCTTCGGGGATGAGGGCTGGGGTGGCGTGCTGCTTAACGCCGCCGCCGTCACCGTCAGCGTGTCGTTATGCGCCTGGCTGCTGGGTGCGTTGCTGGGCAGCGTGCTCTGCTGGATGCAGATTGCCGGTTCACGCTGGCAGCAGCGACTGGCGGCAGGCTATATCACACTGTTTCGCGGCGTGCCGGAACTGCTGGTGATCTACCTCTTCTACTTCGGTGGACGACAGGTGGTCTCCACCGTGGGCACCGCGCTGGGCTTCCAGGGACCGTTCGATGTGAACGGTTTTGTGGCGGGCGCGATTGCCATCGGGCTGATCTCCGGTGCCTATCAAAGCGGGGTATTCCGTGGCGCCTTCTACGCTATTCCCGGCGGAACGCTGGAAGCGGCGACCGTGACCGGCATGGGACGGCTGATGATGTTTCGCCGCATTATCGTGCCGCAGGCGTTACGCACTGCGCTGCCCGGCATGGGCAACCAGTGGCAATCGGTGATCAAAGAGTCGGCGCTGGTCTCGGTAACCGGACTGGTGGAAACGATGAACCAGGTCTCCACCGCAGCCAACTCCACCCAGATGTCCTTTTTCTTCTACAGCGTGGGTGCGGTGATCTACCTGATTATCACCACCTGTTCCGATATGGTTTTCCGCTACGTGGAAAAGTTTGCGATGCGCGGTCAACAGCGCGTGAAGGGGTAAGGAGTCCACGTGGATATCATGTTTTTACAGCAGACGCTGCTGGCGCTGCTGAAAGGATTGCCGCTGACCATCAACCTGGCGCTGCTCTCACTCTTTGGCGGCGGCGTGCTGGCGCTGCTGCTTAACCTGCTGCGCATGACGCGTGTCGGCAGCGTTTTCTGTCGCTTCTACGTCTGGCTATTTCGCGGTACGCCACTGCTGATCCAGATCTTTATGGTCTATTACGGCCTGGGCAGTTTACCGGCGGTGCGGGAAAGCTTGTTCTGGCCGCTGCTGCGCGATCCCTACTGGTGCGGCTTACTGGCGCTGATTCTCAATGATGCCGCCTATACCTCGGAGATCCTGCGCGGCGGGCTGCGTGCCGTCAGTCAGCAGTCGCTGGAGGCCGCTAAAGTCTCAGGCATGTCGTCGTATAAAATCTTTACCCGCATCACCTTACCGATTGCGATTCGACAGGCATTGCCGGCCTACAGCAATGAGATCATCTCGATGATCAAAGCAACGTCGCTGGTCAGCACTATCAGCCTGATGGAGATGACCGGCATTGCCGACTCGATAGTCTCTTCCACTTTCCGGGCGCTGGAGGTGTTCCTGAGCGCGGCGGTGATCTACCTGATACTCACCATGCTGGTCAGCAAAGGCGTATCGATGCTGGAACGACGCTTATCACCTTACTATTTTGGAGCACGCTCATGACCGCACCTACCATCATGCTGAGTCATCTCAGAAAGAGTTATGCGGGACACGAAGTGCTGCACGACATCAGCCTGACCGCGCAGGATGGCGATGTGATATCGCTGATTGGTGCCAGTGGGTCGGGAAAAAGTACGCTGTTACGCTGCATTCCGTTTCTTGAAGTGCCGCAGGCAGGCGAAATTGCGGTAGGCGAGGTGAACGTCACCCTGGATAACGCCGACGAAAAACTGAGCCGCGAGCAGCGCCGTCGCATCAAGCTGATGCGAATGCAGCTCGGCTTTGTATTTCAGAGCTTCAACCTGTGGCCGCATAAAACGGTGATGCAGAACATCATTGAAGCGCCGGTTCATGTGCAGAAGCGCAGCCATAAAGAGGCGACTGAAGAAGCGGAAGCGCTGCTCCATAAAGTGGGACTCTATGCAAAACGCGACGCCTGGCCGTCACAGCTTTCCGGCGGACAGCAGCAGCGTGTGGCGATTGCACGGGCGCTGGCGCAGCAGCCAAAAGCGATACTGTTCGATGAGCCAACTTCAGCGCTGGATCCGGAGCTGGTGGGCGAAGTATTGCGGGTGATCCGCAGTCTGGCGGAAGAGGGACGTACCATGATTATCGTCACCCATGAAATGGGCTTTGCACGTGACGTGTCGAACAAAGCGGTGTTTCTGCACCAGGGCATGATTGAGGAGTCCGGTTCACCGGAGCAGGTGTTTCTCGATCCGATCTCGCCACGCTGCCGCGCCTTTGTGAACAGCCACTTTGAGCGTAATGCAGGCTGAATTGGCATTCTGATAAGGCTGACGCGCGAAAATTTCATGTTTTGAGATCACAAAACCCCGGAAGATTTTCCGGGGTTTTTTACAGCAGCCAGACCACGTTATCCAGAACGATCAGCGCGATCTTACGCCCGGTCCTGAGACGATGCAGCAGCAGCAGGGCGGCCCGCTTCAACCATTGCCTGCCATTGCTGATAGCTGGGGCGGCTCTGGATTTTTGCATACCACGCTTTCAGGGCGCGACATTCGTCAGGAACAGCAAGATTCACCAAAGTCGCGAAAATCATTCCGCCGGTTACGGCGATATCCGCCATCGAAAATGTATTGCCCGCGACATAAGGTTGTGAGCGTAAAACGCCGTCAAAGTAGTGCATCCCTCTGATGGCCTTTTCACGCATCTTCGCACCCCATTCCGGATTCTGATAGAGCTCCACCTCCGGCCCCAGTCCTGCGGTGGCATGATGGAAATAGACGCTGACTGCATCAAGAAATTCGATCTCAGCCCGTTTGGTCATCATATGGATAACGCCTTTTTCTGCCGGCGTGACGCCAGTCAGAACCGGATTGTCATCCAGCACATCGAGATATTGCGTAATGGCGGTGCATTCAGCGATCAGCGTTCCGTCATTCAGCGCTAGAACCGGCAGGGTTCCGGAATAATTGATTGCTAAAAATTCAGGTTTTTTATGCTCACCTTTCCACAGGTTGACCGGAATAAATTCGACCTCAGAAAGTAATCCCTTTTCCGCCAGGGCAATCCTGACCCGTGCAGGATAAGGGCCATCATACCAGTCATAAATCTTCATCGCGGGGAGTGACGGAACTGCAGATGCATTGTGGATATCAGTCATGATTAAGTTACCTACCTGTCAATTGGTAGGTGGATTGTGGTGCTGAACTTTCCTTATGTCAACCCCTGTCTACCAGTTGGCAGGTAAATGTTTTCCCCTTATAATGCGTCTCCACCTCCTGAAGGAAAACTGAGTTATGAGCCTGAACGCGCGTGAAGCCATTCTGGCCGCAGCAAAAAGTGCTGCCCAGAATCATGGCTATAATGGGATTAATTTTCGCAGCATCGCTGACGAGGTAGGCATCAAGAATGCCAGTATCTATTATCACTTCGCCAGTAAGGCCAATCTGGGGGCCGCGGTTGCCAACCGATACTGGCAGGATACGGCTGAGGATTTAAAGACTATACGCGAGCAAAGTGCCTCATCGGATGAAGCGTTGCAGCGCTATCCGCAGATTTTCCGCAAGTCGCTTGAAGATGCCAACCGGCTCTGTCTCTCCAGCTTTATGGCGGCGGAATATGAAGATCTGCCCGAGGAAGTGAAGCGTGAGGTTCAGTGTTTTGTCGATGCGAACGTCGAGTGGCTGACAGAGGTCCTTTGCGAAAAGTCGCCCGATAACCCGGAGAAAAATGCGCAGCGTGCGCTGGCAATCTACACCGCAGTTGCTGGCGCGCAGTTAATAGCCCGCACGCGCCAGGATATAACCATTTTTGATAACCTGATTGCGACCTATCAGGAGAGCGGCCTGATTCCGCTGTCACACTGAATTAAAACGGCACCGCGCCTGAAAGAGTTACAGACGTCAGCACTCACAGCCTCAGGGCTATCAGTGAAAGCAGCAGTGAGCATTCAGGGTTAAATCGCACTATGGCGCAAGCCGCCTGCCAGTTGTGTGAACACGTCGATCATCTTTGGCAGCGCCTTTTCCGGCTCGCTGCTGGAAGCGACCCACAGTGCGGCATTCAGCGCCGCGCTGTTCAGCAGATGAGCGGCGGCATCGACGTTGACCGGCTTCATTATCCCGCTGTCGATAAGACGGGTAATCGTTTCACGCGTGGCTTCCAGGCAGCTGTTCTGGCTGGGCCATTGCGAGGGATCTCCCAGAAAAGCCGGGCCATCGCGCAGCACAATGCGTTGCACTTCGGCATCCATTGCCATGCGGATGTAGGCGATGCCTTCAGCCACCAGCTTCTCCCACGCATCGCTCACCCCAGACGCTGCCGCTTTAGCCTGCTGCGCCATTTCGCCATCAACCTGTGCGACGACCGCTGCAAGCAGCCCCTTTTTGTCACCAAAATTGTGGTAGAGCGCCCCGCGTGTCAGACCTACGCTGGCCGTCAGTTCATCCATTGACGCGGCGGCAAAGCCTTTTTCGGCAAAGGCTTTGCGTGCTGCTGCAATCAGTTTTGCCCGGTTCTCTTCCATTGTTTCAGCGCGACGTTTAGCGGCCATACACTCTCCTTTCACATACGCGAGGTATATTAATTGACATGCGCGACGTATGTGTGATTAATGTGACATACGCCGCGTATATTAAATCAAACTCGTGTGCGCTGCATCCTGCAATCCGCTAAAGGCTATTGAGGAAATTCTATGATCACCCGCGAACCCATTTTTCCTGCCAATCGTCACGCTCTCTATGAGCAACATGGTTATTCAGCGGCTATCCGCTCAGGCGATCTGCTGTTTGTCTCTGGTCAGGTGGGCAGCCGTGCCGACGGCACGCCGGAGCCCGATTTTGCTGCTCAGGTAGAACGGGCATTTGAAAATCTGGCAGCCACGCTCGCTGCGGCAGGGTGTACCTTTGACGATCTGATCGATGTCACCACATTTCACACCGATCCGGAGCAACAGTTCGAAACCATCATGCAGATAAAGCAGCGCGTTTTTCCGCAGCCTCCTTATCCTAACTGGACAGCGGTGGGAGTGACGTGGCTGGCGGGATTTGATTTTGAAATTAAGGTGATTGCGCGCATTCCCGATCAACGGGACCAACGGAGCCTGTCACAGAGTGCATAAAGCATGAGTGGCAATCTGCCTGTCAGGCACTTTACTCCGGAGACGGGTGCTGCGATGACATGCCGGACGTTAAATATGCTGGCATTACAGACAGGGATGTCCCGCGCTGCATTTGCAAAACACTTTGGTCAGACGGTTGGAATTACGCCCATAGAATATCTGACGCAATTGAGGATGCTACTCGCCAGCGATCGTCTGCAAAATTCAGGCGAGACGATTTCAGGCATGTCTGCCGCGCTGGGATATGAGTCGGAGAGCGCCTTCAGAAAAGCATTTAAGCGTGTTACTGGCGCTCCACCAGGAAAGTAAATTCGTTCGAAAAAGTTTTGAAGGTTAATCGAAAACCCCATTAATTACGGCGGTCACGACAGCGGTGCTCAGGGCTATCAGCACAAGATTATCTCCGACGGCTCGCCATTCGTAACCAGGGTAATAGGGCAGCTCATTTAGCATTGATGCTGGCAAACTTTTTTTGGCGATACCCGGAGGCAAAGGTTTACCACGCGCAACTTTTTTAGCTATTCCTGGCGGCAAAGACTGATAGCCGACAAGGCCATAATTGACGGCAAGTTTACGTGCAAGAGAGTAGTTGATATCTGACTCGACGTGATCGGGTCGTCCTGCGTTCTTACGATTTCCATGTTTTTCTTTCGGACCCGCATTACCATGCCCCTTGTTTCCGTGCTCTCCGCTTTTGCCGTTATTAACCGGGTTTCCGCTATTACCATTACCCTGACCGCCACCACCGTTGCCGTTGCCCGGATTTGCGAAAACGGGCGCAGCAAGCACGGTACAAGATATCACCACCGCAAATGCGGCTTTTAAAGCGCGAGATTTGAGCATGTGATCTTTCCTTAATATTATTCAGTAATCTGAACCAGAAAATATAAAGCGATGTAAGGAGGTAACATGAGCTCAACCTCTTCACATTATTATGTCACCTGTTAGTTATTACCCAGCATTAAACGGCCGACAACCACATAGCAACCTTAAGAATTATCTCAAAGTAATCAAAGAAAAGCTGTACGGTGTTTTGATATTTCGTATAAATTTTATGCTGAAACCCTTGCTAACAATAGATAAATTTTCGGCTTTAAGCGAGGCGGAATACATTTTCGTTATTTTTATGCTGCTGCAATGCATTGTTTATACTTGCGATTACCTGACATTACTACAACGCTTAATAACTCTGCTACATAAGGTACCTTAAGCGAGACAGAAACCATGTCGACTCATGAGACGGAGCAGGTAATTTTGAGCAGAACTTTTCTGATATCGGTCTTCCCATAATATTCAGGATTACAAAATGAAAAATAATAAAAGCTATAAAGGATGGCTGGCTATATCAGCCGTCGTCGCTCTGTGCAGCACTGCCACCGTACAGGCTGAGACGCAGACAAGCGCCCCGCAGGGCGGGAATACACCGCAGACCGTAAAGAGTGACAAGCTCAGCCCTGGTGATGAAAAAGCACTGAAGGATATGGCGCAGGCCAATCTCAATGAAATTGCCGCCGCCAAAATTGCGCTGAACAAAACACAAAGCGCAGAAGTTAAAACCTTTGCACAGAAGATGGTCGAAGATCATGGCAGTGCCCTGACAAAAGTTCAGGCGGTTGCTAAGCAAAAAGAGGTGACATTACCGACTGCGCCAGACGCTAAACATAAGGCCATGGCCGACAAGCTGGAAAAGCAGAGCGGCGGTGCCTTTGACAAAATGTATATGGAAAATGCCGGAATAATGGATCATAAGATGGTGCTGTCGACGCTGAAGAGTGACGCGACGAAGATAAAGGATCCGGATGTGAAGGCGCTGGCCGACGCGCATACCCCTGTTGTAGAACAGCATCTGAAATCCGCCCAGCACATGGCGATGTAACCGGGCTGGCCGGTTCCGAATTATCCGCAAGCGCTGTTACGGGATCATCGGGACCAGCCAGAAACGACATAATCCACCATCAGCTGGAGTTTCTCTCTCGTTACGCCAGCCTTTGCCTGAACAGCCATGCCCTGCGCTCAGCCACATCGGTATAACTGGGTTGAAATGCGAGCTTCAGGCGCCATCAAGCCCCAGCGTTTCACGACGTAGTAAGGCCCAGTCAATCAGAGCAGTCATTGATGGCCCAAGCGCTTTTCCCAGGTCGGTAAGTGAATACTCAACACGCGGAGGGACTTCGGGATACACCGTGCGTGTCACGATGCCATCCTGTTCCAGTTGTTTAAGCTGCTGGATCAGCATTTTTTGATTTACGCCCTCAATCCGGCGCTCCAGCTCTGAAAAGCGCAGCGGGCCTTTAGCAGCGAAAAGCTGACAGATGATAATTGTCTTCCATTTTCCTTCAATAATCTTCAGCGCCTCAGTAGTAGCCTGAGCCCACACCAGTCGCTGCTCCGGAATATCACAACGCCAGTCTCTTTCCATACTTACCTTCAGGTTAGTAACCCACTATTTTGTCGGTTCTTGTTGTTTATTCAGTCAATATGTAGGTTATCTCACTCACCACAGAATCAGGAGCGAAATATGAAAATCGGCGTAATTGGCACAGGTAATATCGGTGGCACCCTGGCACGGAAGCTCAGTGAAGCGGGGCACAAGGTAAAAATCGCTAATTCACGCGGAGTTGATGGCGTGCGTGTTTTTGCGGGTGAAATTAATGCAGAACCCACAGACATCAGGGGAGCGGTTACAGACGTCGAAGCCGTGATTCTCTCCATTCCGCTTCCGGCACTTAGCAGCCTGCCTGATGGGCTTTTCGATCACCTGCCACCCCATGTCCCGGTGATCGACACCAGCAATTACTATCCTGGCCTGCGTGACGCACCGATTACTGCACTGGATAATGGGCAGACCGAAAGCGAATGGGTTCAGGAGCAAATCGGACACCCTGTGGTTAAAGCTTTTAATAATATCCTTGCCGACTCGCTCGCCGATCTGGGCCAGCCGCAGGGAAGTCGGGGTCGTCTGGCGGTTGCCGTAGCGGGAGATCATCCTGAAGCAGTGCAGACGGCCATGTCACTGGTTAACGACACCGGTTTTGATCCTGTGTTCTCTGGGACTATCGCTGAATCATGGCGTCAGCAGCCCTGCACACCTTGTTACTGCTGTGACTGGGAAGCGCCCGTGATGCTGCGAGCTCTGGCGTTGGCCAGAAAGGGAGAAGGTCAGGCTCGGTTGCCACAGCTTTATGCCAGTTTCGCGACGCTGGGTGATGCACCCTCTCATCAGGATATTATCGAAAACAACCGTGCCATAAACTGGCCGGTTTAAATCGCCCGGCCAGGATAATCTGTCTGCATTGAAGTTCTGGATAAAGATTGTTCTGAGAATATTTTTGCATAGTGGCTCTGGCTCAGGCATGTAGTCCACGGTATTGCTCTGCAGGCTTGTCCTTAAGCCTGAGAGATCCAGATTACTCTCCGGCGAGTGCGGTAATAAAGTCACGATAGGTATGCAGTGGGCGGCCAGGCAGGGTGACCAGACGTTCCCGGTCGCCCTCTTGTGGAATCATCCCATCACTGACGTAACGTTCAGCCATCAGCCGCATTTCATACGCCATCCAGCGCGGCATAAACTCCGCCATATTGGCTTGGAATGCATCCGGATTATCTCCTCCATAAATTACCGGACGGCCCAGAAGCTGTTGCCAGGCTGCTGCTGCCTCTTCTCCGTTGAGCGTATCCGGCCCCACGAGACTGAGCGTTTCGACCGGTAATTCTTCGCTGGCCTGGTCGCGCCTTATCACTTCAATTGCCGCCACTTCAGCAATATCCCGTGTATCGATCATTACAGTTACGGATTATCAGACCTCTTTACGGCCCAGATAACGCTCTTTCATCAGTGACAGTTTTATGCCGATATCCAGCGCCGGCGATGGCGGCATGAAACTGGCCTTGCCCAGCGACAGCATATCCGCGATATGCGGGTTGTCCTGTTTCATCATGTAATCAGCCAGCAGACTGCCCGCTACGGTCTGTTTTGAAACACCTGCGCCGTTACAGCCACCCGCCGTACAGATAAATTTGTTCAGCATGCCCCATTCAGGCGCGCTGTTTCGCGTAACGCTGATGGTGCCGGACCAGGTATGGGTTATCTTCACACTGCCCAGGGTCGGATAGACTTTATGAAATAAGCGCTGATGCAGCTGGGTTGCCTGCCAGGTCTGCGCGGCATTCACCTGACCGCTGAGTGCGGGTATCACGTGCTGGCGAATCAGGAAACGGCGGTCTGAGGTAAAACGGAAGGTTGCACCGGCAATCGCATTTACCGGCGTAAGCCCCCAGCTCTGCATGGGGGGCAGGGTGGCCAGTTGTTCATCCGTCAGCGGATCGGTGATGCTGGCGAAGGTCGCCATTGCAGCCTGCCGCGAAAGTCCTGGTCGCAACTCTGGCGATAATGCGTTGGTGGCCAGCATCACCTTTGGCGTTTTGATGATGCCAAACGGTGTCAGCACTTCAGCCATGCTGCCGTAGCGAATCCCCAGCACTGGCGTGTTATCGAAGCGTTGAACATTTTCAGACAAATAGTGGTTTAGCCCGGCGATCAACTGCGCCGGATTCACCAGCACGCAGCCAGGGGTAAATATCCCTTTGCTGTAAAAGCGCGTGCCGAGTTTAAAGTAAAGCTCCTCGCTGTCTGACATCTGCCACGGCTCATCCATTAAATCGAGGTGGCTGGCGTACTCTTTTAAAATACGATCACTGCCACGTTCAGCCTGGCAGTGATATTTACCGACCTGTTGCCAGTCGCACTGAAGATGATGCTGAGAAATAACCTGCTCCAGCTGACGAATGCCTTCCTGAAGCAGGTTACGGTAAGCGTTGGCCTTTTTTAATTCAGCGGTGGAGCTGCCAATATTATGAGGCAGACCGATAACAAACCCGGAATTACGTGCCGATGCACTTTCTCGTGTGCTGTGCGCATCGACGATGATAATTTTCAGGTCGGGATTAATTTCAGCCAGGCGGCGCGTAAAGGCAACACCTGCAAATCCCGCGCCGACGATAACCCAGTCGGCAGTGATATCCTCTCGCAGCATGGGCTGCGGCGTAAAACAATGCTCACCCGCAGGCCAGCCCAGTTGATTGTGATTAAATGGTATCGATGCGTAGCGCAATTCCCTGTGCCTTCTCTGAAAAAATAAAAGAAATTTATAAGTGAAACCGGGATATCTATGCCAGCGGTAATCTGATTATTGTTGATTTCAGACAAGTAAAATTCAGGTGGATGATTTTTGAGTTAACAACCAAAGGTGGCGCGAATTTTCGAAGAAGAGATTATAACGCGACTATTATGGGTTTTATTGGCTAGCACCAAAGACCGAAACCAGCGATCTGCAGAGGCGATATATTCATGAGGCCCGAGCAGGTGAGAGCGAAATGGAACAGATCGCGCTGTTAACTGGCAATTTCGAGTGCGAATCAGCTCCTGAAACTGATGCCTGTACGGCATCAAAGCGTTTTATAGATTTCAGCAATGACCTGCATCGTTGCCTCTTCTACGGTTCCTTCATTGCGACATAAAAACCAGCCGTGGTTGGTCATCTCCTGCTCGAACGCTCTGGTGCAAGCGACATGCTCTTCCAGCCTGTGAATCACTGTACTCCCCAGCCCACGCGATCGTGCCGCGGCTCGTTCCCATGAAATCTCAGGTGCCGTGACTACCCCGATATGCAGGTCTGGCGCTCGCACGTTGTGCTCAATGTTTCGCTGCAAAATCTCTGCAAAGGGCACCAGCCGCCGAAACGCGGCATCAGACGGATACCAGCGATCCATCAGGATAATGCAGTTCCCGGGCTGTTTAGTCAGTACGTTCTGTGAAATCCAGGCTCGGCTAACGGCAAAACGTTCACAAATTTCCCGCTCAAGTTCGACGGAGGGATTTCTGGCGAGCCTGTTAACCAGCGCCATTGTTTCCGCCCTGAAGGGATCGCTTTTTTGCTCGCTAAGTCGGATCACCTTCCTGTTATCTGCTCTTAGCACTTGCGTAATGGACTCCAGCAGAGTGGTTTTACCGGTTCCCTTGGGCCCATCCAGAGAAACAAACAGCTGACGACTCATGCCTGGAATGAGAAGTGAGGAAAGATTTTTGTGAATCGTGCATCCGGTAAAAACATCTTATTTTCCTGGTTTGAACAGCTGAACCTACATCGTTCTCTGTAACCGTCAGGCACGTCAGCGTGAACATGATTTTTAAACAGACCCTGGTGAACACGCTGGTAACGGTTCTGACTCACGAGTTTATAGAACAGGATGTTAGTCAGGTAAGCTTAATAGTTGAGGCCTGTGCGGTGTAGTTTAAGGGAAGCGTCTGGAAAACGGAAAAGATCGTGCCTGTTCTGCCATTTACCCATTCAAACGCATGTCCTTAATCGCAATAACGAGCCCTCAAAGGCAATCCCCCGGTACGTGCAGGAATCTGGCGAGTAGAAATTATCTATATTATGCTCATAAGCCCTTGTTAAATCGATCCTAATCCAATCCTGCCTAAGGTGGTTAAATGTCTGACGAAAGAGAAATCAAACTGGAGACTGCTTTAAAACTGGCGGCCGATCATCCAGCAGAACGACCTGAGTTTTACCGGGTACTGTTAGATTCATCGCTTTACGTCCTGGGTAGTTCCGGAGGGGCAACGGGTGATGGTGAGGTCGAACTAAAGGCGGGTGAGAATATCTCGATTCAGCACTGGGAAAAACCGGATGGAACGCCTGTCATTCCGGTATTCAGCTCGCTTGCCACCCTGCAGCGCGCCATCAGCCAGGAAAGTAAATACATGAAGTTGCCTGCCAGAGCCTTTTTTGAAATGACGCGGGGAGAGGGTGTGTTTCTTAATCCCAGGTCGGATTACGGAAAGGAGTTTGTGCCGGAAGAAATAGAAGCCATGCTGGCGGAAGGAACGGGTCGCCTGCCGCAGACAAGGGTGGTTGAGGAAGAAACACAGGTATTAGTGGGAGTACCTGCCGTTGTTCCGGACAGGCTTCTGAAAGAGTTATCAGCCTGGTTTGCAAAATGTCCCGGGGTCAGCCGTGCATTCCTGGTTTTAATGCACGACCCGTCAGTCGATGATAAACCGCATTATCTGGTGGGGGTGGAAATGAGCGGTGATGTGCAAGAGGTGATGCGTGGTGCGGGTCTTGTCGCAGCGGATACCTCTCCGGATGGGCAGGCGGTGGATCTGATGCGCCTTGGCCAGAACGACAAAGGTCTGGACTCACATATCAGGTCGCAGTTTACGCCATTCTATGTTCGGAGCATGAAGCAAAAACTAAAGGGCATGTTTGGACGCTGAGCGCTGAACGGCTTCTGAATGTTGTCTTGTAACCAGCGTAGTAAATCGGGGGTGACTTTGATCTCCGGTTTCAACAGTGCCAGTGATAGTGACTGAAATACGTGATCCAGGGTGGATTTATCTGTGTCCGCTATGAGTGAGGAGCGGATATTCAAATATTTCTGCAGCAGATGGATATTTTGCTTAGATAGTCACAGATAAACTAAACGCGAGCAGGCAACCGGGAAAGTTAGTTCTATTTTTGAAAAAAAAGTAATCTGGTTTTATTTAAATTAAGCATATTAGCCCCGCCTGGAAAATCAGGATCCTCGGACTGAACCGGGTCATCTTCCCAATCACAGACTGAACAGATTTCATAATTTCCTTGTTTCCCGATTATCTTATTACCACAGCAGGGACATAAATAAAGTTCTTTTTCCGTTACAGTCTTTTCCATTTCTCCTGACGTTTTCCCCAGTAACGCTCCCTGCTGGTACAGAGCTGCTGGTGCATTCCTGATATACTCAGCCTCAATAAAATCAGATATTTCAAGATTATCATCGACTTCCTTGTTCCGATAACAAGCTGCGCACTCACGCTATTTGTGACCTTACAGTAAATTGAGAACGCAGAAATTTTCGTTTTTGTAAATCTGAGATGACCAGGTTATACATATAGAAAAAGTATTATAGAGCAGATCATTGAGACCAGCTTCCTTAATCCATTCATCAAAAATAGGGTTGTATCCCCTGGCTGAGATAGGTCGGGGAAAATCGACGCAGGAATGGAAAAGATAGTCAGCCTGTTTAAGTGGCTATAAACTTCAATGCCGTTCCTGTATCCATGGTGGTTCTCGGCGTCAATTAAAACTGAACGGCGCTGCCGTTCTTTGGCAGCCTGAACTGCAGTTCTTGTTTCAAATTAAACCAGGACATTTATCTGCCTGTTTTCTTTTTGATGTGTGTTTCAGGCATGATTAAGGTGGCCAGGCCTAACATTGGCAGGAAGCCACATGCGTAATAAACGTGAATTAAGCCGTACCAGTCGGCCAGTTTGCCTAAACCAGCTGCAGCAATCCCGCCTACACCAAACATCGTGCCAAACATGATTCCGGAAACCATGCCTGTTCTTCCGGGAAGTACTTCTTGCGCATAGACAACAAGAGCTGCAAACGCTGAAGAAATCACAAAGCCGATACAGATAGTCAGAGAAACAGTCCAGAAAAGAGTCGCGTGAGGCATCAACAGTGAAAACGGTATAACGCCCAGGAAAGAAATCCACACCACAGCCTTACGTCCGATACGATCTCCAACGGGGCCGCCTATCAGTGTGCCGGCGGCTACGGCAACGAGGAAAGAAAACAGATAAATTTGTGCGTCCTGCAAAGGTATACCAAAACGTGATACCAGATAGAAAGTATAATAAACGCTGATTGATGAGATGTACGTATATTTGGCCAGTATCAAAATCGCCACGGCGCTCAGTGCCACCCTTATTTCTTTAATGCTTAGTCTGCGAAGGGTTGCATCAGTATGGTTCTTCATATGCATTTGCCCATGGAGAACCGTCCAGCGGCTTATCCACGCCAGTATGACCAGGGCTATTAGCGCGATCAACATCAGCCAGGCAACAGAAGACTGTCCGTGCGGGATAATGATTAATGCAGCGACGAGCGGACCAAATGCGGTTCCGATATAGCCGCCCACCTGGAAAGTTGACTGGGCAGTGCCAAATCTGCCACCTGAAGCCATTCGGGCCACACGTGATGCTTCTGGATGAAAAGTTGCAGACCCTACTCCAATAAGCGCGGCCGCAAACAACAGCATACTGAAGCTTCCGGAATAAGCGAGAAGGCCTACTCCAGTGAGTGTGACGGCGGTTCCTGTCGGTAATAACAGCGGCTTAGGATGCTTATCTGTATAAAGTCCAATCCAGGGCTGCAGGAGTGAAGCGGTCATCTGGTAAACCAGAGAAATCAAACCAATTTGCGTAAACGTAAGCTCAAAATTTGACTTCAGCAAAGGGTAAATGGAGGGTAACACAGACTGAATGAGGTCGTTGCAGCCGTGTGTAAAAGCAACAGCTCCCAGAATTGGCACCAGGAGCTTCTGCGGCCCATCTCCGGCTTGTCCGGAAAGATGGGCTACGTTGTTATCAGGCTTTGTAGCGGAAGTAGTCATAGAGTTTCCGTTGTCAGTAAACTGCGTCAGGTTCGTAATGATGCAGGTAGATTTTCGAATTGAAGAGTACGAAGCGCTCTGAAAGATGAAAATGATTAGTAATTAAATCGCTGCTGTTCTCTGGTCACACGTGCAGACGTATCTGACGTTCGGAATCGGGCAGGCTTTTTTCAGCACGCAGATGATTCCGGATGGCCTGAACAATACGGACAAAAATCTTCTTTTCTTTTGCCGTTTTCAGCCACCAGATAATAAAACGACACTTTTGATATTCGACAGTAAAGGATAAGGCCAGGCTGTAATGTCTTATTGCAACCATAAGGTAATAGTTGAAGTATTGATGTTATCGGCTGATTCATTTAGATGACACTCCTGACGGGTGTATTAAGTGATAGAGGGTGTAAAGTGAAGTGACCCCGTTCAGGACCATTTTAGTTATTGGAGGCTGTTTAAAGCTGCTAACGAACACGGTGTATCGGCATGCGAGAGCAGACTGGCCCGTCATGATTTTCTGGAAAACTCAGTCCTGAATATCCCGATGGTACGTGCCATGGCAGACTTCACCATCAGGAATTCAGGCAGTGAGCTTACTCAGCGGTTGTTTGACTGCCAGTATTTATACGCGACCTTGATGGCTTCATGGGCATCGTTCCCGATTCTGGCGATACCGTGACCACCCAGTATCACGGTTGGCCGCAGGTTAAGCTTCCACAGCCTGGCGAAGCTCTCTCCCAGCTTTTCGCCACTGTAGGTCATATCACCTTTCCAGCCAGTAAACGCCTGATCCCCTTTTTCACCATCTGTAAAGAACATGTCACCAGCAAAGAGCACTTCATCTTCATCGAGATGAAGATAATAAATTACGCTGCCATCAGTATGTCCGCGCATCGTAAATACCCGGATGCTGAGGCCGCTAACATCAAGGACGGTGTCATGCTCCAGCAAAATATCAGGGCAGCAGGCTGGCATGACATGGTTGGTCTGCGGACTGTCAGGACCAAAATTACCGTTAATCAGCATATGGGCGTCGGCTGAACCGACGCAAACTTTTGCGCCTTTAAGCTGAAAATAAGCCGCGCAGCCTGCATGATCGTCATGGCCATGAGTGAGAAGAACGTGTGTGATTTCGTTTTCGGGGATCCCCCAGTAGTGTAAGTTTTTGCGGATGGTTTCCTGCGCGGCAGGCACGCTGCAGTCAATCAGAACATAGCCACGATCATGCTGAATAGCATAGGCATTGCCAAGCCTGCCGTAAGTCCCCCCGGAAATCATGAATAACCTCTTACGTAACTGCATTTATTTGCTCCCCTGTAACAAACTGATGTACTCATCGAGTTCGGTTTTAATGTGGCCCACGTTAAGACCATAAATAACCTGCACATTATTGCCGGCAACGAAGACACCGGCTGCACCGGTCTGCTTAAGCCGTTCCTTATCGACCTTTTCCCCTGAATAAAGAGACACGCGAAGCCGCGTGGCGCAGTTATCCAGTTCATCAATGTTATCCAGCCCGCCAAGGCCTTCAATGATCTGTGCAGTGAGCAGTGTCTTCTCACTGACGCAAGCGGCGTCGGTCTGCTTCGGCTTTGGTCCATCAGATTTATTCCGGTCAAGATAGTCCTGCTTTGTATGCAGCTTCACTTCTTCATTGGCATCTTCACGACCCGGCGTTTTCAGGTGCAGCCACTGAATGGTGAAACGGAAGGCAAAATAATAGAGAACCGCAAAAACCAGTCCGACAAGCACGATGGGGATCCAGTGGGTACGATCGTTGCCCGGAATAATGCCGTATATAAAGAAGTCCAGTACACCACCCGAGAAGGTATAACCCACACCGGCATCCAGCAGGTTGACGGCAGCAAATGCCAGACCGGCCAGCACACAATGGATCCCGAAATAGAGCAGCGGGGAAGCAAACATGAATGAAAATTCAAGTGGCTCGGTGATCCCGGTCAGAAAAGAGGTGACGGCAGTAGAGAACAGCAAACCCTTCGCCCTGGGTTTATTGCGCAGGTAAGCCGTGTGGTACATCGCCAGAGCGGCGGCGGGGAAGCCAAACATCATGACTACGTAGTTGCCGGAGTAGAACCTGGCAACTTCCGGGCTGATCACATCCCCGTGGCCCAGTTGCGCAAAAAGGATATTCTGGGCACCCACAACCAGTTGACCACCTACCTCAGCAGTACCGCCCAGCGCCGTCTGCCAGAACGGCATATAAAAAACGTGATGCAACCCCGTCGGGATAAGTGCGCGGAGTATGAAGCCAAATAAAAATGTCCCGAAAGCGCCCATGTGGGCGATTCCTTCTCCCAACATAACGATGCCGTGTGCTATGAGTGGCCAGATGAAAGCCAGAAGCATGCCGACGACAATAGCGGCAACGGAGGATATTATCGGGATAAAGCGAACGCCAGAGAAGAAAGCGAAGATTTCCGGAAGCTTTATTTTATAGAGCCGGTTATGCAACCAGGCCACAATCAGCCCAATAATGACGCCACCCAGTACGCTGGTATCCATCGTATTCTGGAAGTTCAGAAAATTACTTATAAGACCAGGCGTTTTCTGCAGATCTGACAGAACCATAAAGTTTTTAATAGTGCTGGCAAGCGAAGCGTTCATCACAAAATAGGCGATGAGTGCAGAAAGCGCAGCGACCTCTTTGCTGTTTCTGGCAAGACCAAGAGCAACCGCCACGGCAAACATCAAGGGTAAAATGCCAAACACAACGTTACCGCTATCAGTCAGGACAGCCGCAATTTTGAATAAAGTGCCTCCTTCGATCAGCAGCGTGCTACGTTCAGGGTTTGTCAGCGTTGATCCTAAGCCGAGCAAAAGGCCGGCCAGCGGCAGAGCGGCGATAGGCAGGACAAAAGATTTACCTATTTTTTGTAATGAATTGAACAAGCTGTTTTTCATAGTGGCATGCCTTGAGAAGAGGGAATAATGAAAAACTAATCTGATGTAGGTCGAATTCACTATAAGCCCGACATGCATTAAAATGCAATAGTGTGCATTTGAATTGCAATCAATGATCACAATGTTGCAAAGTAATGCATGCAATGATAGATTCAGTACTTACAAGGAGATAACCTATGCTGATTGAAGAGAGACTGAATAAAATTAAGAAAATTATTCAGGAAAACAAAAGCATATCAATCGAAAGTCTCGTTTCGAAGCTCGAGGTTTCCAAGGATACGATCAGAAGAGACCTGATTCGTCTGGAACAGTTAAATGTGATTAAACGCACACATGGCGGTGCGGTGATCAATAATCGCGATGCGTTGATTTTTGACTACAGCCAGCGCTCAGAGATCCAGAATCCGGTGAAAGAACGCATCGCTATAAAAGCAGCTGAACTCATTAAGGATAACAGCAGCGTTATCTTTGATTCATCTACCACGGTGGAAACAGTGATCCCACATCTGAGCGATAAAAATATCCTGGCTATCACTAATTCATTGACCAGTGCGAATCGGCTCGCCAAAAATAAAAAATGCGACATCAAAATATTGCCGGGGAATCTTCATAAAGAGCAAATGTTTCTGTACGGAAGCGAAACCATACAGAAAATTGAAAAGTATCACGTTGATTATGTTTTGCTTGGCGTATTTGCCATCTCCGATAAAGGGCTTTTTATTCATACAGAAGAAGAAGGTCTCGTTAAAAGGCAGATGGTTATGCAGGGCATGACCGTTATTGCTGTGGCGGATCATACAAAAATCAACACAACGGGGTTCTTCAAAGTTTGTGATTTATCTTGGATCAATTATCTGGTGACAGATGAATTGCCGGAAAGCAGTTTTATCCAGTCACTGCAAGACAATAACGTCGAGTTGATACTGACAAATACTTAAACGTGAGGTAGTACAACATGGTTTCCAGGACAATCCAGTACGGGCCGACAGCTGCACCGGTTAAATTTACAGAAGTTGAACCTGTCTTTCTGTCTGATGAAACAATACTGGAGCGGAACGCAAAAGTTTTGAAAGGCATGGAGAATGAAGGTTTCGATACTCTGATAATTTATGCAGACAAGGAGCACGGGGGTAATTTTGAATATCTGACCGGTTTCATTCCTCGTTTTGAAGAAGGCCTGCTGCTACTCGACAAATCAGGTGACTGCACGGTGATCCTCGGTAATGAGAACCTGAAGCTTGCCCGCTTCTCGCGTGTTCCGGTATCACTAATGCACAGTCCATTCTTTTCCCTGCCAAACCAGCCTATGGATAATGAAGCGCCACTGGAAACCATTTTTAAAAATGCCAGCCTCAATGCCAGGAAGAAAGTGGGTCTTGCAGGCTGGAAAATGTTTACGCCTGCCGCCGGAAATGGGCGTGACTATATCGATCTGCCGTACTTTATCGTGGATGCGATAAAAAACGCGCTCAGTGAAGAGGCGGTGCTGGAAAACGCTGTTCATCTCTTTATCGGCGGACACAGCGGCGCGCGGGCAACCTGTAATGCTAATGAAATTGCTCATTATGAATACGGTGCCAACCTTGCATCTAACTGTATTCTTGACGCCCTTAACGCTATTGAGCCTGGTATAAAGGAGGTTGAACTGGGTGCTCTTCTTGCAGCTGAAGGTCAGTACAATACCGTAGTCACGATTGCTGCAACCGGCCCGCGTTTTGATAAAGCCAATATTTACCCGACCTATAGAAAGGTTTTGCAGGGCGATCCGCTCTCTTTGACCACAGGATTCAAGGGGGGGCTGTCGAGCCGAACGGGCTTTGTGATCTCAGAAGAAAGTGAACTACCTGAATCTCAGAAAGACTATCTGGAGCGCATGGCAAAACCGTACTTTGCAGCGGTTGCAGGTTGGCTGGAAAAGATCAAAATAGGCATGCCCGGCGGTGCGCTTTACGATCTCATCGAGCAGATTTTCCCGAAAGAACGCTACGGCTGGCATCTGAATCCAGGTCACCTCGTTTCCGATGAGGAATGGATGTCATCACCCATTTTTCATGGCTCTTCAGAACAGCTTAAAAACGGCATGATTATGCAGATTGATATTATTCCGTCTGTTCCAGGATATACCGGTGTCAGTGCCGAGGAATGCATTGCGCTGGCAGATACTCAGCTTCAGCAGGCTATCCGGGAAGCCTACCCGGCGATGTGGAAGCGTATTGAAACCCGCAGGAAATACCTGCGTGAAGTACTGCGGATTAATCTCAGTGACGATGTCATTCCACTATCTAATTCAGTCGCATATCTTCGCCCTTTCTATCTTAAAAAAGATTACGCCTTACGCTGTAAATAATCAGCATGATGTTAAGTGTTGAGTGCAATAACAAGCACCCCAAATCCGACATATGGACAAGACAGGATTTACCCGATTCTGCTTTAATCCGGATAAGATGCAGTTTTATTCAGCACACAAAAATGCCACTGAAACTTCGGGAAAGCACACAAAATTCAAACGGTTTTATCACTGGTTGTTGTGTGCTTTGATGTTTGTAAGTACTACGTTAAATAAAGCCACTCAATATTTATAAATTGCCACAAAGATGAATGATTTTAACGAGCGAAGCCCCATTATTTAATTTTTTTCAAGTACGTAATGAAATTACCTGAATGCTCTTACATATTTTGTAACGCATAAGGATGTAATAACGCTTAGCGGTTATCGAAACAGCTCTAAACAAGGGACGAATGGAAAGTATCTGAAATGGCTAAAAGATATGTGGCAGCAAACCGCTCCCGGGATAATTGTTAAAATTCTCGTAAGGATTCGTCATCATCAATTTTACGATATTGATTCAGCAAGCATACACACGCCCATGCAAAATTGTTTTATTAATAATCAGGCTTTGCTGATTCCTCTCAGCCAGAATTTCTTATAACGGGCCGGAGGAATGCCGACAAGATTTTGGAATATACGATGAAAATTATTAACATTGTCGTAACCGACAGCATTAGCTATTTCAGTTATCCCTAATCCGGTACTTAACAATAAGTTTTGTGCTTCACCAATCCGTCGGCGAGTCTGATACTGCTTAGGCGAATAACCAGAATAGTCTTTGAAAGAGTGTGAAAGATAAAACTGATTCATATTGAGTTTAGTGGCCATATTAACCAGCGCAATATCTTCCTTATAGTGGTTGTCTATATATTCTTTAACGCGCTGTCCTGGCAAAATAATAGATGTTTCCTGCTCACTTTTGTGCTCAAGCCATAAATCCCGAAAAATTAAAAGCAAGACGCCCAGCAGATTATCGCCGATTTCAGAACTGTACAGGCGCTTACGGCTGACATGCGACCACATCTGATCAAAGAGCTGAGCTATCTCATCATAAAACTCACCGCAAGATATTACCGGCGACTGTGTCCGGGACGTGAGTACATTCATAGGTAAACCGTCTACTTTCAACTGTTCAACACCACAACTATAAATCAATAGATCTTCAGTGGCCGTTGGGGTTTCATCATGCAATACATTTGCGTTAAACACTATCATGTCACCTTTTTTAACGCTGTAGCTTTGTCCATCTATGTTGTAGACACCGCTGCCAGCGCGAATGAACATTAGTTCGAAGCGGTCATGGTGTTTATGCATCACTCGTGGGATCGCCGCCTGAGCCCCTTTAGCCTGACAGATAAATGTAAGACGCGGCCGCAGACTGGTTTCAAATCCACGGGAAGAAGACTGTTCATTGTGGCAAAAAGTCAGCATGGGCTACTCCTGTCTGTATGTTGCTATTGTTACATTACTAACCCAGGCCGTAATCATCAATATTGCTTTTTACATTTTTTTAACTTATTGATAAATAATATCTTCTCCATATCCATCCTTGTACAACTGCAGATTATTGTGATCCGGGGTTCTAAAGCTAAATATCAGATTGATCTTCATCACAGTTTCAGTCGCCTTATATCCTGAATGTAAAGGAAACCGGGAGTGTGCCCGGATTCATTAAAGCCATAATAATTGTATGGGTTAAGGGTGATGTAAAAAGTCAAAAATCATGAAATTTGCTATGGCTCAGGGTACCTCATTATTTTAGCAATAAATCCGGGGCGGAACGCTTATTCTAAAGCACTCAGGGTAAATAAATACATTTTAATTCCATTAAGTAGTTTAACCAGCGTGAATTTATTTTCGGTAGGGTTCTTTCATCTATCTCCATTCTTGCTATGTCAACGGTTAAAGAAAGTATTGTGACTTTGGTCACCTAAAAAAGCGCTTTTCACTCTCGATTTTTGATCGCCCGCACGCAGCGAAATACCATGCATCTAAGTCGCTGGTCTTAGACGTTCCCTTTGATATAACTTCATGACAACGATAACGGTGTCGCGATTAGTAGACATGCACAATAAAGTTTCTCTGCATAAAAGAAATATTCACTGATATTCAGCTAAATATTAAGAGTCTGACGCGGGCCAATAACTGGCCTGCGGCGGCTTACCTTACAACCAGACGGAACAGATATGTACAATAAAACTCACCTGCAAAACCCTCACAGAATGAGGATGATAACTCTCGTATCCACGATTGGTGGTTTGTGCTTTGGTTATGATACTGGCGTAATTTCCGGCGCATTGATTTTCATGAAATACGATTTGAACCTGACACCTACGCAGGAAGGTTTCATTACCTCATTCCTCTTATTTGGCGCAGCGCTGGGCTCTTTGTTTGGTGGTTATCTTTCTGATAAACAGGGGCGCAGAAAAAATCTGCTTTGGGTTGCGGTAATTTTTATTTTTGGTGCATTAGGGACTGCCTTTGCATGGGATGTACCATCAATGATTGTGGCGCGGTTTATTCTGGGACTAGCCGTCGGGTGTGCCTCTGTCACCGTGCCTATATATATATCTGAATTGGCTCGAGCCGATCAGCGAGAAAGGATGGTTACGGTTAACGAACTGATGATTGTAACCGGTCAGTTCCTTGCCTATTCGGTAAATGCCGCCATAGTTAATTTGTATCCTGAAATGCAGCACAACTGGCGCATAATGTTAGCCATTCCGGCGCTTCCTGGCGCCTTGTTGTGGATTGGAATGCTAATGATGCCGGAATCACCGCGATTCTTTATCCGGCGTGGCGAAACTGATAAAGCGAGAAATGTACTTAAAACGTTACGTTTGCCGCAAGAAGTCGATCGCGAGATAAAAGAAATACAACAGATAGTGAAAGCCGATGAGGTGAAATTCAATCTATTTGCCGAATTAAAGCATCGCTGGGTGGTTCAGTTGTTGTTAATTGGCTTAATGATCGTACTGGCAACGCGAGTTACTGGCGTTAACACCATAATGTATTACGCACCTACAGTTCTCAAAGCGACCGGGCTTGGTGATGCTGCAGCAGTGACAGGTGCTGTAGCCAACGGGGTTATTTCTGTACTGGCGACTTTATTGGGTATTGCGTTAATTGGTAAACACTCTCGTCGCAAAATGTTCTTTACTGGCCAAGCGGGTGTTACTGTGAGTCTTGTACTGATTGGCGTTGCGTTTAAGCTTTTTTTCCATAGCGAAACGCTCAATGGAATCGAAACGTTACATGCCAATTTTGCGCATGCTCCCTACATTATTCTCGGTCTGATGCTGGTATTCCTGGTGTTTATGCAAGGCTGGATCGCGCCCGTTTTCTGGCTGATGTTAGCAGAAATCTATCCATTAAGAATGCGTGGCGCAGGCATGGGGTTCGCGGTATTTGGACTGTGGATGTTTGATTTCATGATTCAGTCAATTTTTCCCTTCCTGTTAAGCCATTACGGCGGAGGCATGACTTTCGGCTTCTTCGGCGTAGCTAATGTCATTATGCTTGCCTTATTGGTGAAATATCTGCCTGAAACCCGTGGTATGACATTAGAACAGATTGAAAAGAAATTTCGCTTTTAAATTTACTGTATTAGAGGATTGATAAATGACTGTCAAAATCGGGTTAATCGGACTAGGGATGATCGGCCGTGACCATCTGAAACGTTTCAACGATATTATTACTGGCGTGAAAGTTACCGCCGTCTGTGATATTAACCACGCTGCCGCCGATGCGATTGCGAGCGAATATGACGCAACTGCGTTTTATGACGCAAAGGCAATGATTGATTCTGATCGGGTTGATGCGGTATTTATTTGTTCAATTGGTCCTGCGCACAAAGCACAGATCCTTGCTGCTTTTAACGCAGGTAAGCCGGTATTTTGCGAAAAGCCGTTGACGCCAACCGCGGATGAATCCAGAGAAATCATCGATGCCGAGGTTAAAGCAGGGAAACGTCTGCTGCAGCTTGGTTTTATGCGCCGCTTTGACCCGGGCTATCAGGCGCTGAAGCAGGTGATTGATAGTGACCAGTTCGGCGATATCATGCTCATTCACTGCGCTCACCGTAATCCCTCAGTACCTGAAAGTTATACGCTCGAAATGGCGATTAATGATTCCGCGACCCATGAAATTGATATTGTGCGCTATTTGTTGAATGAGGATATCACTTCAGTTCGTGTCGATAAGCCGCGTAAGAAAACCCACCGTGCGCTGCCACACTTACAGGACCCACTTATTGTTATTTTTGAGACGGAATCTGGGGTGCGCATAGACGATGAACTGTTCGTAAACTGTCACTACGGTTATGACATCCGCTGTGAAGTCATCGGTGAAAATGCTATTGCAGCGTTGAACGAACAGCAATTGATCACAACCCGTTCGCTGAATGGCAATGCGCAACATATCGCTCAGTCATGTATGGAGCGCTTCACAACGGCCTATGATCGCGAGGTGCAGCACTTTATCGATAACATTAATGCAGGACAGGAGATGAACGGGCCTTCATCCTGGGATGGTTACGTCGTCGCCCTTGTCTGCGATGCTGGCCTTGCTTCGCTTCAGGACGGGAAAAAACATGATGTGCTTATACCACACAAGCCTGCTCTGTATCGTTAACCGTTTCTTTCCCGAAATTAAGTAAGGAGTGACCATGTTACTACTGACTGAAGATGCATTGCATTTGCAGTGTCGGGCAGCAAATAAAACCGAAGCGATACGGATTGCGGCAGAAGCATTTGAAAAATCGGGCTACGTTAAGCCGGGTTTTTTTAATGGCATGATGACCCGGGAAAGGAGTGTTTCAACCTATATAGGTGCCGGAATTGCGTTTCCTCATTGTGCAAAGGAGAGCCTTGATCTGGTTATCAAAACCGGCTTCCAGGTTTTTCAGTTTCCCAACGGCGTAAGCTGGGGAGGCGGTAAAGTGGTCTTCATTGTTGTCGCCGTGGCGGCGACAAAAAATGAGCCTATTCAGGTGCTGGCGGATATTACTAATTTATTAGGCAATGAAGTGAAAACCACCTTATTAGCCAGGGCTTCCACAAAACAGCAGTTCATAGAACAGCTTAATAAAGCCTGATCTTAATTTCATTTGAAGGATTTAATAATGAAACTCGCATTATGTACGGATGTACTTGCCAGCTTACCTTTTACCGCCATGCTAGATAAAGTCAAAAGCTACGGTATCAGCGGCGTAGAGATGACGGCAGGGGGCTGGTCACCCTGTCCGCATGTGAAAACTGAGGAGCTGCTTGCATCATCAGCAAAGCTCGAACAGTTTAAACAGGCGCTGGCACAGCGTAAGATCCGCATTGTCGCCCTTAACTGCTCTGGTAATCCTTTGGCGCCAGGCGAACTGGGGGAGACGCATACCCGAAGCAGTTACCGCGCGGTCGAACTGGCAGGCAAGCTGGGCGTTAAGAAAATTGTGATGATGAGCGGCCTGCCGGGCGGCGGACCCGATGACCGGGTGCCCAACTGGATCACTTCCACCGTCTCCTGGCCGGACTACATGCCAGGTGTGATTGAATATCAATGGAATGAAGTCGCCATACCCTGGTGGAAAAAGTTTGTGCAGCATGCCAGAAAGCACGGTGTAGAGCAGATCGCTATTGAGGAGTTCCCGTGCCAGCTGGTTTACAATCCTTCGACATTGCTGCGCCTGCGTAATGCGGTGGACGATATGATTGGCATCAATCTTGACCCCTCTCATCTTATCGCCATGGGTGCTGATCCCATTGCCGCTGCCCGCAAGCTCGAAGGTGCAGTTTTCCATGTGCATGGCAAAGATGCGCGTATTGAGCGCGGCCTGGCCGATATTGATGGTTTGCTTGAGTATCAGCCGGTCACGGCTACGAAAACCCGTACCTGGAACTATGTGGCGGTAGGATGTGGTCAGGATCTGAAATGGTGGAAAGAGTTCTTTTCTGTGTTACGGATGACCGGCTATGACGGGGATGTCTCGCTGGAAATGGAAGACCTTACTATGAGCGTAGAGGCGGGACTACAAACCTCCATTGATGCATTAAACGCAACCCTGAGTCGCTAGCATTCAGGTGCCTGCTGTAAAAGGTGGGCATCTGCTTGCTCCCACTAGCCACGTCACAATGTTTAAGGGAATGTTCAATTAACATCGGCCCAATATGGGCTAACACAATTACACAAAAGTGAAGAAATAGAGCCAAATCGCGGACTTTTCTTTCCAGCTCAAGACAGATACGAATCCCCCAGATATGAGAGATCTGAAGAGGTCGTTTCTGGCCAATAATATGGCCCCTGTTCCAGGGGGATATTGTCATGATCAATCTCCATTGGGTTAGGATATGTGATTATGGTTGTCTCGTTTGAGCGAGAAGGGGACTTTATGCTTCGGGCTTAATGAGGCGTAACAGAGCGGCCCTGCACATGCGCCTCGTCTATCTGAGTACGTGCGTGAAAGCTCACGGATCAAAGGCTCAGGCCTCGTTAAACCCCTCAATTCGTAAAAATTCTTATCAGCAGTTACCGATCACCGGGTAAATGAAAATCAAAAAGACCCACATTAATTGACGATTAGTGCGCTTATGCACAGGATAATCCCTTTATAACTATACGTTGATTAAACAACATTAATCTTTCTTAATACATTCAATTATCTTTACTATTTGCGTGAAAGATGCACTCTTTCCACAGTGTTACAAAGTTGTTTTTCCCTCCGCATTCAGCCCGCTTATAACTTTATGGCGGTAATAAAAATAATACCGTTTATAAAAAGATTCTTAAGAGGGATGAATATGAAAACACTGACAAGAAGACATTTTATGGCTTTTGCGGCAGGAGGAACGGTCGCGCTTGCGGCGGGTCAGGCCATGGCACATGACAACGGCGTAAAGACGTTTCCGGCAGGGAGCGGAGGACGAGATCCCGGACCACATGATCCTATTCGTGAGACAGAAAGTCCGGACATCGTAAATCCGCCCGTTACCGACAGCGGAACGCTGCCAAACCTTCGCTTTTCTTTCAGTGATGCGCACGTACGCAAGGGAAGCGGTGGCTGGACGCGTCAGGTGACGCAGCGGGAGCTGGGCATATCTACGACGATTGCGGGTGTAGACATGCGCCTCAATGCCGGAGGTATTCGCGAACTGCACTGGCATAAAGAGGGGGAGTGGGCTTACATGACTTATGGCAACGCGCGGATTACCGCTTTTGACGCCAGCGGAGGATGGTTTGTTGATGATATCGCTGCAGGTGACCTATGGTATTTTCCGCCCGGTATTCCCCATTCGATTCAGGGTCTCGGTCCCGACGGCTGTGAATTTTTACTGGCTTTTGACGACGGAAATTTTGATGAGGATAGCACTTTTCTGCTGTCAGACTGGTTCAGGCATATTCCCCCGGAAATTCTCGCCAAAAACTTCAGGGTTCCGGTATCTTCATTTTCTCACCTGCCTTCACCTGATGATGAGTACATTTTTGCCGGCAACGTTCCGGGCAGCCTGGAATCAGACAGTATAAAAGGTGCGGTGAAGTCGAAAATCCGCTTTACCCACAAGATGCTGGCTCAGGATCCGGTACGCGCGCCGGGAGGAACCGTCAGGATTACGGATTCATCTAATTTTCCGGTTTCAAAAACGATTGCTGCCGCACTGGTAGAAATTGAGCCAGGCGGACTGCGCGAGCTGCACTGGCATCCTAACAATGATGAATGGCAGTATTACCTTGAAGGAGAGGGGCGGATGGGGGTCTTTGCATCATCCGGTCAGGCAAGGACTTTTGACTACCGCGCCGGCGATGTGGGATATGTTCCTTTTGCTATGGGACACTACATCGAAAATACCGGTAAGGAACCACTGCGTTTTCTAGAACTTTTTAAAAGTGATTACTATGCCGATATTTCGCTTAACCAGTGGCTCGCCAGTACACCAGCTGAACTTGTCCGGCAACACCTGCACCTGGATGAAGAGTTTATGAACATGCTTTCACTTAAAAAGAACCCGGTGGTGAAGTAACCGGCTCAGTCGTTACCTGATTAATAAGGATTGACGCTGACCTATTCCTGTTTAAATTAAAGTGTCCGCTTTTAACATAAAGCGGACACTTATATCGGTAATGCAATATCCTACCTGCCACTTAAAATGGTGCAATAGCATCAGCATTGCTCTTACAGGGATGGGGAAGTTGTTACTGAACTGAGACAGCAGGGCAGTTAAATCATCATGAAGCATCTGCTATTAACAGGGGACATTTCCAGATTTTACCTGGTAGCCAGACATGAAAACGAAGTTTAGCTTATGTATATCCAGCATCAACTATTCACTTTTTCCTGACGATACGTCGTGGAAGTCAGTAAAGGTTAATTGAGCCGATGCCCGGACTCTTGCAAAGAATGGTACTTTTTATTTTGCCAGCAGAAATAATCTGTTTTCAAAATCGAATATTTAATCTGGCTGTGGTTATGCCCTTTATTGTTGCTACGAATTGCGTTTAATGCGTTGAGTGCCGGCTCTGCCTCAGCACCTTTATTGGCGCTGGCCGTTGCGTGCCTGGAATAAGTAAAGCGTCGCTTTATTTCCAACGGCATTGCCTACTTAATAACTGGTATATAAGGAGATTTCGATGGCATTTTCAGGAACGGGCCGCGCCACGGTCATATCGCTGAAAAGCGGTCACCCATTGTCTCAGTCCACTGAAGGAAAATCACAATCTATTCTGAGCGAACCCGCTCTTATCACGCTGCAAAGCTCACCTTCTCAGATTTCTTCTTTTCAGAAACAGGGTGACGATCTCATTCTTAACCTGCACGAGAGCGATACGCTTCGCTATCAGAATTTCTTTACTGAGGTTGCAGGCCAGCAGAGTAGAATGCTTTTCCAGCAGGGAAGTTTATTTCAGGAGGCACAGTTCAGCACAGACGTTTCCGGCGATGCTCAGACTGTCACCACGCTGACACCTGTCTGGCAATCTCCAGCTTCTGCAACATCTCCAATGCCATTCCCTGCCAGTCCAGAGTCAGATCCCGCGTTATCAGTCGTAGAGTCTTCCCAAAGCCAGATACTGATCCCGTCAGGCACGCCGTTAAACGGAGCAGCTGTCGCCCTGAGGGCGACGACCAGCGAAGCCGATTCAACCTTAACGCTTACGCCCCAGGTTGAGTCAGCAACAGCTTCAGATGCCCCCGCCACCTCCGACGCTATGAAGGCCAGCGCCATTCCATTACCGGCGCTGACTCTTGATCCGGTTACCGGCGACAATGCGGTCAGTTACCAGGAGGGGATATACGGCATTATCTTCACCGGCTCCGCCGCCCATCTCCCCTCCGGCACGCCGGTTGAACTGACCCTTGACGGCAGAACCTGGCAGGGCAGCGTCTACCAGGATCAGTGGCAGGTTCAGCTCTCTGACAGCGACGTGAAAACTATCAAGGACGGCAACCACACCATTCAGGTCAGTGCAACGGATCTGAATGGAAACAGTACCAGCCTCAGCCAGAATCTGCTGCTGATTACCCACTACAACAGCAGCAACCCGAAAGTCACCGTTAACGACATCACGCTGGCGGATGCGGTACAGCATGACGGTCAGACCTGGTACGTTATCAGCGGCATGCTTGAAGCGCCGCTGCCGCTTAAGACTTTTGCGGTGCAGGTTTCTGATACTTTCCACTGGAATTATGCCGTGGTAGAGGCAGATGGCAGCTGGCGCGCGGAAATCAGCGCGTCGGAGCTTTCCCAGGGCGGCAACTTCCTGTCGTTTGGCGTGCTGGACGGTGCCGGAAACTGGTTTGAGCAGAGTGGCAATGTCACAGCCGACCTTATTACGCCCGTTGAAGGCGGCAATGGGGTTCCGCCGGTTATCGATGACAATCCAACGGATGGTGGCAATACGCCACCCGCCGATGGTGGCACGCCGATTCCGCCTGTCAGCACGCCCCCTTCTTTAACCATTAACAGTTTTACTGGTGACGGCGTGTTAAGCGCTGAGGAGAAGCTCTCCCCACAGACGTTCAGCGGCACCACAGCGAACCTCGCCGCAGAGAGCACGCTGACCATAATGCTGAACGGTCAGACCTATACCACAACGCCGGCCGCTGACGGCAGCTGGAGTGTTACCCTGCCGTCTGCCGATCTGCAGGTGCTGCCGGTAGGGTCTAACCACATCAGCGTAACCTTTGAAAACAGCGTTGGCGGTACGACCACCGCAAACAAAGTCATTACCGTAGAGGCGTCAGCACCGCCATCAGACGCTATCCCGCCACAGCCGACTATAGACACGCCGTTTGTCGACGGGTTTATGAACGCACATGAACGCTTCGAGCCTGTTACGCTGAGCGGCTCCACTGGTGTGACCGGGGCGGGCCAGAAGATCGATCTGACCGTAGATGGTGTTCACTATGCGGGCGCTGTGGACATTCTGGGCAACTGGCTTGTCTCACTCTCCACTGGGCAGCTGATGGAAGCAGATTTAGCCGAGGGGAGTCATTCCGTTACGCTGACCGCCACCGATCGCTGGGGCCAGTCCGGTATCACGGAGACGACGTTTATTACCGATACGCAGGATCCTCTTGTCACGATTAATACACTGGCAGGGGACGGGGTGATCGACAGTCATGAAATCAGCAGCCCGCTGGTGATCTCCGGCAGAGGCGAAGCCGGCAGCACGATTGAAGTTAGTTTTGGGGCCTCCCACTGGAGCGGCATCGTCGATCAAAATGGCCAGTGGCAGTTCTCAGTTCCCGCGGAAACGCTGCAGGGAATGGAGGAAGGGAGCTACCGTGCTATTGCTGAAACAACCGACGAAGCGGGCAACAAAGGTTATGCCTCAGCAGGCGTGCAAATCTTCGCTACTGAGGCGTTGCCGCAGCTGACTCTTGATCCGATCACCGGCGACAATGCGGTCAGTTACCAGGAGGGGATATACGGCATTATCTTCACCGGCACCGCCGCTCATCTTCCCTCCGGCACGCCGGTTGAACTGACCCTTGACGGCAGAACCTGGCAGGGCAGTGTCTATCAGAATCAGTGGCAGGTTCAGCTCTCTGACAGCGACGTGAAAACTATCAAGGACGGCAACCACACCATTCAGGTCAGCGCAACGGATCTGAATGGAAACAGTACCAGCCTCAGCCAGAATCTGCTGCTGATTACCCACTACAACAGCAGCAACCCGAAAGTCACCGTTAACGACATCACGCTGGCGGATGCGGTACAGCATGACGGTCAGACCTGGTACGTTATCAGCGGCACGCTTGAAGCGCCGCTGCCGCTTAAGACTTTTGCGGTGCAGGTTTCTGATACCTTCCACTGGAATTATGCCGTGGTAGAGGCAGATGGCAGCTGGCGCGCGGAAATCAGCGCGTCGGAGCTTTCCCAGGGCGGCAACTTCCTGTCGTTTGGCGTGCTGGATGGCGCCGGAAACTGGTTTGAACAGAGTGGTTACGTCACAGCGGATCTGACTTCTCCGGTCAGTGATAACAGCGGCGATCCGTTGCCACCGGTCACCCCCGATAATCCCACCGATGGAAGCAATACTACGCCAGTGGTCGATATTCCAGGTCAGCCTGCACCTGAAATTGATACGCCATTTGGTGACGGCTGGCTGAACCGTGCGGAGAAAAAAGAGGGCTCGATGCTGACCGGCACAACGGGCGTCACCGGCAGCGGTCAGACGGTATCGGTGATTATTGGTGGTAAACATCACAATGCGGCAGTAAGCGACGATGGTCACTGGAGCCTGCCACTGGCGCCGGGGACGATGAAAACAGGTTTCGGCAAGGGGCAGCATGACATTGTCGTGACTGCTAGCGACGCGGCTGGCCATACGGCTACGATAACGACCAGCTATCAGGTGGATGTCTGCGCACCCAAAATCGCTTTTACTCACCTCACAGAGGGGCAGCAAATCAACCTTGCCTCCAGCCATGATCAGCATGTATCAGGTACGGGTGAAGCCGGTGATATTGTTACTGTCAGGCCTGGCGACCACCAGTGGCAAACCAGTGTGACCAGCAAAGGCACGTGGGCCGTGCAGCTTGAAACGCTGGACGCACTCACGCCTGAACCGGGCGAGCACAGGATAACCGCAACTATTCGTGATGCTGCCGGAAACGTTAACCACGTTTCGCAAAACGTCGAGCTTTATATGGCCGAGCCGCAACCGAAGCTGAGTATTGCAACCGCAGCGCAGGACAACCTGATCAATGCCACAACTGTGATCAGCAGCAACACAGAAGATGGCAGCAATTCGGAAAGCCATAGTGCTATCACACTGGAGCACGCGTCTCTTCATCCTGATATGGCTGACAATCTCCATCTCTCTGAAACAGTAAACATTGAAACGCTCTCGCTTTTATATTCAAATCTGCACACCAGCCTGAACGGTGCTGCCGATGACGATTCGTTTCAGCTGAATGGTGCGCATGAGGCGTTTGATTTTGCCACGCTTGGGCTGAGATCAGGCAACGCTGAGGTCATTAATCTGGGCGCTTTCAGCAGTAATAGCGTCAATCTGGGGCAAAAAGAGCCGTTGCCAATGAACGACAATGCGAGTGAGGCGCCGATGATAAAAGACGCGGACGGCAATGTGGTTACGCTAAGTAACATTGAAGGCGGCGTCTGGAGCGAGGATGGGCAGCGTATTAGTAACGGTCAGCAGTACGACCTGTATCACAATGCCTCTGCCAGCCATGAAGGTTCGCTGGCTGATATCCTGATGCAACATAATCTTCACTTACAACTGGCTTAAATCAGATGGCCGGGGCGGATTTTCTTCCCTGGCCATTTTCCGCAATTAAGATTGCCAGTGAAGCGCATACGAGTGCCCAGCGTAGCTATTCTCTAATGGCGTGCGAACCTACGCTGCCTGTATAGGGAAGACTGACGTCAGGCTAATTTCCGCTATGAGCGAAAAGCGGACATTATGGCCAGATAAAATTCTGCTAACCCAATACATTGATAACTACCAGATATGTTGAACGATGCAGTTCAGATCTTTAGGTAAATAATCAAAAGCATAACCTGTTGAGAATCGATACTATATCTCGGTATCACTTTCTTAATATGTTGATAGATGGGCGCGTGTAAACAGGAGAAGGATGATGATTTCAAAGGAAAATGCAGAGCATTATTTCTGGGGCGACAATTGCGATGGTTGGTATCTGGTAAACCGTCAGGATATGCTGGTTATTCATGAGAAAATGCCTGCCGGCACTTCTGAAAAGCGACACTTTCACTCCGTTTCCAGACAATTTTTCTTTGTTCTCGATGGTGTTCTTTCAATGGAACTGGAGGGTAAGATGCATAATATTAAAGCCCTGCAGGGGCTAGAAATTCCACCGGGGTCAAAGCATCAAGCCAGAAACGACACTGAGTTTCCTGTAGAATTTATTGTAATTTCGCACCCAACGACGCGAGGAGATCGTTCTGACCTTCCTTCATCCTGCTGACGAATTATGAACACCGCTATGGCTTGTCTTAAGGTAAGGACTGCGCGCCAGGTGTTAACTTAACTGATTATTTGCAACGCCTGCTTCAGGCACAAACCTGGCCTGCATTCCGGTAGGTCCGCTATGAGCGAAAAGCGGAACATTAAAAATAATGACATTGCTCAGACCCCATGTCCGCAGCTGACTAAAGTGAAAATAAAATGAACAAAAGCAGTCTTAAAGCGTTTTCCCTGTTACGTGTTCTGACGTTGACGTGTGTGCCCATGTTTTTACTGGGTTGCGCCAGTGCACTTTGCCCTTTTGGCACCACCGAAGGCACGATTCCGGACTTGAAAAATAGTTACTGGAGATCCACTGAAAAAAAACCGGCTAAGGCCAATGAACAAGTCCTGGAGGAATGCACCCATGCTGCCGATGCTGAGGAGCAACGCCTTTCGCAGATCTATATGCAGATGTGTAAAACCGGACGTTTAACCGCAAAAAATCAACGATTTGCACAGAAATTACTCGGCAATCCACTCTATTCTGGCCTGGAACCAGTAAAAGCCGTCCCCCAGCATCAATCAGATGATTCAGTTAAAGCTCAGCTGAAATGGTCGATGTCTTATAGCGATAATCCTCAGGAGTTCAAAGAAAATTGTGGCTCTTACATTGAAAATAACGCAGCGGAACGGTCCGGCACCATGCTGGGTTTACAGGCGGGCCGTTACAAAGAGCAGGTTTTTAAACAGTGCATGGCAGAAAACCATATGGCGCTCATTGTACCAAGGACTGAATTCAGTCAATGCAAGTCGATAGGGTGGTAATTTACTGGACGAGTAAAAGTAATTATCAGTACGCTCTTTGCATCTGTGGCACGGAAGATACTATAGGTTTAATTTATACTATTATCTCCTGGGGTTTTTTAACGGAAAAGCCGATGTAAATGGGGTGAATAGAAAAGCGCTATCTTTATTCAGTGGCAAAATACTCCTCAGGTTGGGAATGGTGTCATCTTTTTACAGTCCGAAGTGATAAGTCGCTTCTCAAATATGGCTTCACCAGACATGTTTATGTTTGCGTCATCCGAGCGTATTTATCTTTATACTCACAGTAAATTTTACGAAGTGGTTGAAGGGGAGTCAGGATTACAAAAGAAACTTGTCGAGATGGATAAACAATATTTCGAGCAGAATCCATGATTATCTGGCAGGCAAAATGTGATCACGTGTTGTCACGTAAACATTATCTAATTAACATCCAGATGAGTCTGTAATTAAAACTGCTCACAGGGGGGCTGGAAAACATGGGGATTCCGACACCCTGGACTCACCTGTTTCCATATGTCTGGCTGAAAAATGATACCATTAGCTCTTTTCATTAACGGTCCTACTGCACCGATCCTGATTGATATAATACGCATTAATCCCAGTAAACCAGATAAGCAAGTGCGGCAGCTGAACAGAAAGCATAGGGGCTTAAAAGCAAAATATCCGAATAAGGCGTTTCACATATCCTGATAACAGGCCATGCCAGTACAACCAGCCACATGAAGAGCGCAGAGCACACGATAAAAAAGCTCCCCTTCAGGGCAGCGTCAGGATAAAATCGCTTTGAAATCATCGCTAATGGCATGCCGATTATCATTGAGCCCATCGTGGTGCCAATAATACTCACCATAACAATGAAAAAATAAGTAAAAATTAAACCCACTACGGGTGTACTGCTTTTTCCCAAGGAAAGATAGGTTAAAACCAGTAATGAACCCACGACACTACTAAATATTGCTGATATCACAGATATCCTAATCCAGTTGTCGTCAATAATGTTCGGCATAATTTTCTCTATGTCTGAGCAGCTATATTGATGCAGCTTACTCGCTTAAATTTTCGGCACGAGGCTTGATCGCAAAACAGGTAGTCTCCCTGGCAAAGCAGAAGTCAGGATCACTAACCGGCGCCACTGCAATACTGCCCTTATCAACCGTTGCTTCATCACTTTCTGGCTGGACAACAAAGGCAGTTCAGGTATGGCATGTCTTAGGAACGCCCGTATCACGTGGGCGGCCTGAAAGGAGCAATACCTGCAGGTAACCTCTATCTGGCAGTCTGTGACATGATGAGCCAGCCCAGCAATGTCCATAACGCTTCACCGGGCTATTGCTTGTCTGAAAATATCCGCTTCCGGAAAGAAGGGAGACTGACGTCATGCTAATGTCCGCTATGAGCGCCAGGCGGATGTTATGCGCTAGTGACGATTTGCATTCCACTCATCACGTGTAATCTCCCACAATTGTGAGTCCAGAAGCCCACTGACAAAGTGTTTTTTTTCAGTTCTTATTAATCGCATACCGCTACTGATTGAAATTTTCTGAGAACGTATATTTTCAGCTGCTTTAGGAACACGTAATACTGACCTTTTTAAGGTATTGAACCAGTAATCTGTCACGGCAATACTTGCTTCTCGCGCTAATCCCCGTCCCTGATGTTCAGGCACAAGCCAGAAACCGCGATTGTTGTCCTCTGCATCGTCCAGGCTAATAACTCCTATCAGCTCGTCCGGTTTACCCCGATAACGTATGCTCCAGACCCAGGAGAACCCTTGTGCCATAGCTGGCAGTGCTACATTACTTACATAATGCTCTGCGCCATTATCAGGATAGGGCCACGGAACTGATGACACCATATAACGAACGATCTCCCAGCGCGGAAAGAGCTTCTGGATTGATGGTGCATCTTCGATAACTAATGGCTTTAACAGTAAACGTTCTGTTTTTAATGAGGGTATTTGCATTCACTCTCTCCCTTACGAATTACAGGTTGGGCGCCATTTGTTTTATGCAATAGTTACCGTAATTCATATGGTTGTACAGACAATATGAGAACAGTGGCCTGATATTCTGCTTTTATTCTTCAGGAGCGTGGACAAAACACAGCTTATTCCCTTCCGGATCCCGACAATAAGCCGCATAGAAGTCAGAAGCGTATTCTCTGAAACCAGGTTTACCCTCGTCGGCACCTCCCATTTTCATGGCGAGGTGCCAAATCTCCTGAACTTCTTCCTGAGTAGCGACCATAAAACTGACTTGCATACCGTTGCCCCAGGTTGAAGGAAGGCCATTTTCAGGCACCTGCACGTAAAACTGAGGCCATCGTTTATCAGGATATTTCCAGCCAACCCCTTTAGCCTGACCGCCATTACCCTCTGGCATCTGTTCAAAGCCTAACTTCGCAAGCAGAGGTTCATAGAAAGCCACTAATGTGTTGAGATCTCTCGCGCCAACGTGAACATGACTAAACATCACCAATTCTCCTGAATGAAATGAGAAATCTTAATGTAGTCCGTACATCTTGTAGTTCAAGTCAGAAAGAGAGTCAGTCATTTCTCTTGAGGTTAAAGCAGCATGAGGTAAGCCATGTCCGCTTCTGGCAAAACGCGGACTTCAGTTCGCCCGCTATCAGCAGCATGTTTATGCTGCTGCCATCCCTTCAGGCGATTTGCTGTTTGTCTGGGGTCAGACAGGTAGCCGAGCCAATCGCACCCCGTAACCCGATTTTGCTGCTCAGGTAAAACTGGCCTTTGGAAATCTGACAACAACGCTTGCGGCGGCAAGTTGTACGTTTGACGATCTGACTGGGGCATCCGGGCATCCGGGCAATAAGGACATTAAGGCCGCCTGTCAGTGTATTTAGCGCCAGGCCAGTGAGCGTCTCGCATCCTTAAGGCTGAATCGCTTTACCCTGCTCATCAAGCAGATCCGTCAGTAGAGCCGTTCCATCGCTTCCCACCCGAAATGCCCCATAACGTGCCTGCGCGAATCTGTCGGCATGACCTTCCTGAAAGAAATAAGCGTTGGTGCCGACGGTCAGCGAGCCATCATGCTGATGGTACTTCACCCGTAGCTGATTTGGCTGCAGAGGCTCACCCTGATCAAAACGGGCCTGAGTCGCATGACGCTGCGCATCGAGGTCAACAATCAGGGTTCCGCTGGTGGGCAGGCATGGCGCTGACAGGGTCGCGCCGCAGGACTCAGCCTGTTGATACAACGCCAGTTCCAGTGGGCGGGTGAGGGCATAGTTCAGCGCCATATAATCACCCTGCATCAGGGATCGGGGGTCAACCGGGGCAAGAGGTAAAATCATGACCGCGCCTTGCTTCAGCAACTGCTCTTTTTGCCAGATGCTGACATTGACGGCTATCAGCGCCAGCGCTATCACAGCGCCAGCTAGCCATCGGCTCTGTTTATGCATTCTCACTGGCACCTCCGATTTGTGCGGGTAATACTTTTTTGACTCCCCATGCCAGCCCCAGTAAAACCAGACCGCTGACCAGCAGCAGCAGGGATTTCTGCAGCAGAATTACCTCCAGGAAGTAATACCAGCCAATGACATACAGCACCATGAAACCGCCACTGACCACCAGCAACCCCAGACTTCCCTGATAACGTGCCATCAGAATTAACCACAATCCCAGCCCTATACCCGGTGTATAGAGGGCGGCGGCCCCGCAGATGAGTGCAGCGGGCAGCGTGATAATCGAAAACAGCGGCTGGCTATGCCTTTTCTGACTGAGCGCACTCAGCACTAAGCCAGCCGCGATCCCTGGGCCAGTCGCAGACTGAAGCGTGGAAAATTGCGATGCTGACCAGAGGAAATCCGTTAGATACGCCGCGTTTATACCGAGGAAACTCAGCAACATCAGACCACACGGGATGCCATACAGCAGAGGATGTACCGCGTCAGCATACGGCCCTGCCTGTAAACTCAACTGATGACTGACAGTCCACATCCACAAAAATATAACCGCCGCCACCAGTACGGACACAACAAGGCGTGCAGCCATCGGAGACAGGCAGATCCGGGCCAGAGAGTATCCCGCCAGCACCAGGAAAAAGGTCAGGGCAGTGATGGCCATAAACCGATAAGTGCGGTCGGGCATAGCCATCGCCATTGCGGCCAGGATCGGCAAGGCAGTCAGTGAACTCAGCATAATAAAGCTGACGTCATTGCTCTGGATTTGTAGCAGAACGCCGGTTATCAGCCCGCACGTAGCCGCAATCGCCCATGCCAGCCCGAGGTGATGTTTACCGTCACGCTGACTGCTTAACAGGCCACGTGCAATGGCGGCAAGCAGCAGCGAAGGAATAATAAGGGTGGCAGCATTCGGGTCTTCCAGCAGATCAGTGGCATAAAGCATCAGTATCATCAGTAACAGAATGATGATCGCTGCCACCCAGCCCCCGACGCTTAGCGCCAGCCTCAGATACCAGGGCAGGTCGGATGCGTGACCGCGCTGCTTAATTTCCTCAACCTGCGAGGCGCTCAGCAAACCCTGCTGACGCAAAGTGTCTGTCAGTAAGGTCAGCCTGGCCGGAGCCAGATCGATTGGCCCCTTTTCAACCAGTTTGCGTTGCCACTTCAGCAGAATTGAACCATTTACCGCCACCCAAAATGCCAACAGGATGCCAGTCAAAAACAGATCACCCGTATCGTAGGCTAAAAGAAATAACTGCATAATTAGCGCACAGCCAACCACGGCCAGGCTGGCGATGCCCAGCGTCAGCATGCAGAGATCCGGATAGCGGTAACGGTACAGGTAATAACCTGCCAGCAGGGTGATCACCCAACCGCCGGTGATATAAGGAAGGTGGTCACCGCCACCCCAGTCAGAGAGGTTCCCGGCCACAATGGCGGTCAGCTGAAGCAGTAAAAATCCCGCCATGACTCGCGAGAACCAGCGGCTTGCCAGCCAGCTCTCGGGCTGATGCTTTATCGCGCGCCACGCCAGCGCTTCCCTGACAATCAGGCAGGCTGCCAGCAACGCCAGATATCCGTAGAGCACAGCGGTCGGAAGCCTGGTTAAACTGTCAGACGCGGCGAGATCCAGCAGTGACGACGGCAGGGTGTTGTAATAGAGCTGGAATGCCAGGTTAGCGACCAGCCAGCTGCAAAACCACAGGCTGTTTTGCCGGGCAATCAGCGCCAGCGGCAGAAGAACGTATAACCAGGCCCGGAATAGCTCCCAGCTGTCAGCACCGGTCTGATAAATCTGTCCATACAGCGCAAAAAGGGCACCGAAGATTAGCCCTGTCGCCAGTAATGCGTTGCGTGCCAGCGTGCTGTACCAGCGCCACCAGACAATCACCGCTAGCGCGACGATCAACAGCTCGGCCAGGGCAAATTTCGCCATTTTCGGCAGCCAGGCCCAGTTCCAGGCAATAAAGAACACCGCTCCGGCAACCAGAGACAGTAATCCCAGACAGGAAAGAACCGGGATAAGAAACTGACGCCACTGAGCATCTGACGGTCTGATTCCACAGAAAGCAAAGATACGCTGGCAGGTTTCCGGGGTCAGGCTTCCTCCTTTCAGCAGGCGTGCGATCTGGCGACAAAGATACTCTGCCGTCCGTGACGGCATCCCGGTGATGCCATCGGGTGCAAGCTCCCTCATTCTTTCCCTGCCTCTGTTAGCGGTATGACTTTGATGATGAAGTTAACGGCTGTTCTTCCTTGCGATCAATCCGCGTGTCGGTCAGTGACGCTCTGCTAAGCGGCCGATAATTTTGCTGAACAAATGTAAACATCTTTTCCTGGATATAACAGCGTAAATCAAAGGCGAGGGGGGAACTCTGCGCAATCTGCCGCATTATTGTGATCAAGTAGTGTCGCGGCCGTATTTGTGCTGCATGAACATGACATCCGCCCCCGATGAACGCGATCCCCGTAGCCAGGCTTTACTGCTGTACTCTCAGGGGTACCGCATCACCCGCGTTGCTGAAAGGTAAGAAGCGTAAAGATTATCGGGTGACGGAGCAGGGGACGCTTACGGTTGATGATAAGCTGATTGCCACGACTATTGGCCTGAAGCCGCTTAAGAAACCGCAGTCGGACAGCAAATTGTGGATTGTTAGCTGCCTGAACCGCTGAAATAAACGCTTTCCTGAACCGAGGTTTCACCCCTTTATCGCAGGTGATGATGAGACACGGCGTAATACTTTTACCCTGGCCCGTCGCGCATTGATTCAAAGGGGTGAGTTCCTGAGTGGAAAAGCACATACGCTACCGGACGCCGCGCCGCATTGGGCGCGCGTGCATAAAGCCGCCCATTCACTGAATCGGATTGCGGGCAGTTGCTATGCTGGCAGAGGTCCGAAGGCGCGGTATGAATTCACCAGTGAATCAAAAAGCGAGATATCTGAGCGACTTCTGGCGATAAGCTGGGCACCAGCAATGGCCGTGAAAATTGCACGTGCTCTGGATTCACTCTCACTTGAATCGCACACCTTCGCAGCCACCAGCAGTCTGTTCAGCCATGCAATGTTCACATCAGCAAACTTCTGTATTTCTGCATTCATTTCAGGAGGTAAGGTATCTTTTTCAGCGCCCATGAAACTGCCCAGGCAGAGACGATTTTCGGACTCAAGTGATCTTCGGAAGATTTCAGGAAAGCGACGCAGCGCATCAATGGGTGATGGGCTTTCTGATTCGATCATCTCGAGCGCGAGCGCACCGTCCTCCCAGTATCGTCTGGCAACGGCAATACCCAACTCGGCTTTGCCTGGAAAATAGTAGTAAATACTCGCCGCTTTGATACCCACATCCTGCGCGAGGTCGCGGAAATTCAAACCGTTATAGCCCTGAGATTGGGCAATTTTCCTGGCCGCCTGCAAAATGGCTTCCCTGGTGTTGACGCTCATCTTGATGCCTTTGGTATTGGGATGATCTCTTAAATAGAGAACGCTAATTTACAGCAAACGCTTACCGGGTGACAGGGTGATTGCCATGGAAAACAGTAAGTTCAATGCATCCAGGGTGCTCAGGCAGACGTCATTCCATCATGGTTTAGCAAGTAACATCAACAGCCGACGCAATCATAAGCACTCTGGTCACCGGGAAAGTCAGTAGATAACGAACCCGGCGTACCGGAGTTTACATCGAGTGGCGCTATTACCGGGCTGGCGAATCCAGCTCAGGAATGCCGCTGTTGCGATCGGCGTAGGCCGCCTGGAAGGCAGGACGTTTTGTCCAGCGCTGCCAGTAGGCATCTAAGAACTCAAAACGCTCGTCCAGTGGAGTGGCATTGACCGGGAATTTCGAGAAGGCGATCGCGGTTGCCAGAGTAATATCCGAGAAGGTCGGCGCATCGCCGCCGAGCAGCCATTCGCGGCCGTCTGACAGATGGCGATTAACCAGCGCGGCGTGAGCCAAAGCTTCTTTACGGCAGTGTTCACCCCAGGCCTCATTTTTGGTCAATTCCAGCTTGAAGCCGAGGCCGGTGTGCAACACGTGGAACGCTGTAACGATGCGGTACAGGATATGCACCCACACCCGGTTATCCCACATATTATCCAGCCCCTGTTCCAGTGCTGTTTCTCCCATAATCTTGCGGCCCGGATACTCCTGATCAAGATAGCGAACGATGGCAGCCGTTTCAGAAATATAACTCCCGTCAGCCAGTTCAAGGGTAGGCGTTTCGCCCCACGGATTCATATTCAAATGTCGCCAGCCACGCTGCTCTCCTCCAGGGGACATGTCATAGATTGTCTCGGCAAACTGGTCAGCGATGCCCTTTTCGTGCATGAAAAGCCGCAGGCGCTGTGGATTAGGAAAGGCCGAAGGTGATGTAAAAAGCTGAAGTTTAGCAGTCATGGTCGATCCTACAGGTTAATGGTTGGGGTATCTAACTAACGTTAGGTAGATAAACCTTAGCGGGCAAATCAACACACGTCAACACCTGTCTAACACTTGTTAGGTTAATTTTTAGGTGATCTTCATGCTTGATACGATATTTCAGCGGAGGCATAGCTGAAGGTGGGGGAAAAATAACGCCGGAGGGTTGAAAAATGCAAATGAGTGGAGAGGCTGGATTCAAACGGGTTTTCAGGTGAGTTACATATTGGCAATTGCTGTCCACTAGCTGCCATCCGGGTTCCTGGCCAACAGGAAGAGCCGGCTGATAGTCCGGTAGCGCAAGGGCCACGGGGTGAGGTAGTAGCGGTTAGATCAGCCCATGAAGCCGACTGGTGTCGGCATCATCACTGGTCACAAAAATGAGCGGCCGCTGTGAGCGAGGAGCGGACGTTCTCAACTCCAATAGCTACATGACTAAAATTGAGTTGTCTTGATCAACGGAGTGCCGATCATAGTCACTTTAGCTGGTTCAAAGGATAAGAGTTAGTAGTACTTGAACCGTCACTGTAGAGTTCGGTAATAATAATCTTTTTACCATTAATAGCATATTTGACCGTACTGTCTGCAGGATCATCCCGCCAGCGACCGGTGCTCTCAGGATTGTTAGATGCCCACATAACTTGATCACCTATAAGTTTGCACTTAATTGCCCAACGGGTGCCATCGTCCTGCCGGATATAATGGACATAGGCAACACCTGATTCGACTTTATCCAACTGCATGATCTTATGGTCACGGCCAAACATTGCAGCAGAAGCAGCTTTGCAAGCCTGACCAACTGTGACTTCAGAAGCCTGTGCTGGCGCAATAAAAACCAGCGAGATAAGAAGTAAGAGTTTGTTCATATTGTTCAATCCATGTATTTACAGAAATAATGGTAATTGTATATTTCGGCAATCTAAAGCGTTTCTTGACAAGAATTTAGCGTTGCGTTGACAGGACTGATCAACTTAGTCCCTGTGTAATCTCAAATTCTGTCTGAGTATAAGCTTTATTCTTGTTGTGCAGCCTAAGCATGATTAGCAATCCTATAGTGCTAAATGCTCATATCAATGGAATCATCTGTTCCCCGTTGAACAACACAGATTGTTGTTAGCCACGTCCGCTTCTGGCACAAAGCGGACTTTTTGACATTAACTCATCACTTATTCTATAAAGACTGCTCATAAAAAAGGAGTTTTGAGTTGAAAATCTATACCTACCCAAAAAGCAGATCCCTTAGGGTGCTTTGGGCGCTTGAAGAAATTGGGGCAACTTACGATACCAGCAGAGTAGAACTTTTTGATCCAACTTCTGACGTCAAATCACCACATCCTTTTGGAAAAGTACCATTTTTGGTTGACGGAAAAATATCAATCAGTGAAACCTTAGCAATATGTATTTACCTGTGTGAAAAACATCAAAATGGTACTCTTTACCCCGCAAATCCTGAAGAAAAAGCCTCCGTTAATGCGTGGTTGAGCTTTAGTCTCACCGACTTAGAAGCGCCGGTCTGGAGTTTACTGAAACAAAATGTATTCATTCCAGAAAACCAACGATCCACTGGCTTAATGAATTCCCTTAGAGACGAAGCAACCAAGGTCATCTCCCAGATCCGCTTCAATCCGTCCCATACGTGGATCGCCGGGGACAATTTTACTCTGGCCGACATTTTCCTCTCTCATTCGTTGCTGTGGGCAAAACTATGCGGATTAGAAATTGGCAAAGAAACTGACAGCTACATAGCCAGAGCCATGAGCCGACCAGCATTCGTGAAAGCTCAGGAAATGAATAATATCTAACGAGTTTGTAATATCATTGAGATGCATTCACGGCAGTAAAAAGCGCAACGTCCGCTTCTTGGACAAAGCGGACATCTGCATCAGGCAATGTCCGCTATGAGCGAGAAACGGACGTAGTAACCGCTTTGATTGTAATTGGGTCAGATACCGTTAGTTATGCTTCTGAGCATGTCCAAAATGAGCTTTGCTGCCGTCCCTTCATGATCTAAATCAGGATCATAAATGGTTACTGTGATGCCACAGCAGCGCATATTTCTGAAAAGTTCGCGACAGAGATTTACAAGTGTTTCAGAAGACAAACCGGGAATGCCGGGACAATCAACTGCAGACATTTCAGAACTGTCCAGGACATCCATATCAAGATGAATCCAGTAGGGCATTTCAGGAAAAAGGTTAAGCCGCTCGAATATCACATTGATGAGATGATGATCAGGCAACTTAAGCGCGTCAAAAATAGTTATACGCCGGATATCAGTGCCAACAATGTCAGGCCATTCATAATCTTCCAGGAGCGACTCACGCTCTCCCAACTGAATCACTGCGTCATCCTGAACCAGGGATCCTTCGATACCGGGCCATGCAGTCAGTAATGGCTCTCCCCGACCGGTAACGAGTGCCAAATCCATTCCGGCCGCAGCGCCTGGTCGTGCTCCTGGTTCTCGCTTCCAGTTGCCGGGATGACGGAAATCGCTGTGGCCGTCAATATGCACAAGTGCAAGTTGCCCTAACTGACGCCTGCTGCCCAGCAAGGCTCCGGGCAGGATGGCGCAGTCGCCTCCGATAACAACGGGCTTTAAGTTGCGATGATGCGCCGCCTCTACTTCATCAGCCAATCGTAGATTAAGTTGTCTGAGCTTGTGACCGTTCAGGATATCAGTACCTGGCTCACATTCAGGACTGTATTCAGGGCAGGGAACAGTAACAAAGTTACAAGAGGGAAACATTTTATCGAGTCCGTGGTGCATGAGAACTGCTGGCGCACGGAATGTGCCCGGTATGTGCCCTACATAAAGAGGGTTGAGACCAAGACCAGACGGGACAAGAATTATTTTTTCCATAAAAAACCTGATTTTAACTGGGTTGAGTACCACAGAAACTAAGCTTTCTTACGAAACAGCTTTGTCGCCGAGATAAAATTCGAGGTGTTAACCTGTGCCAGAACGCACAAGGTTCGCTATAAGTGAGAGGCTGACATCCATATTTTAACGTTTATATCGCCGTTTCCAATCATCTACGACATCACCCAAATTCTTAGGGGTAGCATTACTTATCCAGATCATAAATTCACGATTGAATCGGAAATTCTCTCCACACTCTTTGATCATAAAACGGCGAACGTTTTGTGTGTTTTTGTAATTTTTATCAATGATGGTCGAACGTGTTAGTGAGGAGCTATGCCAATCAGTTTCCATTTTTCCAGTTCCCGTAATGAGTGGTTTTAAATAAAAATTAGTACTCCACTTTAGTCAGGGAAGCTGAAATTTCTCAAGGTCTGCTCCGGGAAAAAAGCGGTCTGAAACGCGGCCCCATGCCTCCAGTGCGTTTTAACCTGTCACAACCCGTCAAAACAGAGGTGCGCTTGTTAGCCGAGCTCAATATCGATTGGTGAGCCTGCTACTGCAGTCAATCGAGCGGTTCAGGCATTGACTGTACCTCTTTCAGAAAATCTACAAAAGCGCGCAGAGGTGCTGACATAAAGCGGCTGGGAAAGTAGAGCCAGGGACCTTCAAATTCGGGCCACCACTCCGGAAGCACAGGCAGCAGTTCACCCGTCGTAAAGCAGGGCTGCAGCCAGTGTTCAAAGACGGCGACAGCCTGTTGCTGTCGAAAGGCATTAAAGCGCGGCTGGCTATCATTGACGTGACAGACCAGGAAAGTGTTGATGCGGCTGTCGGGCAGATAAAGTCAGAAGATGGAAAACTAGATGTGCTGATCAACAATGCGGGTATTCCCGGAACCTGGCCCATCGCGCCTGAGTCGCAGAGCATCAGCGATATTATGACGGTGTATAACACCAACGTTTTCGGCGTCATCAGAGTAACGCAGGCTTTTCTGCCGCTGCTCAAACTGGGCGAGGAACCCCGGGTCATCATGGTCAGCAGCGGGCTGGGATCGCTGGAATGGGTATCTGACAAAGCGCATCCCTACTCTCAGGTAGCGGCACTGGGCTATACCAGTTCAAAAACGGCATTAAATGGCGTTACGGTGGCATTTGCCAATTCACTGTCTGAGTATGGCATCAGCGTAAACGCAGTTGACCCGGGATATACGGCCACCGATTTTAACGGACATACCGGTTACCGGACTGTATCCCAGGCGGCCAGGGGGATCGTCTGGCTCGCTGCTGAAGCATCCCAGACAATCACCGCAGGATTTTTTTTGGATGGAGAGCGCGCACCCTGGTGAATCTCGTCTAATAAAAGCATTCCACCTGCCTGAATGGGGCAGGTTGGTTGACGGGTGTGGGCAGAACGCCTGGCGTGTCGTGCGCAGTCGGTTCTCAAATATGTCCGAATCATCCTGAAGGAAAATAAGCGGCTCAATGTTTCTTAGCGCATCTGAATGTAATTAATGGCCGCCTCAGGCACGGATCGTACAGAAAATTAGGTCATAAGGTCCGCTGTGAACGAAAAGCGGACCCAGACCTACAGGCTGGTCATCAGCCGGGGTAGTTTCTGAAGTTAAACGGCAGTTTTACAGAAGATGACAACAGATAACGATGACCGAATAAATTTATCTGAAAGGCGGGCACGCCAGGAGCGAGATACACACACTGGATTTACTGCCCTGTAAATACACATACTGCCCAATTATGGCTGTTCATGTGAACCAGGCGCCAGCTTCCCATATCCAGACAACATTGCCGTAGCTTCATCCATCCGTTGACGATCAAGTTTATAGAACACCCAGTTCTTGATACGTTTCGATGTCACAATTCCGGCCTTAGCAAGAATTTGCAGATGGCCTGTCACGGTGGGCTGACTCAGTCCAATTTTTTCGGTGATAAATCCGACACACACACCATCCTTAACCAGATCGCCGTCCTGCTGCACCGGAAAATGTGACTCTGGATCGGACAGCCATTCAACAATCACGAGCCGATGCTCATTACCAAGGGCACGAAAAATATCGGCCATTAATGTCTTTGAGTTGTGCATATAGTCAATCGCCTATATAGTCATTTTCTTATATAACTTTAGGGGCATACTATGACAAACCACAGACAAAGGCTAACAGACAGTGTCACGCTGAAAGATATTTATGCCGCTTCCGGGCGAATTAAATCAACAGTATGCAAAACTCCACTGGAGCCTTCCCACTCGCTGTCTGCTCTTGTCGGGACGGAGGTCAGGCTTAAGATGGAAAATCTACAGCATACGGGTAGCTTTAAGCTGAGAGGTGCTGCAAACGTTCTTGCCAGTCTTAATGCAGACCAGCGACGTGCCGGCGTCATCGCCCCGACGGCAGGGAATCATGGTTTAGGGCTTGCCTGTGCGGGACATGCGGCAGGCATACCCGTATCCATATTCTTACCGTTTTCAGCAGACCCGATTAAGGTTTCTGCAATGAAAAGTTATGGTGCGCAGGTTACGTTTTTTGACAACATTGAAGATGCAAGGCAGGAAGCCATTGTTGCAGCGCAACAGTCCGGCGCTACGTTCGTCTCGGCCTATAATAATCAGCAGATGATTGCCGGAGGCGGCACCGTCGGTCTGGAAATCATGGAAGACTGGCCAGACGCTGACGTTATTCTCGTGAACATTGGCGGCGGCGGGCTGGCCTCCGGTATCGCAACAGCCATCAAGGGCATAAACCCTGCAGCCGAAGTGTGGGCAGTGCAGAGTGAAGCAAGCCCGACGTTTGCGTGCTGGAAAGAAGCTGGTGAGGCGATCCCAGTGGAAATATCGTCGTCAATCGCCGAAGGCATAAGTGGCTATATAGAGCCTGAAGCGATGACCTGGCCACTTATACGCGATCGCGTCGATCGTGTTCTTCTGGTTTCAGAAGCTGAAATTAAAGCAGCGATGCTGTTAATGCTTAATCTGCACAGCCATGTTGTAGAGCCTTCAGGCGTACCCGCAGTTGCGGCAGCCATCCGTTATGCAAAAGAACTGAGCGGGCGTAAAGTTGTCTGCGTGGTGAGTGGTAGAAACATATCGGGTTCCCGCTATCTCAAATTAGTTAATGAGGCGTCACTATGAAGAAACAGAGCGGAGTTAAGGTCGGCTGAGCTCTTATTGCACAACGTTCTTATCATAACGGCTTCATTCATTATGCAGGCTTTGAGGTAGTGCCGCCTTTGACGGCCTGCCGTTTAACAGCTTTTTTGCTCAAGATTCTATGGTTCGTTTAAGGGAATGTCAGGCATCATCATCAAGAAATATTTTTGTCATACAAGGAGTAAGACTAATGAATATTAATATAAGAACAGCCCGGGCTTCTGATGTTGATAGTATTTTCGAAGTCAGAACCTCAGTGCTCGAGAATTATTTGAGTCGTGAAGAAATGCGTCAGCTGGGGATCACCGAAAGCGTCGTGGCCGATATGATTGAAAAGAATTTATGCGCCTGGGTTGCGGCTGAAAACGACAAAATAGTCGGCTTTTCAATGATTTTACCGGATGAAGGCTGTCTTTTTGCGGCCTTTGTTCTCCCGGAATATGAAGGCCAGGGGATAGGTCGCAGGCTGGTTTTTCTCGCCGAGCAGGAATTATTCAAACATCATGAGATTGCCTGGCTGGAAACTGATAAAAATAGTCGCGCGGCGAAATTTTACATGCAGCTCGGCTGGGGTAATAAAAAAGAGATTAACGATACCGATATCAAACTGGAGAAACATCGCAGCGCGTAATCCACTGCCATTTTCATAAACGTCTGCCTCTGGCACAAAGCGGACGTTTAGCCAAAATAACATCTTTGCTGTCAGCAAGACCGATTGGGTGGCCTGGCGAAAACGCTTTAATCATTAATCGTCCGTTCTCAGAGCGATTTTATTACGTCGGCTTACATTCCCAGACTGGCCAGCAGGTCGTCCACATCATCCTGACTGGCAGGAGTCTCTGGTGCGGAGGAGGGTTTAGAAGGCGCAGTGCGCTCGGCGGTGCTATGTGAGCCGGTATTATCGCGGATGACCTGTATCAGCTGCTGCTCAGCCTGATTCAGCACGGCCATCATAGCCTGCACAATCTGTCCTGTGAGGTCCTGGAAGCCCTGTGACATCATAATCGCGTGCAACTGCTGTTGCGTCAGACCCGTGACACGGGGGACATCATTCAGCAAGGCAACGGTATCTGCCGCTAATGCCTGGGTCTGTTCTTTTTCTAATGGCGTCCCCGATGTGGCATCCCAGCGTTGCGAGAGTTTCTCCGCTTTTTCTCCCAGATCGGTTTGCAGAGGCTGCGTGATTTCCACGCTGTTGATTACGCCCTCTGCTGCTTCGCGGGTCATTGTGACGACATAACCCAGCCTTTCACGGGCGTTAGGGATGCTTCCCGCCACATCGGCGATGGTTTTATCAAGCCCCAGCTGTTGCAGACTGTCGCGAAGCTGCCGCAGGATGAAGCCAGCACGCGCCGTAATTTCGCCAATTTCCTGATGCTTACTATGGGTGTCGGATGGTGACATGGATGTTGTTTCCTGCGTACAGAGTTTCGATACCTGAGGTTATCGGCAGCACGCGGCGGTTTTTTAAATTTCCTGAGGTTTTTACTCGTGTAAAAAGTGACATGATGTGAATGAGGCGCCATAGGGCTAACGATATCAGGGTTGTGAAAGACAGAAAGTGTTGCGCGCAGGCCCTGTTTTTTCAGCCGGAGAGGGTAGTCAGGTATAGAGCGGAATGTGTGCGGGTTAATGACTGTTATGAGCGAAAACAGGGGCGTATTACCCACTTCTGAAACGTTTACGCGAGGGCAGGCAGAGGAAACTAAGACATCTTATTTATCATGTAATTACTTCGTCTTAATTAATCCGCCAACGGATAACATTTTGTCCAGTTGTAGTTGACCCTCGCTAGTTTTAATTCTCCATCTACATCCCCAAAATTAATGGTCTGACGTTCAAAAATAAACTCACGTACGGATGCGGGTAAAAAATCAGTGCCATAGCGCAGAATCGTGCTGTGCCAGAAGGGTGCCGGTAATGGGCTGCCGTTATGACGCATCAGCAACTCATTTTTCCAGTGCGAATCCAGAACTTTTTCGCAGAATGAGTGGCGCATGGCTATTGCCGAACTATCAGGGATCCCCGCAAGCAATAACTGACTGGGCAATGCAACTAACCGCAGATCTCTGATAACAATTTTTATCGCATCAAATTCGCTCCAGATATTCGTTAATTCATTGATTTTTTCGGGCAATGGCTCGTTTTCGTTATAGAGCGGCAGAGTCAGGGGCAGGAAGGTAAAATGGAAACCCTGAGTGGGCAGAATATCGGCAAGGGGATCATCCTTTGTGAGCTGCTGTAATTCACAAATAAGACGTGAGACAACAAAGGTCACCGGCGGCTGAATGCCCGCTGCAAGAGCCAGCCTTACAGGATCGTAGTAATTCCCCTTTTTAACAGCCCCAACTCCTGCATTTTCCGACCAGATGGAGAAGGTGTTCTGATTGGCAGAACGATACAGGTTTTCCAGATTTATCGATTTCATTACAGACCTTTGGCAATGGTATGAACAGAGGCGATTCGTCATTAATAGTATTTCTGTCTGGTATTTTAGGCTATTCGATTAATTTTTAAGGGATAATAAGGATTTGAGAAGTGAGTTGTTATTACTGCCCATAACTTATCAGGCATATCCCCTTTGCTGATCGCAAACATATCACCATATGTTCAACGTCTCGCACATCTTTAAGGATAGCGTTGCGTCGATTCGTCCAGGTCACAGGAGATGGCGAACGCAGTCTACCCGTACAGTGGCCACTGATGACCAGTTAGCGACCAGATTTAAACGATTGTATTACATGGTTATTCACGGTCAGGATGGCGGGTCAGGGCTGGCTGATGAGTTGGCAATATCTCAGTAAATGCCAACAGTATCTGGAAATCCCGATTAGCCGCAGCTGTTTCGCGGTCAGGATTACATCCACAAGGGGCACTATCTGATAGATCAGGAAAAGCGCACTGGTACATCATGCTGATCCCAGCTAACCACCCGCTCTGTGGATAATGGACGTTTACAAGTATCACGCGACAGAAAGCCTGCACTTCACGGGTTTTTTAGTGCCGTTTTCAGGTAAACTTGCTTAAGCTATTCAGGTAATTTTTAAGGATGAAAATCTATGAAAGTGAGTGAAAAAGCACTACTGGAATCCGGCTTTAGTCATGCAGATCTACTAAAACTGAAAAACAATATGGCTAATTATGGTGGCTCACTGGATTCCATGATCCATGATCTTGCTAACCGCTTTAACGCCTCGAAGTGGATTACTATTATTGCCTTTATCATACTTGCTCTTACGCTGATGCTGGCATCCGTAGATACCAGCATCACGCTGGCGGCCACACTTGCGATTGTATTGCCTTTTATATGGTATTTAGCCCCAGCAAAGCTTGCATACAAGTCATGGCGCTATCGCAGAATCACGGCTCATTCAGAGCAGCATCAGTGACAGACATAAGGTCAAATATGACCTTAGCTTTAACACCATAACCGACTATATTCATTGTGAGTTTTGGACGGCTCATAGTGCTGACTTTCCTGAAATAATCCGCGGGCAGATATCTGAACAGACGCCAGGTTCCAGGGCGTCTGAACAGACCGAATACGCTATAGGCATTTGCAACAAGCGAGATTGATTTATAGATTCCCAGCCCGCTATCAGGGCTGAACCCCATGAATGCAGCAGTGGACATAGCGGCATCAGCAACCAATCCTTCAGACTGTTTGTTATCCATTACATAGTGCGCAATTTCTTTGCTTATGCCGTTCGCACCATCAGTAACTAAAACTGCACCGACCAGAAAGCCCAATGGTGTCATAGTTCCTGTAAGGGTCAGGCCAGCAGCTATTTCAGCCCCCGACAAAACTACATTTACAGCCGAAATGACATACCCGACAATTTTATTATTTTCCCTGACGAACTCCACTTTGGCATAAAGTTTCGCCGTTTTCATGCGCAGCATTCTGTCCTGCTTCTGAAGGTTTTCCGTTTCTTCCCTCAGATTTTTAATACAGGCTATGCATTCTTCTTCTGATTTTGCACGTCGGGCAGACGCAAACTGCTGCTCAACCAGATCTCTGATCTCCTGAACAAACTTCACCTGAGTCATGCCATTCGAAAGATGGACTGAGGACACATGATTAGCTGTATTAATCAGCTTTCTGGCCTCAAGGTTAATCATTGTTTCAGCCCAGTTTTTATTTCTGCCTGAGCGCATCATTTCGATCAATGCTACATCCATTTATCTTCTCCCTGTACATAATATCGCCGATAATACCCCATTATTTACAGGTGTAAACCGTCGTTACAGTTGAAAATATGTTGCTTCGGATAACACGTTAGAGGATGAACTATCAGGATTTATTTCAAATGATCGTGGCTCTCACACTTATACAGAGGCCATTCGCATGACAGCGAAAACCGACCCAAAGCAAAACTCATGTAATTGAGATCGCCAGCGCGTTGGCCGCGTTACGCTTTATCAGAATATCGCGCCTGTCTGGCCGATTCAGTAGAAGACGGCAGGTCACACTGATCGACACAATCCCGCTCTGCCCCTAACTGGACAACCAGAGGACAGATCAGGACAACAGATGCCTGACGTATAGAATCGATCACCTCTCTCTGATATTGATGATGTCGATGGCGTTAAATCACTTCTGTAGAGAGAGCTAAAATGAATTTTTATTGCAGTAAGGAATTTACCGGTTCGAAGGCCTGGGACTCACGGCATATTGCCAGCTTCGATAATGTCAGCGTGAAACTTCACTGGACCGATCAGCCTTATAAGTGGCACATCAACGATGGTCAGGAGGTTTTTGCTGTCATGGATGGGTGTGTTGAAATGCAATATAAAGAGCAGGGCGAAGTTAAAAGCCGTGTACTCAACGCTGGTGATATTTTTTATGCCAGTGAAGGGACAGAACATATTGCGCGTCCACAGGGCGTCGCCCGCGTGCTGGTGATTGAAAAAGAGGGATCGGTTTAATTAAGTTGTGATTCATTATCTGGCTGAGCCAACAAGCCAGTGACAAAACGGGAGATCTCTTCTCCCAGATTGAGAAGAAAGGCGTCGCGTGATGGGTGGGTGTCAGTGATATGCGGCGGCAGGATGTTCATGAAGGTAAAATGCCCGGCATCTTTAACCACGCAAAGTTCTGTCTCAGTTCGATTATCTAATTCTTCTTTGATGAACAGCGCTTGCGATGGCGGTGTCAGGGTATCCTTCTCGCCAGTCCAGATCCTGACCGGCACTTTCACGGAGGCGAGGGCCGAGGGTGCTCTGAAAAAATCCGCAGGTGGCGCTAACAGCACCAGTTGATTCAAATCCTGTCTGCCTGCATATGTCACCTTCTCTCCGGTGCGAGTCCAGGCCGTCGCCCCGGCGTGCATTAACAAAATCACGGTGCCGAGTGAGTGCCCGACGCCGGTAATCGAGGCATAATGTTGACAAAACGCATCGCGGGCGAGGACCAGCCTTTGGCTGCGCTCCAGTAAGTCAGCCTTTGAGGGCGTGGAAGAGGTTAACCGTTCGAAATGGGGCGCTACCACTGAAATACCATTGCGGCTAAAGGTCTGCAGAAGCTCAAGATGACGCAATGGACTTCCGCCAGCACCTGCCGCAAAAAGGATACACTGGCTGGCCTCATTCACCTTCAATAACGTGACGTCAAAATTCCTGTCGGCATGCCTGATAACAGAGGTTTCCGCCCTGGTGTTGTTAATCATAAAGCCGACTCCCCGCTAAAAGGTCAGTCTGGAGATACTAACCTGTTCCCGGTGAAACGATAAATTTCCGTCTGCTTCTGGCGCCAGACTACCGTTACGCAAGGCGCCAGCAGCAGATCAAAGCGGACCGGTTATTCATACTCTGGCATCAGGCCACCAATCTGCCCGCGCTTACTGCGTCGCCTCTGCAAGTAATGCCGCCTGTACAGCAGGGCGCGCATTGATATTTGCTCTGTATGCCATCAGCGCAGGCCAGCGATCCAGTTCAATGCTGAAGAACTTACACCAGCCCAGTACGGTGAAAAGGTAGGCGTCAGCAATGCTGAATGACGGCCCCATCAGAAACGCTTTTTCGGCGAGCGTATCCTGCAAAAAGTCGAACCGCCGGAAGAGTTTTTCACGAAACAGTGACAGGACAGCGTCGGGCAGTGCCTGATTAAACAACATAGCGGAGCCCGCGTGGATTTCACTGGTAATGAAGTTCAGCCACTCCTGCAGTCGAACACGCGCCCAGCTGCCTGCTGGCGGTGCCAGCCCGCTTTCCGGCCTCAGGTCGGCGAGATACTGCACAATCGCCGGCCCTTCAGTCAGTATCTGCCCGTCGTCCAGTTCCAGCGCAGCAACATAGCCTTTGGGGTTGACAAGGCGAAAGTCGCGTCCGTCAGTGGTGAGCTTGCTCCTGTTATCCACTTTAACCAGCTCAAACTCCAGTGCGAGTTCACACAGCACGATATGGGGTGACAGCGAACAGGTATCCGGGGCGTAATAAAGTTTCATGTCTTCTCCGTTAACATTGAAAGCGATGCGAGATTCTCTTTGTCGTTACGGAACAGACTGTGCTTAACGCAGAGGATTCTGTAAAATTAATGCTCCAATAATTAACTATTAGCTGGGCTACTGATAACCATGATGAATCTTCTGCACTGGCGCTTGCTGGTGGCGGTGGCCGATGCCAGTAATATTTCGCGTGCTGCTGAAACGACAGGCATGACACAGTCCGGTGCCAGCCAGGCTATCGCCCAGTTAGAGTCGTCACTCGGGTTCGCGGTATTCGTGCGTGAGCGCCGGCACATCGGTGTTACCGCGCTGGGAGAGCAGGTCATTGAACATGCCAGAATTATGCTGTCGCAGCTCAGCGCGATCCGCGTGCTGGCTGATGAGAGCCGGGGTTTAAAGGGCGGACGCATTCGGCTTGCCAGCTTTCCCTCTGTGACGTCCACACTCCTGCCTGGGCTGTTGCGTAACTTCAGGCGTCTGCATCCGGGCATGGAGGTGGTGGTGCTGGAAGGGACGGATGAAGAAGTTGAGGAGTGGCTTGCAGCAGACACCGTTGAACTGGGGGTGGTAATGAACCCCACACCCGGACGTGCTGAGGTGATACTGGGAAAAGACGCCTGGGTCGCCGTCATGCCAGCCAGCGCTCCGCACATCGGTCAGTCAGGCGCGAACGGTATAACCCTGCAGGAACTGGCAGACCAGCCCTTTGTGCTTGCAACAGGCGGATGCGTCGTTAATGGCAAAAGCCTGATGGAACAGTCAGGATTCCACCTCTCTGACGTGCGCGTAAAGGTCCGCGACTGGATCAGCGCCTGCATGCTGGTGCGTGAAGGCATGGGTGTCGCGCTGGTGCCGGAATCAGCCCTGCCAGCGGAACGGCGCGGCCTGTCAGTGATGCCGGTCATCCCGCCTCTGCACCGGGAATTCGGGCTGGTTTGTTCGCCTTCCGTAAAAGCTTCTGGCGCGACGCAGGCACTCCTGAACGGACTGCGTAAAGGGCAGGGTAATATCTCCGGATAAACCCACGACACAGCTGACTTTATCTGCCGTTACCCGATCATAAACAGCAGAATGGCTGGCCGGGAAAGAGAGGTCTGCAGACTCTCCCGCCCGCGATCCTTTCTCAACTCACGTCTTAACGCTTTGCCACATAAGGTGATCGCGGCGAATAACGGTTTTATGGCGTGGCGGAACACGCCTGAATCTTCGGGATGGCTCAGAATTCGCGTAACTGGTCGAAGAGTTGATACAACCGCGGCTGATCCACAAGCGTAGCGCCTTGCTCGCCCAGTTTCTGCTCCAGCGGGTTCAGAACATCGAACAGCACACTGTAGATCTCCTCACGCTCGACCGTCTCGATCGCCTTTGAACGCCGGTCGATGAGATTAAAGGCTTCGGTGTAGGCGATTACGGCGGCGGTTAACAGGCTCGCCACATCCATGCTGCTATCGATGTTGTTCGTGGCAGCCCGCAGGTTTTTGTAAGCCAGCGCTGCTTTTTTGGCATAAGTGGCCGAAATATGTTCGCGGCCATCCCAGTCCCGGAAAGGATTGTGCAGATTCTCAGCCAGCCATTCCGGCTTGCGCGCTTTACTCAGCGAGAGATCCAACCCCTGAGTTGTCGCCTTTTTATAAGCGGTTCTGACAGAGCTGATTACGTCAAGCGGGACGCTGGTCATCCACAGGCATGAGAGATTGGGCAACGCTTCTGGTGAGGGAAAGTCAGCCGCGCTGAAGCCAAACAGGTCGAAGAAGGTCAGCATCTGCAACTGTGGCAGTGCGGCAATACGATGCATATTGCTGGCTACGCCGGGATTTCCCCAGATGCGCAGCTCAGTCAAACAGGTAAAGCGCTCAACGACTGGCGCCAGGTCAATCTCTTTAACGCCTGTCAGTGACAATGCCCTGAGCCGGTCAATACCCTGCAGCACAGGCAAAGTCTGCGAACATTGCAGACACAGATTGCGTCCCTCCTGATCCGCCTCTACCTGAAGGCCTGAAGAAGGCGTTGCGGTGAGTGACAGCAGGGAGAGATCAGGATTCAGCCGCACGCGGCTGACGCCTTCCGGGTTCAGAATAAAACGCGACAGATGGGTCGCCCCGACATCGATTTTGCTGACGACAGCGGATTGCCAGTGCAGCTCATTAATGAAGTCATGCTGCTGTATATAGGCCATCAGTTCCGGGGTGCCATGGCGGGTTTCGATGGTCATCAGGCAGGGCAGGCGATCCAGTTCAGAGAGATCGGTCAGGGTTTGCAGGAGGTGGTCATTGATACGGGTGGTGTCCTGGCGAAGTGTGTGGCCGCCGACAACCACGTTGTGCGCGCCTGAAGCAGCCTTGAACCGCGCACGGCTGGCCGGGTCGATCTTCTCCCAGTTTCGCTGACGAACAAGACTGTCTCCCACGTCCCAGCCGAACTTGTAGGCGTTTACTTCCTGATCTGCCAGCGGCGGCAGGTTGGCAATTAATACATGTCCCGGTGGGACATTGGCGGAGACATAACCGTGATCGAAGCTGTCTTTGACAAAATAGTAGCTACAGCGCAAAGGCCGCATACGGCTGGCTTCCGCCCTGTCAGGCAAATGATCACCTGCCCAGTCGAGCTGGAGTATGGCTGCAAGGACTTTACCTCTGGCATTAGCAGGCTGCTGGAGGTGTGTCACCTGACAGGCGACGTACTGCTGCAACTGCGGGGAATACACGCTGTAGATATCGCCGACCTTTGCTTGCACTCTCACTCCTCTCAGTCAAAAATTTTACAGTCAGAAAATCTGATATAGCGCGCATCCTGCTCAGGGGTGCGCTTTGCCACGGATCTCAGATCCATCCAGCACACTAGCCTGGCATAACGTTTTAACGAAATGCTGGCGCGTGAACATTTTTATTTTTTTTTCGCGGCAGGTGACAGCGTCAGTCGGGTTGCACGCAGCAGCCCGACTGACGAAGCCTGCCCGGAGGCATGCGGGGCAGGTATTCAGCTTACAGGCGGTTACCGGCCTCAACCAGTTCGTTATAGGATTTTAAAACACGCATCGGTGAACCCGATACCATCCAGCCTGAATTGCCGCTTCCTTTCAGCAGACTCTGCTCACCCGTGCTGTAAGGTGTTTTATCGCGAATCCGACGCATGCGATCCTTGCAGTCTTTCAGGAAGGTTCCGGCATTATCCTGGAAGATGGACCAGGTTAATGGCTTGCCCGCTTCGCTGGCCGTTGCCTTTTCTGCCTCACTCAGCAGCGTACTGTAAGCATCAATCGCTTTTGTCATCTCTGCCACGTCGGGAGCGGAAGAGGTAAACAGGGTCGCCAGCGGTTTGGCCTGTGTGACTAATGCCAGGCGGTAGTAGCGACTATGACGGCCCTCAGACTTTTCAATCTCAACGAGTTGCGCAGCAACGACCTCATTGTTCTCTTTTTCAACTTCGGCACCGAACTGGTCGCTGGATTTCATAAAGCTGTTAAACGCCTTCATGAGCAGCGGATGCATTTGTTTGGCTTTCGCGAAGCCATCATCCTTGTAATCTTCCTGACTGTAGTAAAGATGAGCCTGCGAAACCAGCGGCTGCAATGTCGTTAAATCCGCCAGATACTGTGTTGCTGCAGCATCCAGCGCCGGTAACGTCGGTTTAGCCTTTGATGCCTGATTGATGGCTTTAGTGCAGCTCTCCAGTTCATAAGGCGTGACCTCGCCCAGTACGTTAACGCTGCGCTCTTTGCCGGTTGGCCCCTTTTCAGCATTCGCCATCCAGCTCACATAGCGCAGGGCACTATCGCGAACCGATCCATCCGTAGTGTTAAAGCAACCCACATAGGCGTTTAATTTTGTGGTGAGTTGCGCAGCGCTATCCTCCGCAACAGCCTGGGGTTGACTCTGAGGGGCGGGTTTTGCATCCGCTTTGTCACTGTTGTCACATGCTGCCAGCGGCAGCACAAGGGCAGTCACCAGCATCCCGGGTATCATGGCCCTGCTTGCTCTTTTAAACACAATCGTTCCTTTATTTATGTGGTCAGAAATAGAGATTGAAAATGGATGTTCGCATTGGCTCCCTTTTCAGCTGCGATGAGGGAGCCGATGACAAACGGGTTATGCGCTTTGCGTCGCTGCCGCCGTTTCTTCTTTCAGCAACGCCCTGACTGTCTGATGACGATGCCAGTAATAGCCGAGGGTGTTTTTAAAGGCTTCAATCTCCTTTTTCAGGCCCGGCAGAGGGATCTCACTGCGTTTTTTTCCCTGCGAGTTTGGCTGCACATGTTGCACGTAGAGCTTATCCCGGCCGAAGCTACGAATGACGTTGATGTTTTTAACGTTATCCCACTCCAGCACTTCGCCGGTTTTCGGCGACACGATGCCCTGCCAGGTGATGACGATCTGCGAGCCATCTTTCAGGGTATAAGGAACATTGGGGAAATGCTTCAGCACCAGCGCGGTTTCCATTTCACCGTCAGGCTGATAGCGCCAGGCCAGGCTCTCTTCATGCACAGAAGAGAAGTCGCGCTCATATTTCTGCCACAACTGCTGTTCAATCTCGTTGGCAACCGGCATCAGATCGACCCAGCTCTGGGCCGGGAAATCGGCGGCGATGGCTGCATAGTCAGCTTCGTTAATCTCATACCCTACGTTACGCATCCTTTCCGCCAGCGGCGGGTGTGAATCAAACGGGTGCGGCACATTCTGCTCACGGATGACGCTGATAAAGTCCGGAGAGGCGACATGTTCTGGCAGACCGGCAGCAATAGCTTTACTGATCCCCAGTTCATTTTCGTGCAGCGTCTGGTTATTAAAGAAGTTTCGCTCAACTTCATTCCGGTAGCTGGCATACGCAGATACTTTGATCAGTGATTCGATAATCGCGGCAGGGGAGACCAGCGTTGATGCATTGCGATCCGCGACAAACTCACGTTCACGGCTGTTACGCTGCCACGCCAGTTCAAACATCATGCGATAAAGATAGAGCGGATAGAAGACGATCAGCGTGGCCACATTCTGACCCATCAGCTGCATATAGAGATCAAACCGATGCAGTTTCGGTCCCAGTAATGCGCCGGAGGCGGTGTCGCCTTCATGCAGGTGGGTCAGTTCATGGACCATCACGCCATCAGCCTGCGCAACGGTGAGCTGACGCAGGAGCGGAATACTGACATAGAGCTTACGGCCGGTGAGCGGATTCCCATTCACGTTCAGCGGAGCTTCGGTCACGTAGAAGTTGGTGTCGATACCCGCAACAATATGATCGGGTGGCGTGGTGCCCACTCTGGCGGCGAGCATATCAATCTGTGACCAGAGTGCCGGTGCCGCTTCGCGGGTCACGACTTCGCCTTCAATACTCTCTTCCGGTGGGAGTTTTTTGAAGATGCCTTTAATCATGTAATACATACCGGCCAGCACCAGCAGTCCTACTGCCATCACCAGTTTGGGATAGTAGGTCTGCGTGAAGAAGGCGGTGCCCCAGAATGAGAGCCATACCAGCATGCCGCCCTGTACCATGACTTCCAGCGAACAGGCCAGCATCAGGAACTTGCGGGCCAGCGCCAGGCTGATAACCTGTCCCTGGCGGCTTTTAAAGGCCAGCGCACTGAACAACAGCACCATCAGCAGGACAGCGCCGCTGCCGATCAGTGTCCAGAATGCCACTTTATCCATCATGTAGAACTGCCACAGTTCGGATTGCGGTTCGCAGACGGCGTTTTTGTAATCCTGCAGATTTTCATCTACCGGGCCGCAGACACTGGAAGGCGGGTTCTGCTGCAGAAACGCCTGTAGTTTGTCCGTATCCTGATGTTGTTCCCGCGCATCGTCCATGAAGAACTGCGTGTATTGCTGATCAAGTTGTTTGTTGCCATATTCAGCAAAAAACAGGGTAATGACAGGGACGAGAAACAGTGTGAACAGCAGCCAGAAAAATACCTTTAGATAACCCTTTTTCAATTCCGTTAATGTATTCAAAATAGTAACTTCCTGCATGTCTATGAAAGGGAGAAGCTGCTGCTATCAGGAAATTCCGAAAAGAATATCCTGGCCCCGGTTAAACGGTGCGGAAACATTTATGCGAGCTTCACGATATTATAATTATTGCAGAGCGATTATAAGCCAGCCTGAACCCGTTTTGAAAAGGTATAGACGGATATTCTCGGCGATTTTTTCCTTTTCCGTCAGGTTATTTTTCTGGCGGCTTCCGGTGGTTCTGCCACGACAGCACTAATTTGAGTTAGTGCTCATCACTTATTCTGTCCGATCTCCTGACCGATGGCTAATCCCCGCCATCTGTCTGCATCAGATACACCATAATCCTATATTTTACCATCAGAGCGGTGCGAAAAAATTACCAGCGCATCCCTTTGAAGGGATTCCAGCCGTTATCGCCTTTTTTCTCTTTCAGGTAATAACTGTAATTGGTGCTCATGCCGTACAGGGCATTAAAGCCATAGCCCAGGCCAACCTGAAGATACCGTGGAAATTCCATGCCCGCTATCGCTAAGGCGATGATCAAAATAGTATAAACAACTACCATAATTAAAATCAGCATGATGTTCTTCTTCCACAGGCCGAGTACGAACAGATAAATCGGGCCGAAAAGGAAGGCAATTAAATTCATGTTCACTTTTAATTTTTGCCTGAAAGGCAGTTGTTTCAATGCCTGTCTGAAGCCTGGTGTACTGGGAGCACCATGAAGGTCGAAAAAATCAAATCGGGTCTGCCATTTCGCACTGTACTCTTTAGTTGCGTTTACTTTATTATGATTTTCAATAGGTTGATTCATGGTTGCCTCAATATCCTGCGCAGAAAACTACAGAGACCGACACTGTTTCAGACGGATGACAGCCGCATGAATTGTGCTTATCGACCGCCAGAACAGCGCATAAGAATTTTAAAAACAGGGAAGCCGCGTTAATTCGCACCAAAATAATATCGGTACGGTACAAATAGCCATGCTACACCCTGGGTGCGCTATTAGCTGCACGGGTGCCGAATTCAGGTTAAACAACAATATTTGAAAATAAATCCATCAGAATCAGTAATGTGAAAATTGCACAGGCCGGACATCTCCTGTGCTGGATGTAATTGATATTAGCACCAAAGAAAATATCGCCACAATGATAAAAATATGTTAATTTTCAAAAAAAATATTCCTCGTTCCTCACACCTTAGAAGGATATAAAGATGATCGCATGGAGCGGAGTGGGTTTTTTCGTCGCAGTATTAATTTCTGCCGCCTACCTCCTGTGTAAATGGCTGTTAGATATTTATTACTACGACGGTTTCTTTGTCTCCCATCTATGGGCGACAGGGGCTACGCTGATCGTTTCTGCCCTTTTTTGTGCGGCCTTTGTCTGGGTGCTTCGGCAGGAAAAATGGCTGGACTCCCTTGCACAAGCAACGAAAAGCCAGCCAATGATGGCCCCCGAAAAAACCCACAACTTCTTTTTTATTCCCGTTCTCTACTGGCCGATTATTCTGTTTCTGCTCGGCTCAGGGATCTGTATTTACGACCTGACCCGATAACACTTCACATCACTGATACAGGCCATACTGATGCTGTATCAGCGAAATGGAAATATCATCAATACGAAGGAGTTCATGGTGAAATTAAGAAAATCATTAAACATTATGGGTGCGCTCTGCCTGGCAACTGCCATCGGCGGTACTTCTCTGATGGCATCAGCAGCTGAGACAGCACCAGCTGCAAACACGCAGACTCAGACGATCTCTTTGCTGGATGGTAAACAGACTTTCAAACTGCAGGGCTATGAAAAGCAGCCTGTGCCGGGCGGCGGACCAGGCACCATGTATGTGAACAAGCAGGAAAAACGCGTATTAATTATTGGCGAAGAAGAGATCCCATTGATTGCGCGCGGTGGCAGTGACGCTGATTTTCTTGAAGGCGGGAAGTCTATCAAAGACAAGCAGAAGCAGGCTTCACCTTCTTATACGGTGATCAGTGAGAAAACTGAAAATACCAACGGTTTGCCGGTCTATCATATTGAAGCCACCGACAAAATGGGTGGCAACGATGTGCAACAGGCGACGCTGCTGGCGGTCGCCAACAAGAAATTCACCGTTATTCAGGTGATTTCAAACCACAAAGACAAGGCTGGCCACCTGAAAGCAGTAAACAATATCCTCGGTAAGTAAGGCCTCAGTCGCTAAGCCCGGTTAGCTGATCGACCCGGATAAGGGATTGCCGGTGGGGTTCATGAGTTTACTCAGAACACACCTGCAATGCCTTGTCTGAACAATGCTCAGGCGTCATCACGGCTTGCCCGCAAACCCCTTTCCTGACCTCTTTCTTCAGGCGTTATGTCAGGCCTGAAAACAGAAAAGGCCGTCTCCGGCCTCTCGTTAACTTTATGCAAACATCTGCTTCAGGCTGCGCGAACCTGCGGCATCGCTATATCCGCGCTGATACGCGCACCTTCAGCATCAAACACCATGCAGTGGTGCGGATGGAAGGTGGGGCGCAGCGTCTGATAAGGACGGAAATGCACATCGCCGGGCAGCAGCATCTTGAAGCCGTCGTGGCCGTGGCTCTGACCAAACAGATAGGTGTTGTTGCCAAGTCGCTCAACCACTTCGCAGTGGAAGTTGATGTTCAGTGGTGCATCGCCGTTGATCTGCAACTGTTCCGGCCGGATACCCAGCGTGATCTCATCGCCTGGTTGCAACTGGCGGATGGGCGAGGGGAGCTGCAGCCGATGTTCGCCGTCATTGATCAGGGCGACCAGGCCAGCAGGACCACACTGCTCCACGCGCGCAGGCAGGAAGTTCATCTTAGGTGAGCCGATAAAACCGGCGACAAAGCGGTTAATCGGGTTGTAATAGAGCGCCATCGGTGAACCCACCTGTTCGACCTTGCCGTAGTTCATGACCACAATCTTATCGGCCAGCGTCATTGCTTCCGTCTGATCGTGCGTCACATAGACCATGGTGGTTTTCAGCTCCTGGTGTAGCTTCGCAATGTGCAGCCGCATATCGACACGCAGCTCCGCATCCAGGTTCGATAAAGGCTCATCAAACATAAACACCCGGGGATTACGCACGATTGCGCGACCAATGGCGACACGCTGACGCTGACCGCCGGAAAGCTGCTTAGGTTTACGATCCAGCAGATGCGCAAGCTGTAGCGTCTTCGCCACCATCTCTACCTGATGCTGAATCTGTGCTTTCGGCAGGCCGTTCACCTTCAGTCCGTAACCGATATTTTCCGCTACCGTCATATGCGGGTAAAGCGCATAAGACTGAAACACCATTGCCACTCCACGGTGCGAGGGTGCGACATCATTCATGACCTCATCACCAATCAAAATCTCACCGTCACTGATCTCTTCCAGCCCGGCGATCAGCCGCAGCAGTGTGGATTTACCGCAGCCTGACGGACCGACGAAGACCGCAAACTCACCGGCCTCAATATCAAGCGCGATATTTTTCAGCGTTTCTGTTTTACCAAAGCGTTTGGTGACGTTTCTCAATCTGATGCTGGACATGCTGATCCTCATGGCAAGGGGTTTGGCGGCTGAATTGTATGACGTATAACAGTTTGTCTTTTTACACGTCAGCCCTGGTGGTGCCTGCGCTGACTATATCGCTCCGCCAGAGTGCGCCCTACCGCTGATTTTGATTTCTGTAATAGCGATCACACATTGATGCGAACGGGCTGGAGCGCGGTACGCATTCCGCGTAGCGTATGGCTCAAATGCGATACGTTATTCACACTTCATATGCTCAATAATTCCTTGTTCAGCATGTGCCTGAAAAAAGAACATCAGCAAATGACAGCTTAAAATGTCATACCTTCACACGAGGCCAGTAATGAAAATCAAAATCAGCGTTACGCTACTTCTTTCCGCATTGATGCTTAATCAATCCGCCTGGGCCGCTCAGCAACTTACCGTCTGGGAAGACATTAAAAAATCAGACGGCATCAAAACGGCGATCGCCGATTTTCAGAAACAGTTCGGTGTTGAAGTGAAAGTTCAGGAGATGCCGTTTGCACAGCAGATTGAGAAGCTGCGTCTGGATGGCCCGGCGGGTATTGGCCCGGATGTCCTGGTGATCCCTAATGACCAGCTCGGCAGCGCGGTCGTACAGGGATTACTGGCACCGCTGAAAATAGATGCAGCAGAGCAGAGCGCTTACACCCCCTCAGCAATGGCGGCTTTCACACAGAACAGTGTGGTCTACGGCGTACCCAAAGCGGTGGAAACGCTGGTGCTGATCTACAACAAAGATCTGCTGCCGTCGCCACTGAAAACGCTGGAGGAATACCGTGCCTTCTCACAGAAGCAGCGTGAGGCGAAGCAGTATGGCCTGCTCGCTAAGTTTGACCAGATTTATTACAGCTGGGGCGTGATGGCTCCGATGGGCTCTTACATCTTTGGCAAAGACGCCAAAGGCGCCATTAACACTCAGGATATCGGTCTGAACACCCCGGGCAGCGTGGAAGCGGTGACTTATCTCAAACGTTTCTTCAGTGAAGGATTGCTGCCAGGCGGCATCATGGGCGACAACGGCCTCAACGCCATCGACTCGCTGTTTACCGAGAAAAAAGCGGCGGCGGTGATCAATGGGCCGTGGGCATTCCAGCCTTATCAGGCTGCCGGAATCAACTATGGCGTGGCACCGCTGCCGCTGCTGCCTAACGGCAAGCCGATGAGCTCCTTCCTGGGCGTCAAAGGCTATGTGGTCTCTACCTGGAGTAAAGATCAGGCGCTGGCGCAGAAGTTCCTCACCTTCATCAACCAGCCGCAGTACGTGAAAGAGCGTTATCAGAAAACCCAGGAGATCCCACCGGTCACCGCGCTGATGAACGATCCGATTATCAAAGATGATGAGAAGGCCAACGCGGTCGCGGTGCAGGCGGCGCGTGCGTCAGCGATGCCTGGCGTGCCGGAAATGCAGGAAGTATGGGGACCAGCCAATGCTGCCCTTGAGCTGAGCGTATCCGGCAAGCAGGAGCCAAAAGCGGCACTGGATAATGCAGTGAAGCAGATCACCATGCAGATTGAAGCGATGCAGGCCAGCAACCAGTAATGCAGGTTCACGGGATAACCGTACAGGATAAGGATCAGGGTGTGGCTATATCTTCCGATGAAAATCTGGTGACGGCTAAGCGTCCGCGTCGTCATGCGACCACCGGTGCGCTGTTGGCACTGCTGCCTGGCTTCGGCCAGTTTTACCACCGCCAGTGGGCTAAAGGGCTCTGTTTTCTGATTTTGCTCAGCAGTTTTACCGGCGTCTTCCACGATTTTCTGCGTGAGGGATTCTGGGGGCTCTATACGCTGGGCGAATCGGTGCCGCGTGATAACTCCATTTTTCTGCTGGCAGAGGGCATTATCAGCGTACTGATTGCCGCCTTCGGCGTGGCGGTCTGGGGAGTGTCAATGCGCGACGCCTGGATCAATGGCGTCAGGCGCGACAAGGGTCAGCAGCTGAACAGCGTGCGCCAGCAGTATCAGTTACTGCTGCGCGATGGCTTCCCCTATCTGATGATTTCGCCAGGCTTTATTCTGCTGGTGTTTGTAGTGGTGTTTCCGATTCTGTTCGGTTTCGCCATCGCCTTCACCAACTACAACCTCTATCACACGCCACCGGCGAAGCTGGTGGACTGGGTGGGGTTCAAAAACTTCATCAACATTTTTACCCTGTCGATCTGGCGCTCCACCTTCTTTGACGTGCTGCAATGGACGGTGGTCTGGACACTGCTCGCTACCACGCTGCAGTGCACCGTAGGCGTCATGCTGGCGATTCTGGTCAATCAGAAAGACCTGCGCTTTAAGCCGCTGATCCGCACCATCTTTATCCTGCCGTGGGCGGTGCCGGGCTTCGTCACCATTCTGGTCTTCGCCGGAATGTTCAACGACAGCTTTGGGGTGATCAACAACGCTATTCTCGACTTCTTTGGCATTGCACCTAAAGCGTGGATGACCGATCCATTCTGGACCAAAACCGCGCTGATTATGATGCAGACCTGGCTCGGTTTCCCGTTTGTGTTTGCGATGACTACCGGCGTCCTGCAGGCGATCCCTGACGATCTCTATGAGGCGGCGATCATGGACGGTGCCAGCGCCTGGACGCGGCTGAAAACCATCACGCTGCCGCTGGTGCTCTACGCCATTGCGCCGATCATCATCACGCAATACACCTTCAACTTTAATAATTTCAACATCATCTATCTGTTTAACAACGGCGGTCCGGCGGTGGCGGGGTCGAATGCCGGAGGAACCGATATCCTGGTGTCGTGGATCTACAAGCTCACTATGTCGTCGTCGCAATATGCTATCGCCGCCACTATCACCATTTTGCTGTCGATTTTCGTGGTAGGTCTGGCGCTGTGGCAGTTCCGCGCGACCCGGTCGTTTAAACAAGATGAGATGGCGTAAGGAAGCAGTTATGGCGAAGTCCGGCAGTATTAAACGCGAAAGGTGGATACGCCTGTCGCTGACCTGGCTGGTGGTGCTGGCCGTCTCGGCCATCATTATCTATCCGCTGGTCTGGACAGTAGGAGCATCCCTGAATGCAGGTAACAGCCTGCTCAGCAGTTCGATCATTCCGGAGAATGCGTCGCTGCAGCACTACCGCGACCTGTTCAATGGCACGGTGCCTTACCTGACGTGGTACTGGAATTCGATGAAAATCAGTTTCCTGACCATGGTGCTGACGTTAATCAGCGTCAGCTGTACCGCCTACGCTTTTTCCCGTTTTCGGTTCAAGGGGCGGCAGAACGGACTAATGCTGTTTCTGTTGTTGCAGATGATCCCGCAGTTTTCGGCGCTGATCGCGATTTTCGTGCTGTCGCAGCTGCTGGGGTTGATCAACAGCCATCTGGCACTGGTGCTGATCTACGTTGGCGGGATGATCCCGATGAACACCTGGCTGATGAAGGGGTATCTCGACTCGATTCCCAAAGATCTGGATGAGTCAGCGCGCATGGACGGTGCGGGCAACTTCCGCATCTTTGTTGAGATCATTATGCCGCTGTCGAAGCCGATCCTGGCGGTAGTGGCGCTGTTCTCCTTCACCGGCCCGCTGGGCGATTTCATCCTCTCCAGCACCATTCTGCGAACGCCAGAGCAGTTCACGCTGCCGATTGGCCTCTATAACCTGGTGTCGCAAAAAATGGGCGCCAGCTACACCACCTATGCCGCCGGTGCTGTGCTGATCGCCGTGCCGGTGGCGGTGTTCTATCTGGCCCTGCAGAAATACTTCGTTTCTGGCCTGGCCTCAGGCAGTACTAAAGGATAAATCATGACGCCAAAAACATTGATTCTCGCCCTGGCACTGGCCTGGGCGACACCGCTGCTCGCCGCCGATCAGCCTGTCATCGGCTCTGCCGGGCCGTGGCCAGCCGATTTTATCAAAGGTGCGGATATCTCATCGCTGGCTGAACTGGAGAAGCAGGGTGCGAAATTCAACAACGCAGATAACCAGCAGCAGGATGCCATCGCCATCCTGAAAGCCAGCGGCATCAACACCATACGGCTGCGGCTGTGGGTGGATCCCCGCGACGGCAGCGGTCAGACCTACGGTGGTGGCGGCAACGATCTGGCGACCACGCTGGCGCTGGCGAAGCGCGTTAAAGCGGCGGGCCTGAAGCTACTGCTGGATATTCATTACAGCGATTTCTGGACTGACCCAGGCAAGCAGTTCAAGCCCAAAGCCTGGCAGTCGCTGCCTTTTCCGCAGCTGGAAACCCAGGTTCATGACTACACCCGTGACACCATCGCTCGTTTCAAAGCGGACGGTGTGATGCCGGATATCGTGCAGATTGGCAATGAACTTAACGGTGGCATGCTCTGGCCGGAAGGCAAAAGCTGGGGCCAGAACGGCGGTGAGTTTGATCGGCTGGCCGGTCTGCTGAAAGCCGGGATCAGCGGGGTGCGTGAGAATCTCAGCGACCCGCATCAGGTGAAGATCATGCTGCACCTGGCTGAGGGCACAAAGAACGACATGTTCCGCTGGTGGTTCGACGAGATCGTTAAGCGTGATGTGCCATTCGATGTGATTGGCCTGTCGATGTACACCTACTGGAACGGCCCCATCAGCGCCCTGAAAGCCAACATGGATGATATCTCCCGGCGCTATGACAAAGACGTGATGGTGGTGGAAGCAGCCTACGGCTACACGCTGGAAAACTGCGATAGCGCGGAGAACAGTTTCCAGGCCAAAGAGGAGCAGGCGGGCGGCTATCCCGGCAGTGTAGCGGGCCAGGCGGCTTATCTGCATGACCTGATTAAAGCGGTGCTGGCGGTGCCGGACCATCGCGGCAAGGGTGTCGTCTACTGGGAACCGGCGTGGATCCCTGCGCCCGGCAATACCTGGGCGACACCCGCCGGCATGAAATATATCCACGACGAATGGAAACAGGGTAACGCCCGCGAAAACCAGGCGCTGTTTGACTGTCACGGCAAGGCGCTGCCTTCGCTGCAGGTTTTTCATTAACCATTAGCGCAAACGCTGATGTCTACCTCTGAGGAACAGGTATGAATAAATTTCCCCCGCTCAGCGCCCGGGTTAACCGGCTGCTGCATGGTGCTGACTACAATCCGGAACAGTGGGCGCACCAGCCGGGCATTATTGATGACGACGTCATGATGATGAAGCAGGCGAACTGCAACGTTATGTCGGTGGGTATTTTCAGCTGGGCGAAGCTGGAGCCGGAAGAGGGGCGCTATGAATTTGGCTGGCTGGATGAGGTGATTGATACGCTCTGGCTGCAGGGGATATCCGTGTTTCTTGCTACCCCGAGCGGGGCCAGACCAGCCTGGATGTCGCAGGCGTATCCGGAGGTGCTGCGTGTGGGGCGCGATCGCGTGCCGGCTCTGCATGGTGGTCGTCATAACCACTGCATGACCTCGCCGGTGTATCGCCAGAAAGTGCAGGCGATGAACAGCCGGCTGGCGGCGCGTTATGCGCATCATCCGGCGGTGCTCGGCTGGCATATTTCCAATGAGTATGGCGGAGAATGTCATTGTGATCGCTGTCAGCAGGCGTTTCGCAGCTGGTTGCAGCGCCGATATGAGACGCTGGAGAACCTGAATCTCGCCTGGTGGAGTGATTTCTGGAGTCATACCTACAGCGACTGGTCACAGATTGTGTCGCCAGCGCCACAGGGTGAGATGTCGATTCACGGTCTGAATCTGGACTGGCGGCGGTTTATGACCGATCAGGTTACTGACTTCTGTCGTGAGGAGATTAAACCGCTGAAGCAGGCCAATCCCGATCTGCCTGCGACCACCAATTTTATGGAATATTTCTACGACTACGATTACTGGAAGCTGGCACCGGTGCTCGATTTTATCTCCTGGGATAGCTACCCGATGTGGCATAACGAGAAGGATGAGACCACGCTCGCCTGTTATACCGCGATGTACCACGATTTGATGCGCACTCTGAAGCAGGGCAAGCCTTTCGTGTTGATGGAGTCGACGCCGAGCGCCACCAACTGGCAGCCGACCAGCAAGCTGAAGAAGCCTGGGATGCATATTCTGTCGTCACTGCAGGCGGTGGCCCATGGTGCGGACGCGGTGCAATATTTTCAGTGGCGCAAGAGCCGGGGTTCGGTCGAGAAGTTTCATGGCGCAGTAGTCGATCATGTGGGTCATCTTGATACGCGCACCGGTCGTGAAGTGAGTGAGCTGGGCCGGATGCTGGCCGCGATGACGCCGGTGATGGGCAGCCGGGTTGAGGCGCGGGTGGCGATTATTTTCGACTGGGAGAGTCGCTGGGCGATGGATAATGCGCAGGGGCCGCGCAATCTCGGCCTGCATTATGAGCGCACAGTGAACGAGCACTATCGTGCTTTCTGGGAGCAGGGCGTGGCGGTGGATGTGATTAACGGCGACTGCGATCTCAGTGGTTACGATCTGGTGATTGCGCCGATGCTGTATATGGTGCGGGATGGTTTTGCGGCGCGGGTGGAGCAGCATCTTGAGCGGGGCGGGCATTTCGTTGCCAGCTACTGGAGCGGCATCGTGAATGAGAGCGATCTGTGTTATCCCGGTGGCTTCCCGGGGCCGTTGCGGCCGTTGCTTGGCATCTGGTCAGAAGAGATCGATAGTCTGACTGATGAGGAGTTCAATGGCGTACGCGGGGTGCGCGGCAATGAGCTGGGTCTGAGCGGGCCTTATCAGGCGCGAGAGCTTTGCGAGCATATTCATCTGGAAGGGGCAACGGCGCTGGCCAGCTATGAGAGCGATTTTTATGCCGGTACCCCGGCGGTGACGGTGAATCGCGTGGGTCAGGGCAAAGCCTGGTATATCGCATCGCGTAATGATCTGTCTTTCCAGCGGGATTTTTATGGTGCGTTGATTAAGCAGCTGGCGTTGCCGCGCGCGCTGGCGATTGATCTGCCACCGGGCGTGGTCGTTCAGCGGCGCACTGATGGCGAACAGGCGTTTCTTTTTGTGCAGAATTTTACCGGTCAGGTGCAGCAGCTGTCGTTGCCTGCTGGGCTCAGCGATTTGATCGATGGCTCGGTTTTGGGGGGATCGCTGCTGCTGGCGCCGTGGGGGTGTCGCGTTCTGAGTGTGCCGCTAACTGAAGGCGCAAGCCTTTAAAGTTAGTTGAATGCCGCTTGATGGCATGGAGCAGGTCAGGTGGACGATGCTGGTAGTCTGAGCACTGGCCCCCATCGCTTTAAGTTTGGGAGTGGCCTGTTGGTTGGTTGGTTGGGTGAGTGCCTGGAACTGATGGCATGGAGATCATTTTGTTAGGTTTGCTGACAGTCTGAGCTGAGGCTCAGGGGGCCAGTACCTTCCGCAAAGACGCAAAAGACGGCATCCCTGCCAGCTCAACACGGGCAATTACGCACCTCATCCCTGAGGTGCGCCCGTTCCCGGGCCAACGCGTTGCGTTGTTCAAAAACGCTCCCGGCGTTTTTGTCCGTGGCCCGTGATGCTTTGCTCCAGGCACTGGCCCCCATCGCTTTAAGCTTGGGAGTGGCCTGTCGAATGGGTCAGTGCCTGGAACTGATTGCATGGAGCAGGTCAGGTGGAAGTTGCTGGCAGTCTGAGCACTGGCTCAGGGGCATATGCCCTCATCGCTTTGAACATGGGAGTTGTGTGTGGGAAGTTCTGCGTGGCTTTAATTGCGGACTTTGTGGCGGAGGAATAGGGTTTGAGGGCAGGAAGAGTGTATTTTCTGTGAGTGCCCTGAAGCCATTCCCCCTCGTTTTCGTTTATCAGTCGTGAGTGGCGGGCAGCAGCCCGCCTTTTTATTATCTGGAGGAGAACAACATGGTGAGTCTGAAATCGTTTAAGCAATATTTCAGTCGGCAGCCGCTGACGGCGGAAGAGGTTGAGATAGACAGTGCGCTGCTGGAGCGTCTTGTAGAGTGCTTCGGCGGGCGTGAAAACATTCAGCAGGTGGACGCCTGTTTAACCCGGCTGCGGGTGAAGGTGACATCGCTGAGGGCGGTGGATACGGCAGGATTACAGAAGGCGGGGGCGATTGGCGTGGTGATTCTGGGGCAGGAAGTTCATGCCATCTTTGGTACGCAATCCGACCAGCTGCGTCAGTTGCTGGAAGCCCGATTCTTTAAGCCGCTTCAGCCGGAATAAAAAAAATGGATAACCGTCGCCGGTTATCCAAATAAGCCCCTGCATAAGAGCTTAACAATGATCACAATGAGGAGACTGCTTGGTTACCACCAGGCTTCGACCTGTACGCCGAAGTTCCAGGTGTTGTTACTGGTGTTGTCCTGGAAGCTGTGTCCGTCTTCTGAGTCATTCAGGTAAGAGGCAAACAGACGCAGTTCCGGGCGTGACATAAATTCGGGACCGGCTGCGAGACCCAGCGCCAGCGTATATTTCTGACCCGCCTGTTTGTAGTCGCTGCCCACTTTGTTCTCATCTTTCTGCCAGAAACTACCCACTTCGCCGATGCCGCGGACATACTGTGTGAACTGATACTGACCACGACCCACCAGCGACAGCAGGGTGCTTTTGCTGGTCTGCGCGGTGACGTCATCCGCTGAACCCCAGGTAAAGACCTGATTCAGGGAGAACTTGTCGGTGATCGGCAGCAGGCCGGTATTGATTACGCGGTAGCCGGTGGCATCGCGGGTATCGTTCCACATGTCATACCAGCCACCGCCCTGTGAAATCATGTTTTGTGCCAGGCCTTTATTGGCGTACTGGAATACCAGTTTCTGATAGCCGCCCCACATATCCTGACTGATTTCACTGGTGAGCATAACGCCGTTTTCCGCATCATACAGGCCACCATACTCTTCCTGCTTTTTAGTCGTGTTCGGCATGGCGTAATCAATACCAAACTCGGTCCAGGCGCCGCTCCACGGTTTCCAGCCAGCATACCTAAGATCAAGGTAGTTAATGTTGACGTCGTTATCGCCATCGACCCGGTAATCGACGTCATTGGCATCGCCACGGATCCAGGCAAAGGAGATCGCGCCCGGGCCCAGAGTGTAATTTTCGATACCCGCACCGGAGCCGGAGATATTCCAGTATTTGGTATCAATGATGTGCAAATCGTGACGCTGGTAGTAACGTTTACCGCCCCAGATCACCGCATTCTTGTCACCCGGCACCAGCCCTTTGATCTGCAGATTAAGCTGACGCAAACCAAACTGCGCATCGTCACCGAAGGTGGTTTCGTTATCGTTAGAACCGTCGGAGAACATGCTGACCATGGTGTCGACGTAAAAACTGACGTCATCCTTTTTGTAGACTTCGCTGCCCAGCTCAACCTCGCCGTAGGTGTCGGCTTCATTGCCGAGACGGCCAATCTTGTTCTTTTGATACTCTTCAATACCGCCATCCTGCGATACGCCAACGCCACCACGCAGATAGCCATGGAAATCAATGTTGTCGATAGCAGCATAGAGCGTCGGGGAGGTCAGGGCCGCAGCAAGCGCCACAGCAGCAGTACGTAACCTTGTTTCCATGTTATCCTCAATTTTATTTGTAATACGTTCACATGACAGCGGCAGTTAACGCTTTTTGTCAGATGAGTGACAAACAAAATCGCGATAATGTGTGATGCAGTGCAAATAAAGTGGCGGTATTTGTAACGATTAGTGAATCAGATCACCAAATTTCGCGATGTGAAGGTATGACTTTTACTTTTTATTTGCGCAATGTGACTGCGGTAACCTGGCTTATTCGGCTGCTGTGATACCATTCCGCCATCGGTAATCAGGGATGCGAATTATGAAATCAAAAAATGCCACCTTAGAGGATGTCGCCCGCCATGCTGGCGTCTCTTATCAGACGGTTTCGCGGGTTTTGAATAAGTCGGCAAACGTCTCAGAATCAACGCGGCGCAAGGTGGAGCACTCTATTGAAACCCTGCGCTACGTGCCAAACAGACTGGCGCAACAGCTGGTGGGTAAGCAGAGCACAACGCTGGGTCTGGTGACCACATCGCTGGCGTTGCATGCTCCTTCGCAGGTGGCCGCTGCGGTTAAACGATATGCCAATGCCGCTGACTATCAGGTGCTGATCGCCATGATTGATGAGAACGTCAATCAAAGTCTGCAGAACTGTATCAATGAGCTGAAGTCGCAGCGCGTGGATAAGGTGATTATCAACGTTCCGCTGGAGAGCAGTGATGCGGAGCAGATCGTGCAGGAGAACGACGATATCCTGTGCCTGTTTCTTGATGTTGATCCGTACAGCGCGGTGTTTAACGTTTCGTTTAACCCGGCTGACGGTACCCGTGCCAGTGTCAAATATCTCTACGAGCAGGGGCATCGGGAATTTGCTCTGCTGGCCGGGCCAGAGCAGTCCGTTTCTGCCAATTTGCGGTTAAAGAGCTGGCTGGATACGCTGGAGAGCTATCGTCTGAAGCCGGTCAGCGTCAGCCACGGTAACTGGGATGCGCAAAGTGGTTACAACGGCGTGCTGCAACTACTGCGTGAAGCGCCGGAGTTCAGCGCGCTGCTGGTGGGAAATGATCAGATGGCGCTGGGTGTGCTGAGCGCGCTGCATCAGCGCGGGGTAGCGGTGCCGGGGCAGATTTCGGTGATTGGCTACGATGACACCTATGAAAGTGCCTTCTTCCATCCGGCGCTGACCACGGTGTCGCTCGATCTTGATTTACAGGGCAAAGAGGCGGTCGCGCGTCTGTTGTTAGCCAGTGAGCAGGATGAGCAGCGTTCCTCTTCTATCCTTCCGGCAAAACTGGTGGTACGCAGCTCGACGGGTATCGCCGGTCAGCAGCAGCGGGATCTGAAGCAGATTGCTGAGCAGCTGCGGCTGCTCGCCAGTCGTCTTGAGTAGCAGAACACCGTAAGCAGATAAAAAAAGCATAAGAACGCGCCGCTGCTATGCTCAGATCAGGATAACGATTCTGCATGTCGGAAAAATTATCCGATCACTAAATCGGTCAGTGAACGGGCATTCTGCTTCGCGGTAATGCAGCCGACACGTTCAGCCCGGTTTCTCTACTCTCAGGGAGTGACATTATGTTGTGGCTTGAACAGGGGCTTTACCTCAGGATTGAAGAGTTAGCGCATGGCCCCAGGCCACTGCCGCTTTCCAGCGGTTTTACCCCGCAGACGGCTTATCGCGCACTGGGCTGTTTTAACCCCTCTGAAACCTCAGATGCTTACTACATTCTTTCAAATGACCGCGATGAAATATGGTTCATCTGTAACCGTCATCTGAGAACCGTTTTCCTTGATGCCAGCAACACGGCGTTTCGGGTGAAAATGCAGGAGCCTGCAGAGAGTCTGCCGGTACTCGCTGCTGCACCCGATGGTCAAATCGTCTCCTTTGAGCGCTCTGTCTGATGTAGCCTGTTACGCATCAGATAATAAAAAAAAGCCGCCATCGCTGGCGGCCCTGATTACGTTTAAGTCGATGCGTTATCTGTAAATCTGCCAGTGATGTTTTTAACTCGCCGTGGCGGTCCTCATTGCCGGGCGCTGGGGCAGTATCACCAGAAGAGCGATGATGATTAGCGCCAGCGTCAGTGAGGCACCGTAGCGGCTTAGCGCGAGTCCGCCTGAGGCAAGGGGTTTGTCCAGAAAGTCGCCGACCACGGCACCCAGTGGTCGGGTCAGGATAAAGGCCGCCCAGAAGAGCCCCGTACGCGAAAGTGATGTGAAGCGACTGGCCGCCCAGATGATTGCCAGCGCGCCAACAAACAGCAGGATCCCGCCATCGTAGCCCAGCCCTTCAGTGTCTGCCGTCCAGTCACCTAAGGCCGTGCCCAGGGTTTGTGAAAACATAATAGTGACCCAGTAAAAACTCTCTGTGACGCCGTTGCTCACTGAACTGACCGCAACCGTACCGCAGGTGATTTTCCACAGGAAAAGCGAGAGGATAAGCAGGGTGCTCAGCAGCAAGGTGCCCCCTAAATATCCTATGCCCAGAGAGCGATCGGCAAAATCTGCCATCGTCGTGCCGACCGTGGTTGTGGCCACCACGGTGAACCAGTAAATCCATTTGTTGAAACTGTGGCGATTTATCTGCACCACCACCGCGATCAGAAAGATGATGGCGAAAATCAGTGTCCCGGTCAGGTAACCGAGATTCATCGACATGGTCACCGCATCGCCGCCGGTTTCACCCAGGGTAGTCGCAGCGATTTTGGTTAACCAGAAAGCCGCGGTAACGGCCGGAACTTTACTGAGAGCGTGAGAAGCTGTGTTGTTATTTTGCATAGGGTGATACTCCGGAACAGCCCAATATGGGCTAATACAGAGACGATGTTATAAGATTAATCTTAAGAAAAGGTTAAGCTAAAGAAAACTATGACAGGAATTTTGATCACAGCTTGTCACTCGATAAACCGGCATTTACCCTATGATTTAATGTAATATTTGCCCTGTCGGAGTGCAGTGTTTGGGCTGTTTCCCCTGTTAACCTATAAGAATTAATTCTGAGTTACTCTGTTTTCTTCTTAATTTTCAGGCGATGCAACGAGTGATAGCCCGGCGGCTTAATCAGGTAAAAATTGCAGAAAAAGTAGCATCAGGGCGTGCGAGCCATGCCGGGGCAGTATTGCCCTGATAATCAGCATCGGGGCAGGGTGGATGGCGTGGCAACCCCGACGCTGTTATCCGGATATCACCAGTTTTGTCTGGTGGGAGAAACGATCAGGTCGTTGACGGTAACGTTCTGCGGCTGATTAAGTGCATACACCACCGCATTAGCCACATCCTGTGGGCTGATGGCTAATTTATTGAGTTCCTGAGCCACTTTACGGCCCTGAGGATCGCCGACTTTATCGGCCCAGCCGGTATTGATTACGCCAGGGCTGATGGTATTGACGCGTATCCCGTTATTAACTCCTAAGTCTTTGCGCATCGATTCTGTCATGGCATGGACGAAGAATTTTGTTGCACTGTAAACCCCTGCACCCGCATCCACCTGATGACCTGCAACCGATGCCATATTCAGGATCTGTCCCTCATTTTTCTTCAGCATAACGGGTAACACAGAGGCAATGGCGTTCAGATAGCCTTTGATATTGACGTCGACCATTTTGTTCCACTCTTCCCATGCAACGTCACTCCAGCTTGAGAAAAGCATCAGGCCCGCATTGTTAATCAGTATGTCTATGGAGCCGAAGGTGTCACTGGCGAACTTCACCAGCGCCTGGGTTTCTTCCAGACGCGTAACATCGGTTACCAGGCCGACAGCGCGTCCCCCTTCAGCTTCAATCTGGCGTACCAGCGTATCAAGGCCGTTCTGGTCCAGTGCTGCCGCCACAATATTCACGCCATGACGCGCAAGTTCCCGCGCGGTAGCCGCACCAATCCCGGAGGATGCACCCGTAATAATGGCTGTTTTCTGTTGCAGGTAATTCATTTTTAAATCTCCTTCTGGTGAAAGGGGCGGGTAGTCACCCGCCATAAACCGTTATCAGCAGCTGGCTTCCGGCCAGTCGGTATAACCCTCTGCACCACCGCCGTAATAGGCTTCTTTCGGCGCGATGGTCAGCGCGGCACCGTAACGCAGACGCTTAACCAGATCCGGGTTGGAGATGAACAGGCGTCCAAAGGCAACCGCATCAATAATTCCGGCGTTGCGGCGGCTGATGGCCATCTCAAGGTCATAGTTGTTATTGCCAATAAACGGACCGTTGAACTGGGCGCTCAGCGCGTCCATGTCCACATCGGCAGGCACATCACGAGAGGTGGCCGTCGCGCCTTCAACGAAGTGCAGATAAGCCAGGTTGAACCGGTTAAGTTGCTGAATGAGGTAGCCGTACATCGCCATAACATTGCTGTCTGGCGGGGTGTTACCGGCATCAGGCGTGACCGGAGAGAGGCGGATACCGACTTTGTCATTGCCCCAGATGTTGATGATGGCTTCTGTCACTTCCAGCGTCAGGCGGGCGCGGTTTTCAATAGAGCCACCGTAGGCGTCAGTACGGTGATTGGTGGAATCACGCAGGAACTGATCGAGCAGGTAACTGTTGGCGGAGTGCACCTCAACGCCGTCAAAACCGGCACGCAGGGCATTTTCAGCTGCACGTTTATATTGCTCAATAATGCCGGGGATTTCTTCTGTTTCCAGCGCCCGCGGCGTCGATACCGGCACAAAACCGTTTACGGTGTAAGTCTGTCCATCAGCTTTAATAGCAGAAGGTGCAACCGGACGCTGGCCCTCAGGCTGCAGTTCCACGCTTGAAAAACGGCCCACGTGCCATAACTGGCAGACGATTTTGCCGCCTTTAGCGTGAACCGCATCAGTGACTTTTTTCCATCCAGCCACCTGCTCTTCGCTCCATATCCCCGGCGTAGCGGCATAGCCGCGTCCCTGCGGAGAGATGTTGGTGGCTTCAGAAATAATCAGGCCAGCCCCGGCACGCTGTGCATAGTAGGTAGCATGGAGTTCATCAGGCACACCCTCTTCACCGTAACGGCTACGCGTGACCGGTGCCATGACAATGCGGTTTGACAGCTGAAGGCTGCCCATCGAAACAGGTGAAAATAAATCGGTACGGATACTGTTGTCAGTCATATAAACCTCTTAATAGTTGACCGGTCGTCTAGTAATTGGATAAAAAAAACCGGCTACCCGAGTAGCCGTGTTGTTGCGTTCATTGCCTGACTGAACGCTTTGTCAGGATCGTGGATTTTCGCCATCAGGGAAGCCCCCAGCCAGAGCTGATAGAGTTCTTCTGCCAGTTCAGTGGCATCCGTTACGGCGGGCAGGGAGCCATCTTCCTGACCGAGTCGGAGGCAGGCAGCAATTTTGAGCACAATTTCATGGGTGCCCGTTGCCAGCACATGCCGCATGTTATCGTACTGGTCGCAGACTTCCGCCCCCAGCTTGACCACGAGACATTTACTTTCAGGCAGGTCTGCGCCCTGGGTCGTTTTCCAGAAGGTAAAATAGCGCAGCAGTCGCTCTCTCCCCGTTCCTGTTCCGCCTAGCTGATGCTCAACTTCCAGCAAATAGTGGCTGAAGTAGTGCTCCAGCAGCGCCTCTGCAAACGCTTCCTTCGACGGAAAGTAGTAATAGAACGAGCCTTTTGGGATATCCGCCGCTTTTACAATCTCGGAAATCCCGACGGCGCTGTAGCCCTTATGAGTAATGATCGCCCTGGCCACATCAATGATGTGCTGCCGCATATCTGTCACGTTTCTTTTCATAATGTGCACACTCTAGTGAAAAACTGACCGGTCGTCTAGTAACTTTTAACCTGTTTCATGCTATCTGTTTCTGATTGTGAGCGGGTGAAGCAGTCGGGTGGCGTGCTGGCCGATCAATTTCAGGCTCTGAAGCGTCGCACCGTCTTTCGCCTCTATCGACATGCCTTCCAGCAGCGTATTCAGAACGGTAGCCAGCGCGACGGTGTTGGTATCTGCGGGCAGTTGCTTCTCCTGAACCGCTCTGACCAGCCTTTTTTCAAACAGATCTTTCCCTTCCTGTCTGAGAACGCTAACCGCCCTGACAACATCCGTCGATTCTGCTGAAACATTGATGGCTGCCAGCACCACCATGCAGCCGCAGGGCGCTGAAGGGGAGAGCAGAATATCGGCTGCTTCGCTAAAGAAACCGTCAATCGCTTCACCAATATCCTGCCTCTCCTCAAGCCGCAGCCAGCTGGCTTTCCAGTACTTCGTTTCGTAGTAGTTCACGGCCTCCAGAAAAAGTTTTGCTTTGTTGCCAAAGGCGGAATAGAGGCTGGGTGGGTTGATTTCCATGGCGGTGCAAAGTTCGGCAACCGATGCTGGCTCAAAACCTTTGCGCCAGAACAGATCCAGCGCCTTCAGCAACGCTTTATCACGGTCAAAGCTTCGTGGTCGGCCTTTCGGCTTTTCAGTGGCAGCAGGCTGGTCAGGTATTTTCATAGACGGCCTCAATCATTCTCTTGACACATTACATAGTGATCACTATACAATAATACTATTACGTAGTGCTCACTACAGAATTAAATCGACACAGTGGCTCGCCTTTTATCCCGCCTGCGCTCTCCCCGGCAGGCTGCTGTCGCGCTGAGTCGGTACATGTCTGTGTCAGAAAATATTACCCAAAAGCGGGGTGTCTGAAGGGATACCTTATTAATCAGAACGGAGAGAAAACAGATGAACAACACGACCTATGTGCAGGACTATAACGCCATCGTAGCAGTGCTGAATCAGTATAACGAAGGAGGTAAGCAGGCGAAAAGTGAGCTCATGAAGCCCGCTTTCAGCGACAGGGCGACCATTTTTGGTCTCGACAGTGACGGCAACCTCAGCGGCGGTCCAATTCAGGGATTGTTTGACACCATCGACACCGCATTCCGTCCTTCACCCGAAGCAAAAGCGGCTATCGTGCGCGTAGATATTGTTGGGACTGCCGCCAGTGCCCGCATCGACACTGACGACATTTCTGGTTTCCGTTTCACTGATTTTTTTAACCTGCTGAAAGTGAACGATCGCTGGACCGTGGTCAGCAAGATCTATCACACACATACGGCAGACTGATCCAGGTCTGGTCAGTTGATCATTGCAGCCTGCGTTTGCTGCGGGCTGCAAAAAGGTATTGAGACGACTAAAACAGTAAAGTGCTTTTACGCCTGATTATCCGGTTGCTATTAATCAACATAATCATACCCCAGCGCTTTTGGCAGAGGTGGCATCATTAAAGATTCTGGCCCGATCGGCCGATAAACACTGGCTCATACTTCTGACACTGAATCCCGGGTTCGCTCACTTTTGTGCGGGCAGGGCGGCACCTCAGCAGCTGCAGACGGATAAGCGCAGCGTCAGCCGCCGTCAATGGCGGGTATTCTCGCAATGGTGAACCTGTCTCCGGATCCTCCTTCAGCTACAGGCGGACATTAACGGTTATAATCAGGCCTGTAGCGACGAGTATTGAGCCTGTTTAATATCGTCAGCTACGTCGGAGTCGGCCGCCATGAACACAATGATCAAACCCTCTTTTACCGCTGTCTGGTCTACAGATGCCCAGGGTATCTGCGTCGCCAGTCAGGAAAGCCCTGCTGGTCTGATGCCTGAACTGAAGGGTGTGACGCTGAGTTCATGGCTGAGACTGGCACAGGCCGACGACGATGCAAAGATCGCGCTGCAACTGACCGCTGCGCTTGATTTCCTGACGCCTTTTCATATTGAAGTGCCGATCCATTGTCTGGATGGCAAGACGCGTCGGGTTATTGTATCTGGCCTGCCGGATCGCCAGCCTGGTACGTCCCGTCTGCAGTATAACGGCTTCATTCTGGATGTGACCGGACAGCGTAAAGCGCTGGAAGATGCGCTGCGCACGGCGGCAGAGTATCGTCTGTTAATTGAAAACAGCACCGATCTGATTGCCCATTGCGACGCGGATGGCCGGTACGTTTCAATCTCGCCCTCTTATAGCGAAATGATTGGCTGGACAGCCGAAGAAGTTGTCGGTCAGCTGGTGGTGGATTTCCTGCATCCCGATGACCGCGGCCCCGCTTCTGAAGCACTCGCCTGCATCTTCAACGGAGGAGTACTGCCGGACGTCGTTGAGGTGCGCAAGCTGCATCGTGACGGCCACTACATCATTCTGGGCACCAAAGCCTGTGGCGTCATCAATCCCTCTACCGGCAAAAATATCGGTGCAGTTCTGGTGTCGCGCGACATTACGCGAGACAAAGAGAGGATGCGCAATCTGGAGAAGCTGGCAACGCTGGATACGCTGACCGGGCTGCATAATCGTACCTGGATCAACGACCAGGTCGGGCGCATGCTGGCGAAGGTGGATGATGAGGCCTATACGACGGTGATGTTTATCGATCTGAATGGCTTTAAAGCGGTGAACGATTTGATGGGCCACGCGACAGGGGATGCCTTGCTGCAGCAGGTCAGTGAACGGCTGCAACGCTGTATGCGTCCGGGCGACTCACTGGCGCGACTGGGCGGAGATGAATTTGTTGTGGCGGCAAAGTGCAGAAATCGCGATACAGCCGCTGCCATTGCCCTGCGTATTATTGAAAGCCTGCACGCGCCATTCGCCATTGATAATATGGACGTGCGCATTGGCGCGGCTATCGGTATCAGCCTTGCCCGCTTTGGGACGGCATCGGCCAAAATATTATTCGAAAACGCGGATAAAGCGATGTACCAGGCCAAAGCCCGACGTGATGGGTCGTATCAGTTTTTTGAGTCAGAAGAGCCTTAGTCGATGCATATGATTGCTGGTATGACCTTCCGGATTTGAAGGTAATAGATCTTACGTTTAACGCTTTGCCGCCTGTTCCCGCAAGGATACATTTCCTGAACGCCTGATTAACCCGCCTTATATTCTGAAACCGCGTGCCACGGCAGAAAGATTTTCTGTTTCAGGCACAGCGAAGTCTGGGGCTGGTGACCAACATCTATGTGCGAGACAGGCTACTGAATTCCCTCAAACGTCTGTGATGAACTGGCCTGAGTGACTTCGCGCAACTCCGCGTACGGCAATTCATTGCGTTAGTTTATTATTTCTGTTGGTTTTTCACTTTCGGGAGACCAGTAACCCCCACTGCCATGATAGGTTTCAGCTCCCAGCACGAACGAGGTTCCGCAATGATTACATGCAAAATGGTAATCAACGATATCGCCCCAAATCATCTGTTCAGCACATTCAGAAAAGGTGTACTGATTCCAGTTATTGATGGTTGAAACTTCGGAAATGATCTCTTCTTTAACTGCGTTATGTGCAATACGTATTGCCAGGCTCAACTGACGAGGTTCCCGTATAACGTATTTAACACATAGATCCTGACAGAACTCACAACTCACTTTGTAAAACCTCCCTTTTATCTGAATGTTCAGGTGTAGAGCTATCGCAGGACACTGTTTTGCACTTTATATCCCACCTGAAGGGACAGTCGCTTTCACTTCATAAAGTTTAAATGTGTTCTTTAGTACTCATTGTATTCATTGTGAGGCAGAACGCCGGTCCATGATTTCTTTCACGTAATGCTCTATAACAATGTGATGTTCATGGCTTATCTGAGAAATGAATGTTTGCAGGAAATCGGGTGTGGAGTGAAGGGTATTTGTGACCAGTTTATCGAAGTCTTTCTGGATAAAGCGGTCATACCCTTTTAGCGTCGAACGCTGGAGCAAGGTATGCGCAGTAATTTCGAGCACGGCACGTCTGTAATCATCGGAAAGCAGAATATCCAGATCGTGCCGGCTAATCTCAAAGGCAAATTCATAGCTGATAAAACCAGAATCGACAGGCAATGAGTAGGTCAGTTTACCTTCCTCCTGTGTCACATGAGGTTCGTATCCGTCACCCATGAGGTGAACTGATTGCATATTAATCTCCTGCTCTTTCAGCCCTGAGTTGTTACTTCAGCAGATTAAAACCACCGATATTGATATTATTCCGCTTCTGACGACGAGCGCAAATACTCACAATATCAGATCGTTCGATAGCGGAAGTTCCCGGTTGTTCACCTGTTCGCTAAAGGCAAAACTGACAAAGTGGTATGTCTGTTACGGAGAGTCATGTCAACCGTGAGCAGTGAGCCAAAGTTTTCCAGGTGACTTTATGAGCCGGTCTCCTCTCCCCACTATTTTCGAGACAAAAAATAGCAGAGAGGAGGTCGTCGCTTACACGTCCTGGAAAAAAGCATCAGGCGATGCTTCTGAAAGGGTCTTTAGCGACCAGCCCACACCTCCGGTTTTCTTGTCTGCCACGGATAGGCGCTTTCAGGCTGACCCGCCAGTGCCAGCAATAAATTCTCCTGATTAAATCCTGCACAGAACTGCATGCCAATCGGCAGTCTATGGGAGGAAAGGAAGCCCAGAGGAACAGACATCGCGGGGGTTACGCACACGTTCGCCAGCGCAGTAAACGGTGACTGATTGAAAACGTGATGTTAGCGCATCGACTGGCTGCTTTGAGCGAGGAGCGGTCGCTTAAATTGTGACATGGAAGCATCTCGATTATTCGTGTCTTTACGCATAGAATTTGATAACTTGAGTTGCCCCACCACCTTAGAGTGCGATCCTACTAATAAAGGAATAAATAATGAAAGCAAGGTTGCTTTTAAGTCTATTACTTTTGGCAATGTCATTTAATGTCGCTGCATTTACTCAATTCAAACCAGCAGTCTTAAATGCTGCTCTTTTGTTCGAGCATGATGCAACTACCGGGAACGTAAAACATAGCCTCCAGTGGATCCGAGATATTTACGGTAAACTTCAGGCGATGACAGAAGTTAGATACGATCGTAACGGGTGCTTTACTAATATCAACATGGTTGATAAGGCAAATGGCCATGAATTCCATTTGGTAAACAAAGATGGTGTACTGACCTCTTTTAAAGGTCAGAGTATTACCGGAAAAATCAATGAACGCTGCGAAATCACTGAGCTTGAGAATGAAAAAGGCAATTATGTACTCAGCTATAATGTGCGCGGATTGCTTGAAACAATCGCGGACAAAGACACGGGCGAAGTTGTAAAGCGATATGAATATCACAATAGCCAATTTCCTGTGCGTATAAGAAACTATAAAGATCGGAAGGACACGCGTATCTTTTATCCATCCGGAAGTGCGCAATTTGTTGACTCAGAGAGCGTATCAAAAACAGGGGACTTAATTGTCCGACTGAAGCAAAGCTGTGCTTACACCGCTGATGGTAATGCAGATAAATGCTCGCTGATCGCCTCCACTAAAGACGACTATCGTAGCTCAATCTTGATATGGATCTCTAATCACGAAACGGAATATTTCTGAATCTATTAAAAATATCAAAGCCAACGCAACCTCTCCCGAGAGATTGTCCTGCTTCCTAATTTTTAATGCCATTGAAATATTATCAATGTCCGCTCCTAGCACGAAGCGGACAAGCTAACTGAGCTAGAGGCCGCTATGAGCGAGGAGCGGACATCAGGTTAGCCGGTATTATGGGTGCCGCCTGTAATTTTCCCGGAAATACGTCTGTAGTTTTTAATGGTCGCACTGGAAAGTCTTGCTGCCGTATCTACGATGACAAAGCTGAAAGTGTTTTCAGTTATCAGGGGACTAAGATCTGTACAGGCAATAAGAAGAGCCTCCACATTAAGATTTGCCACTACAGACATTAAATTCATCCACTCTGCCTGTACACCGGAGTCATGAAAACCTTTCGTTTTAATCCGTCCAATTAGCGATGTGGTCATCTCACGAAGCAGAGGTGAATCAATAATCTCTTTGCCAGAAGCTTCTATCCGCTCCTGATAAAAACTCGCTTCCAGTGTAGGTTCCGTAGCCAGTACAGCAATCCTGGTTGCTTCTGCAGGCAGTGACTCAAGTGCACTGTCTGCGATATGCAGAAGTGGAATAGCGAAGCTCACCGCCTTCATTTCGGCAAAGTAGCAGTGCGCAAGATTACAGGGAACAGCTATCAGACTCACTTTGGCCCTGACGAGTTCGGCAATACCCTGCTGCAGGGTTGCGATCATCGCATTATCATCAACTTTCTTGCCAGGCCAGAAAGGTGTCGGCAACGAGATAATATGCATTTTAGGAAAATCCATATCATATTTCGCTCCGTACCCGATGTGACACTCTGTCACCAGCATATCAACGAAGGGGGCTGTGGAGCGGGGTCCCATTCCTGCAAGCACACCTATAGAAACAGTCATTGTCAGTGCCTCCTTTTAAGATCTTCTTTCCGCTTAACAAATTATAGCTAAGTTGCCTGCAAAATTACTGACGAACGGAATGAACATGCGGGAGTTCACTCAGAAAGGTGCAGGTGAACTGCCGCAATTGATCAACATATCATGATGCGGAGAGAGCAGGCTTCAGGCACAAAGCGGACCTACGCTCCGGAAGGTCCGCTATGAGCGAGGAGCAGACGTTTCACTTATGGCAACTGAATGTTCTAATACGTTAAACATAACTTCACTGTTGCGGATCATTGCTCATAAGCTTATAAAATCAGAAACCTATATGGAAATGAAGGCACTATGAACATTTCAATCAGAAAGTTACTGCCGCTAGAATGGGATCATGCTTACAGTCTGATTTCACAGCTACGGAACATTTCCAAAGAAAAATTTATCGAAAGCGTCAGAATTCAGACGTTGAACGGTTATGAACTTGTTGGCGCATTTGGCAATGAAAAAATGCTTGGCTTGATGGGTTTCCGTCCCGTTCATACTCTGGCCAGAGGATCACATCTCCATATTGATGATTTGATCGTAGATGAGGCTTTAAGAAGCACAGGGATAGGGAAAAAATTGCTGGATTTTGCCACCACTGAATCAGAAAGCAGGGATATGAACTTCGTGTTCCTTGATGCCCGACAGCAGGCGATACCGTTTTATGAACGGAATGGCTTTGTGGCTCACACATCTCCTTCAATGAAAAAGCCTCTCCGATAAAACCAGATAGCCTGTTCATAGGTGGGGGTGCGGACATTATAACTTTGCATCTACACCCTGTAGCAACATAAAAACATGAAGTTAAGGAAGTTTTTTGCACATAAAAACACTCAACGGATCTGTTGCATAAGGTGGGAATGAATTGCATATCTCATAACCGCATCTACGATAAAGTGCTATAGCCGGTTGCTGGTGAATCCCTGTTTCAAGCTGCAATAGGCTCAAATTCTTTTCTGAAGCAATCGTCTCGATTGCGCTGACTATCTGTTCTCCGAGCTTCCTACGCCGATATTCCGGTCGAATATAAACCCGCTTAATCTCAGCTGAGCCATTTTCATGAAATAGCAAAGCACCACAACCTGCAGGTAAGCCACCTTCATCACGTACGATAATGCACCGGAGCTGCTCATCAGTAACTGTTGAAAGATCCAGGCAGTGATTACTTTCTGCAGGATATAGTGCGTTCTGAAAGGCATCGAGTTCGCTTACCAGCCACAGTAGGTCAGAATCACTTTTATCTAATTCTGAAATGCTGAACATTCGCTATCCTGGATTCAGTTTTAACTACTGAATCTAACATAATGTTCCATCTATGACGGCCTTCAGTATTTTACATAGGAGTGCATGTGAAACATCCGCTTCTGGTACAAAGCGGACTGACGGCAGCCCTGGGTCCGCTATGAGCGAGAAGCATAAGTCGCTGCTGCGTGAGCCGGAATTGAGCTTTGGTGGTGCGGCGGGCGAGAAGAACAGTCCGCATTCCAAAAGCTTTCTCGATGGCGTCAAAAAGTTCTTCGACGATTTGACTCGCTAAGCGGAAACGCTGCGGTAAACATAAAAAGCTCCTGCTGTGCAGGGGCTTTTTTTATTGCTGTACTATTCAGCAAAACGTATCCGTTAGGCGTACTTAAAAATCTTTCTCAAGTTTCCGCTTTCGTTGTCGATAACCTGATTGCTGGCTGAGTGATGATTTCACTCAGCATTTTTTTTCATTTCAGGCGATAAGGATATTTATGAACAAGCTTTGTGTTGCGGCGTTGTTGGCTCTGAGTTTAACCGGCTGTGCGCAGCAGACTTTCGTAATGAAACAGAATCAAGTTGGTGCGGCGACGAAAACCACCAGCCAGCCGTTCTTTGTTTCAGGTATCGGTCAGCGTAAGAGCATTGATGCGGCGCAGGTGTGCGGCGGCCAGGAAAAAGTTAACCGGGTTGAAGTGCAGCAGACGTTTGTTAATGGCTTACTGAGCGTGGTGACGTTTGGTATCTACACGCCACGTGAAGCGCGCGTTTATTGCGCCATCTGATAATGCCTCAGGCCGGTTCGCCGGCCTAATCCTGCGCCTGTTATTAAATCGCATTAGTATATTGTAACTATTAAATTCTGCTCTCGCACCGCTGCGCGGCTCGCCTGCTGACGACATTACCCGAAACGAGTTCAGGCAACGTCGTCCAGCCTGGTAAAAGCAGTGGTAAGCTGTTGATGCGTGTCAGTCCGCTTTGAGCGAGTAACGGACATTGCTAAAAGCGGTCTGTAAGGATTAACAGGGAGCAGGTCATTCGCCTTCATCACTTATACGCATAAAAAGATCAAGCCTAAGGCATGCATCTGCGCGGGCATCCAGATGCGGTTTTTCGCACCTCCTCCAGCTAACTCCTCCACACGCCGACTTCAATAATGACGTCGCGTAGCCCCGCACCGGTTAAATCTGACGATAGAGAAAGTAATGTTTTCACTGATGATTTGTCCTAAAATCATGATCATTGAGTAAAAACGATGGCTGCAATCAGACTCATAGCATCATAAGCCGTGAAACAGTCAATCTGCATTTCAATTATTTCTACAAAATGAGGTCAAATTGAGGCCTTTAAGACAAGCTGCTACGGAGTGACTGGCATGAGTGAGTTAGTGACAATGGCCTTGAGGATCCCACCTGATGACGAATAAACAGGGTGTTTTGATTGTTAACCTTGGAACACCAAAAGAACCAACGCCTGTTGCAGTAAAGAAATTTTTATCTAAATTTCTGCATGACTACAGAGTGGTCGACTTACCAAGAATCATTTGGTGCCCCATTCTACATGGCGTGATTATCCCATTACGTGCAAGGCGAGTGGCGAAATTATATTCTTCGATTTGGATGGAGGAAGGCTCCCCTCTCATGGTTTACAGCGTCAGGCAAGCCCGTGCGCTTGAAGAAGTGACAGGTATGCCCGTCGAGCTGGGGATGAGTTATGGCGAGCCCAGTATAGGTAGTGCAATTGACAGGCTACTGGAAAAAGGCGTCGATAAAATTATCGTCATTCCTTTGTATCCCCAGTTTTCATCTTCGACCGTTTCTTCTGTTTGGGATAGCGTGAGCCGTCACCTGCAGATAATGAAGAACCGGTATACACCCTCCATAAATTTCATCAATGACTATGCCGATCACCCTGCCTACATTGAAGCGTTAAGAGCATCCGTTCAGGCATCTTTCGAAGCTAACGGCGTTCCAGATGCATTGTTAATTTCATATCATGGTATACCGGTAAGGTTTGTCAAAGAGGGGGACCGATACCAGGAAAGATGTGAGTTAACGACAAAATTACTCATTGAAGCAATCAATATGCCGTCACTGAAAATATTGATGACGTTCCAGTCAAGATTCGGCAGAGAGCCATGGTTAACGCCTTTTACTGATGAGACAATTAAAAATCTACCGAATGAAGGAATAAAAAGCCTGCAGGTAATCAGCCCGGGGTTTGCATCAGACTGTTTAGAAACGCTTGAGGAGCTTGATGAGCAGAACAGGGAGATTTTTATGCATGCGGGTGGTACATCGTTTACTTACATACCGGCGCTTAATGATAAACCGATTCATATCGAGATGCTGCGACAACTTGTGAACCTTAATCGGTTTCAGGGATGATTTTCACACTCTTGTGAGCGGATGTTGCAGGTGTCAACATTCATAGTGAAACCAGAAGTGGGCCCTCCCGGACATGTATGTGATACGTGCCGGGGCGGCGTTATAGGGGCCGCCTGGAAACCCGCTACTCCAGCTGCAAGCAACTGTCTTGTACGAGGGTATGAGTCGGAGATTATTCGTGGGCAAGTCAGCTATGAGCGAGGTGCGGACGTTTAGTATTTACGGGTACGCCTGCGCTGGCGCACCCGGTTACACTCAGGGCTTCCAGCGGCGCAGAGAGGTATGGTCTTCATACGGCAGCTTTGAAGGTAAAGAAATCAGTTCAATGACGCTACCCCACGGCGTGCGGCCGTAGCAGAAAAAGTTATTCTCTCCCACCTCAGTTGGAAACATCAGGGGCTGAGGAGAAGTAAACATTTTCCCACCAGCCTGCTCGAACAGGCTGATAGCCTCGTTGATGTCATCAACGTAAACAGCAAAATGCTGCAGGCCATAATCGCTGGGTCGCACGGGCTGACTTTGCTCTGGCCCCTTCATTTCAAAAAGTTCCAGTCCCGGGCCGTGCTTCAGCTTCATCATTCTGACCGTGGTAATTTTCGTTCCCGGGAACAGGTTCAGAATATTTTCCGTTTCTTCGCCTTTTACGTCGTCGTCTGAAGGCGAGACGGAGTCATAAATAACTTCTGCACCAAAGGCATCAGAAAAGAAGCGGGTAGCCTCATCAATATCAGAAACGGTAATGCCGACGTGGTCCATACCGCGAATAACGTTGGTAGACATAGTTTTCTCCCTGTGGTTGTTCAGATGTGAGTGATGTTATTAATCAGCCCTGGCGGGCCGCCATTGTTGCGAGCGCACTAAGCTGAGCCGAAATATGGTCACGGGTGTCCGCATCCGTTATGCGGCCGGATTTCGGATCAAGCCGGGATGAGGCCTGTCCAATCATGACCTCTGGCTTGTTAAGCACTCTGCCGTCAAGAAAGACCAGAATCTGGCGCAGGTGATACTGCGCCCTTGCACCACCTATGGCACCGGGTGACGCAGTGATTATGGCGACGGGCTTACCGGCGACAGGGGTATCCGGAAGACGTGAAAGCCAGTCCAGCGCATTTTTCAGGGCACCCGGCACAGAATAGTTATATTCAGGTGTGACAATAATCAGGCCGTCTGCTGCCGCTATCGCTTGTCCCATTTCCACAACCGATTCAGGAAACCCCTGAGCCTGCAGGTCAGCGTCGTAATGCGGTATTTCTCCGACAGAGCTGAGCGCGCTGACATCCACGCCTGCCGGCGCCAGCAGGCTAAGATTGCGGGCTACGACGGCGTTAAAAGAATCCGCGCGAAGACTGCCCAGCAGTGAGACAAATTTCAAAGGTCTTGTCTGTGACATGACTGCTCCCCGTGTTTTTAATATGGATACGCCGACAGGTGCCGGCACTTTGTTTTCGAACTGACTTAAGCCTGGTATAGAATTACACATCGATAAACACGCTATGAGTCGCCAGAGAGTCAACTTTATGTCTACCGGGTTTACAGCCGAATCCTTGCGAGGAATCACGACTTTTGTCACAACGGCCAGGTCCAGCAGCTTTACTAAAGCTGCGGAGCAATTGGGCATTACAAAATCTGCCGTCGGAAAAAGCGTGGCGCGGCTTGAGGAGAGGCTGGGAACGCGTCTGTTTCACCGCTCAACCCGTAAGCTAAGCCTGACCAGTGACGGAGAGGCCTATCTCACCAGTTGCCTCTCTGCGCTGGAAATTCTGGACTCGGCTGAAAATACGCTCAGCCGGCGGCAGGACAATCCTGCCGGAACGGTGCGTATAGACATGCCAGCATCATTCGGACGCAATCTGATGATGCCGGTGCTGCTAGAAGTGATGAATCTTTATCCAGCCCTGCGTCTGGTGTTGACCTTTAACGATCGTCTGATTGATCCGGTTGAGGAGGGCGTTGACCTGGTACTGCGCCTGGGTGAACTGCAGAGTACCGATGAGCTGATTGCGCGTCGTCTGAGCCGGCAGCGCCTCATGCTCTGCGCATCTCCCGCTTATGTTGAGCGGCATGGTCAGCCCTTTGATGTCGATGCGCTAAAAAAACACTGCTGCATTATGGGGTACCGACGGGGGGCACCGCTTGCCTGGCGGCTGCGGCCAGCCGGGGAGCGGGAAATAAAGTTTATCTCGGCCTCGGCACACCAGATAAGCGACGGAGACGCCATGCTTCAGGCCTGCCTGGCAGGAGCAGGTATTGCCCAGTTTCCGGAATCGATGGTGAACAGCCATATTGATGAGGGCAGGCTTGTTGCTGTTATGCCCGATCATATGCCCGTACCCGTCGGGCTGAACGTTGTCTGGCCCCGGACAAGGCATCTGATCCCCAAGGTCAGGCTTATTGTCGATGAACTGCTAAGTAAGGCCGAAAAAGGATACTTTGGCACTCTCAAGTAGAATTTTTGTCACCACTCAGGCGATTTCAGGGCTGTTTATCAACTCTAAGCAAGCTTATATCCTGTCTGTTCTGCTGCCATCACCGTGTCATGTGCCGGTTCTCTAAACGAAAGCCGGCACGTGTTATGCGCAGCTCAGACAAAAAAATAGGTTAACTGACAGGATATTTGTTATGCCACTTGCTCTCTGGGCGCTGGCGATTGGTGCATTCGGTATCGGTACGACTGAATTCATCATTGCCGGCCTGCTTCCCGTTATTGCCGCTGATTTCAACGTTACTATTCCCGTGGCCGGAAATCTGGCAACGGCTTATGCGCTGGGTGTTTTTGTCGGCGCGCCGGCCCTGATTATTCTGGGCTCAAAAGTGCCCCGAAAAGCCATGCTGGTTTTCCTGATGCTGCTGTTTGTGGCGGGTAACCTCGTTACGGCCTTTGCGCCCACGCTGGGAATTGCCATTCTGGGCAGGATCATCACGTCTCTGACTCACGGCGCCTTCTTTGGTATTGGTTCGATCATTGCTGCCGATATGGTTGCGCCGTCTAAGCGGGTAAGGGCGATTGCATTCATGTTCATGGGACTGACCGTAGCAAATCTTATTGGTGTTCCCGTCGGTACCTGGATCGGGCAGCATCTTTCCTGGCGAGATGCTTTTATGGTTATTGCCGCAATTGGAGTTGTTACGGTTATCAGCATCGGTATGCTTATCCCGCATCAGCCCCGTGCGGAGAACCATAATTTCGCACACGAGTTTAATGCCTTCCGCAACGTCAATGTTCTGCTGGCGATGGGCATAACGGTCTTTGGGCCGGGTGCTTTTTTTACCTCCATTACCTATATCGCACCCATGATGATCGAGCTGGCCGGATACAGCGAAAGCAGCCTGGCATGGCTGATGCTGCTGTTCGGTCTGGGGCTATTTGTCGGTAATCAGCTGGGCGGCAGATATGCCGATCGCGCGCTGATGCCGATGCTTTACGTCACCCTGGCCGCTCAGGCCGTAGTCCTGCTGGTATTTAACTTTACTGCCCACAACCAGGTCATGTCAGCGGTCTGTATTTTTCTGATGGCTGCGTTTGGGTTTGCGACCGTGTCCCCCATCCAGAAACTGGTGATGGACAAAGCGCGGGCGGCAGGGGCTCCGACGCTGGCTGCAGCCGTTAACATAGGCCTCTTCAATCTCGGTAATGCCCTGGGTGCATGGCTGGGAGGGGCAGTTATAGCGGCCGGCTTTGGTCTTCAGTCGCCTGACTGGGCAGGCGCGATACTCTCGGTTATAGCGCTGATTCTGGCAGTTATATCCGGACTGACTGACAAAACCGGGCATAGCGCTGCTATGCGTTCAGCTTCTCACAGTGAGTAACGTCCGCTTCTGGCCCTGAACAGACGTCGATGAGTTACAGGCGCTGCCAGATGGAGCGGAAATAAACAGTTTACTGGTAATCCCGTCATTGACAGTGAGATGGTAAAACACCTCACTTAAAGAGCAGCAAGAATGGCGGCTTCCATTTTCTCCGGGGTGGTGGTCGGGGCAAAGCGTTTGATCGGTATGCCGTCGCGCCCGATCAGGAACTTAGTGAAGTTCCACTTAATACGACCACCCAGCACGCCGGGTAATTCATCTTTCAGGTAACGGAAAATCGGGTGCGTTGAGGTGCCATTGACCTCAACTTTCCCGAACATCGGAAAACTCACACCATAGTTGATGTGGCATGTCTGCGCGATTTCTTCGGCACCGCCGGGTTCCTGCTTTCCGAACTGGTTGCAGGGAAAACCCAGCACCACCAGGCCCTGCGCGGCGTACTTTTTATAGAGCGATTCAAGACCTGCGTATTGTGGCGTGAATCCACAATGGCTGGCGGTATTAACCACCAGAACCACCTTGTCAGCATAGTCGGTCATCGGGATAAGCTGGCCATTCAGACTGGTGGCAGTGAGTTGATAAAAGGGAGACATGTCGCAATCCTCAGAGCAAAAACCGTGTGACGTTAACATTACCACAGAGTGCATAACGACAGCGGGGTCTGGGAAGCAGATGCTTAGTTAGCAGGTCAGGCATCCTGGCTTCAGGTGCTACCACCTGAGTTAATGACTATTTGCCACGTCAGATTTGGTTGTTATTCCTGATGAATTTTAACCACGACTTTACCCTTTGCATGTCCGCGTTGAAGCCAGTCAAGCGCATCCTGAGTTTCTGCAAATGGGAACACCCTGTCGATTACCGGTTTGATATGTCCTGCTTCAATAAGTTTGCCGATTTGGGTGAGTTGATCTCCATCAGGACGAACAAAGAGAAATGAATAATCCAGACCGCGCTTTTTTGAAAGGCGCATAATTTTGCGACTCATCAGGGCAAAAATCAGCCGCAGGAAGATATTCAGCTGCCGGGCTCGTGCGAAATTAACGTCTAATGGACCGACCAGAGAAAGAATCTTTCCGCCAGGTTTAAGAATCTGCATGGATTTTTCAATTGAATCCCCCCGCAGCGTGCCGAGTACAAGATCGTAGCCGCTCAGCACGGTTTCAAATTCCTGCTTTTTATAGTCAACCACTTCATCTGCGCCCAGCCGACTCACCCACTCCACGTTGGCTGAACTGGTCGTCGTCGCTACCCTGGCGCCAAGATGTTTCGCCAGCTGAATCGCAATAGTGCCAATTCCTCCCGAACCTGCCGGAATAAACACTTTTTGTCCTGCCCGCAGATGTGCTCTCTCTGTAAACGCCTGCCAGGCGGTGAGGCTAACCATCGGCAACGAAGCAGCCTCAATGAAATCCAGATTTTCAGGCTTAACAGCCGCGAGACGTTCAGGAACGCATGCAAAATCGGCGAGTGAACCTGTTCCCCTGTCGAAAATGCAGGCGAAGACTTCATCGCCCGGCTTGAAACGTGTCACCCGACTTCCTGTTGCAATCACCACGCCTGACAAATCACTGCCCAGCGTCGCCGGAAGTTTAAAATGCAGAATCGGTTTGAAAATTCCGCCGGGGATAATGTTATCAATGGGATTCAGACCAACGGCATAGACTTTTACCAGGATTTCATCGGCACCGGGGGAAGGGTAATCTACATTTTCAAATCCCAGCTCAGGTGACTTCCCGTAGCGTTTAAACGTAAAGGCTCGCATCGTCCTGGTTTTCATTTGGTGTTTATCCTCTGATGTTTAGCACTGACGTACTTTCAGGTGCCTCTGTTGCTGAGCAAAAAAGCGGCTCCGGGGAGCAACGTAATAAATAATGGAATAAGGTTTTGCCGGTTAATATGCTCATGCCGCCATTAAGACATTCTTGGTCGATTTACCGCTCAGCAGAACCTTGTAAAAGGTTCTGCTGAGCAGGGCTTAGCTAAAGGGTTTTGTATCGCTCTGCGGCCTCTTCCTGTCGGATGTCCGAGAGCAGACCCTGACGGGAGGCATCAAGAACATCCCAGCGATCAGCTTTATGTAATGGCGGAATCGTCACGTGTTCGCGGCGGTCAAAACCCGCCAGAGCGGCGTCAACCAGTTCGCCCACTTCCATCATTTTTGAGGCGTTACTGATGTCGATACCGGCACGATCCCAGATTTCGGTGTACGTACCTGCAGGGAGCACCGCCTGGATATAAATGCCTTTTGAAGAGAGCTCAACGTTCATTCCCTGAGAGAGGAAAAGAACAAAGGCTTTTGTTGCGCCGTAAACCGTCATTGCAAATTCCGGGGCGAGTCCGACTACGGAACTGATATTGACGATCGAACCTTCTCCGGCTTCTGCGAACCGGCGTGCTGCAACAGTGGCCAGTCTCGTCAGGGCAGTGACGTTAAGCGCGATAAGGCGTTCAATGGAATCAGGCGTCTGCTCGGTAAACGTGCCGGACTGAGCGATACCTGCGTTATTGATAAGAGTGCCTATCCGCGTGTCTTCCCGGAGGCGTGCTTCAACAGCAGCTAAATCACTCGCCAGCGTGAGGTCGGCAGGCAGCACATCGACGGAAATATGATTTTCCTGTCGCAGCCGTTCAGCAAGCGCCTCTAATTTCAATTTGTCGCGAGCAACCAGAACCAGGTCATGTCCACGACGTGCAAAGCGCTCAGCGTAAACAGCACCAATACCCGTTGATGCGCCTGTAATGAGGACTGAAGTACGAGTCATAGTTTTATCTTCTTAATTTGTTTGATAAAAATCGCCGTTAGCGATATAGGGTTAACCGTGATACCTGAAGAGTGATTAACTGTTACCGCTAAGCGATGGATAGTCGGTGTAGCCCTCCGCACCTCCGCCATACAGTGTTTCAGGATTAAGCGGAGCCAGAGGTGCTCCCGACTTAAGTCTTTCGACGAAATCGGGGTTAGAAATGAAGGGGCGACCGAACGCGAACAAATCGGCTTTGTCCTGTGCAAGATGGTCAGACGCCAGCGCCAGGTCATAGCCATTGTTACCGATGTAGGTGTTTTTAAAGCGGCGACGCAGCGAAACGTAATCAAACGGTGAGGCATCACGGGGACCTCCCGTCGCGCCTTCAACAACATGCAGATAAACGATACCTGAAGCATCAAGTTGCTCTGCCAGGTAGTCATATTGTGGCTGCGGATCGCTGCATGAAATCGCATTAGCAGGTGAGACCGGTGAGATGCGAACGCCCGTCCGCGCTGCGCCGATCTCATCTTTCACGGCCTCCGCGACCTCTAGTAGCAGACGCGCACGATTCTCAACTGAACCGCCATATTCATCTGTGCGCTGATTGGCACCATCTTTCAGGAACTGCTCAAGCAGATAGCCATTCGCACCGTGTATCTCTACGCCATCAAAGCCTGCGGTAATGGCATTGGCTGATGCCTTTCTGAAATCGGCAACAATGCCTTTTATTTCCTTCAGCTCAAGCGCTCTGGGTTCTGAAACATCAACAAAATGGTTGTTCACGAAGGTTTTGGTTTCAGCACGGATAGCTGACGGCGCGCCTGGTGCGGCTCCTTCTGGCTGTAAATCGACATGTGAAATTCGACCTGTGTGCCACAACTGCACAAATATCCGTCCGCCTTTGTCATGTACCGCATCTGTGACTTTACGCCAGCCCTCAATCTGGGCCTGCGTGTAGATCCCCGGCGTATCCTGATAGCCCTGCGCCTCTGCTGAAATCTGCGTAGCTTCGGTAATCAGTAACCCTGCTGTGGCACGCTGAGCGTAGTAAGTCGCTGCCAGTTCACCTGGCACCAGGCCTGCGCCTGCCCGGTTACGCGTCAGCGGGGCCATCACGATGCGATTCGCAAGTGTGACAGATCCCAGTTCATAGGGCTGAAATAAGGATTGATTCGTCATGGTTATTCCTTTGCGGATTAGCGGGTCAGTAAACTGATTTAATGATGATGATCGTAATCATTAAAGTCAACTGGTTTGATTATGATCATCATCAATGTATACTTAAGCTCAGTTTCAGGAGGAAAAGATGAAAGTGTCAAAAGAGCAGGTTCGCGAAAACAGGAACCGAATCGTTGAAACGGCGTCAGAACTTTTTCGTGAGCGGGGTTACGATGGGGTAGGCGTCGCTGAACTGATGTCAGCCGCAGGTTTAACGCATGGCGGGTTCTATAAGCACTTTGGGTCGAAAGCCGATTTGTTAGCCGAAGCGATGAACTGCGGCTTCGCGCAATCGGCGGAAAAAACTCAGGGTGTGAGTCGGGAAAAGTTCGTTGAATATTACCTTTCCCGCCAGCATCGCGATGATATGGCAAAGGGGTGTGTCATGTCGGCCCTGGGCACCGATGCAGCGCGCCAGTCTGAATCCATCCGCGAGACCTTTGCGGCCGGAATTGAACGACAGCTTGCCGTTTTAGAAACGGAACAGGTCACGCGTGCGGATCTGATCAATACGCTCGCGCAGCTTGTGGGTGCCCTGATGCTTTCGCGTGCCTGCCCGGATAATTCCGGGCTTGCTGATGAAATTCTGGAGGTCTGCCGTACGCGTCTGATCAGCCCGGATGCCTGTAAAGATTGAATCGATGCTCTTCCCGTTCAACCTTACTGAAGCCGTTGCGGCATGGACTGAACGCACCAGCCCGCTGGCGTTTTATTATGAACGGCGGGAAAGCGTAATCCGGACTTCCCGTTCCGGATACCATTCCCATCAACGGGCTATCGATCAGTCGGCCATCCACCTGGGACAGTGACGCATCACTCAGCCGTTGTCGCGGAATCCGGGATAAAGGCTCATTCCACCATCGATAAAAAGCGTGGTGCCATGAACGTAATCAGAGAGATCACTGGCAAGCCAGACGACGGCATTCGCCACATCTTCAGCCGCACCGATACGTCCATAAGGGATGAGCTTTAACAGCGCTTTGCCCGCTTCACCCTGGGTGCTTTCCTCGTTGATGGCGGTAGCGATAGCGCCGGGCGCCACTGCATTGACACGAATACGTTCTTCACCCACTTCCTGAGCCAGACTTTTCATCAGCATGTCAACGCCGCCTTTTGATGCGGCATAGTTGACGTGTCCGGCCCAGGGAATGAGCTGGTGAACCGAACTCATATGAATAATCTTACCGACAGCTTTGCTGATATCCTGGCGATGCTCCTGCCGCTTGAACTGCCGCAGCGCAGCGCGCGCGCAGAGGAACTGGCCAGTCAGGTTCACGTCCAGAACGGTATTCCAGTCCTCTAGCGTCATCTCAATGGACGGGGCATCTTTCTGCAGTCCTGAGTTCGCCACCAGGATATCCAGCCTGCCAAATTCCCTGATCGTCTGGTCAAAAAGATTCTCTACATCCGCCTCTTTCGACACGTCACCTTTGACAGCAATTGCACGGCCTCCATCGGCGCGGATTTTCTCAGCCAGCTCCTCGGCCGGTTCCGCCTGGCTATGGTAGTTAATCACTACACAGGCCCCTTCTTTAGCGAGTGCTTCTGCGCAGGCATAGCCGAGACCCGAGCTGGCACCGGTAACCAGCGCAACCTGATTTTTGAGAGAAAAGATCATGAGGCATCCTTATTTCTGTAAATGATGAGCGTCTTAAACCCGGCCGGCATCATCAGGAGAGTGAATATCGATGTATCGCTGACACTACGACGTCCAGCCACCCCCAAACTGATTAATCGGCTAGCCGGATCGGGCGCATGGGCCTGAGTCACTGAATTATAGATGTGAAGTACAGGGTTAGCCGCTAATGCGCCCTGGGTGGATAGTCAGGAAACGTTGAAGCAGGAACATAAGCAGTAAAAAATGGGATATCTGAAAGGCAAAAAAGCAGCTATCAGAAGATAGCTGCTTTTGACGCTCTGGCTTTTCTGGCTGGAATCCCTTTTACTATTTATTGCTTATTGCCTGATAACCAGGCCAGAGCTTGATCATTTTCTATCAAGACCACGAGACCGGCCCCATTTTCCTGAGGCAGAGGAGGTGGTAATGAACGCTAAAGAGTCTTTACCACCATTCCAGCCGCGGCCAGCATCATGATGGTACCGGCTGAACGGAAAAGGAGTCGTTGCGCTTTAGCGCTGGTCAGGAGGTGGCGTATTCTGAGGGCTGCAAAAATAAAAACGGCTCCCACACTCAAAAGGACTAACACGGTAAGCGGAACAAGCAGTCCTCCCCACATCTGAAAAGATACATTATCGAGAGAGATAACCAGAGGCAGTATAGCCAGATAGAAAGCGATGGTTTTAGGGTTTCCCAGCGTTATGGTCAGTCCTGAAAACCAGGCTGATGCCAGTTCTCGTTTTGTCGCTTTTTGATCGATATTTATTGCCTGAGGCTGGTGGCACCAGAACTGCCATGCCAGCAGGCATAGAAAGAGTGAGGCAGCCCAGTTAATCAGTGTAAAGAGAGAGGTATAGGTATGAGCGATCACCGCCAGACCAAATACCGCCACAGATAAATAAATCAAATCTCCGAGAATGAGACCGGCCAGCATCGTAAAGCCTGTTATTGCGCCCCCACTCACGCTGCGAGCGACTAATGCAGTCATCCCCGGACCCGGAATTGCAGCAGCTAAACCGAGTGCAGCAATATAAGATAGTATTTCAGTAGTTCCTGACATAGTTATTCCTGTTGAAATGCACTTCGGTAAAAGGGAACAGCGTTAGTTGTTTAAAAATGCCTGGTTTTGAACGATGGTTGTCATATAAAAATCTTAATTAAGGGTTAAAGATATGCATCCTTTTTATCAGTTGGTTTAACGTTGAAGGTGGGTGTTCAATTATTGCATGGCGGATATTACTGCATTAATTTAACTACACAGATGACAAGTTTAATTTTCATGTGCGCGCAGTGCTTTATCCGATCCTCTCTTCAAGAGATGATCGGCTCCCGGCATTTTTTAAATTAAATTGAATCATATGCATTAAATCAGGGTTCAGTTTTTCCTTATATTGTTTGTAATAACAGGCTGGAAAAGTAAAGATATTATGCAGCAGGAAAGCGGAAAATTGTTACCTATATTATTTACTTAACGCCTGTTTTTAGGTAAAAGTAACCCTAAACCGCCTCCATAAAGAAAGGAATTTCCCCTCATGATGCTCAGTTCGACAGATATGAAAATTCTCGAAATTTTACAGGACGATGCCCGGGTAACTAACCAGGTGCTGGCGGAGAAGATAAACATTTCAGCATCTCCCTGCTGGCGCAAAGTTCGTAAGCTCGAGGAAGATAATGTTATTCAGGGCTATCGTGCTGTTCTTGACCGCAAGAAAATTGGGCTGGGAGTAATGATTTTCATTCGGGTCGTCATTGACAGCCATAGCGAAGCGGAGGCCAGAAAGTTTGAAGAGGAAGTGACCGCCCTGGAGGATGTGGTTGCCTGTTATAGCATCGGTGGGGATGCTGACTTTCTGCTACAGGTTGTGGCTTCAGATCTGGACTCCTATGCTGATTTTGCAATGTCAGTGGTACGCAGGTTGCCAGGAATTAAAGAAATGCAGAGTATGTTTGTGCTTAAAGAGATCAAACCACTCGTTAGTTATCCTATTAAGAAAATCTCTGAGTAGTCTATCGCTGCCGGGATGCCCAGTGACTGATTATCAATTCCGCATAGAGCGGATTTAATGATCAGGCACGCTACCTGCGTTATTGATCGCACAAAACTGTTATCCGGCATGATCTTACACAAGTTAATAGCGGCATAGCGTTAGCAAGCTTGCTGACTCCCCACATTTTCTCTGCTTTAACAACACAAATATTTGTTATGACATGATTGTTGATAACGATCAGCAGTGCCTTTCAAAACGGAGCCGCCAGCGGCTTAAACTTTAATACATAGCCTCTCTTCAGCCTCTGTCAGCTTAAAAAGAGACGCTTATTTACATGAAATTATGCCATCAATCTACCCCCAGCCATAAAGTCCATGCTTTACCGTGACGATAACCGTTGTACCGGGATTTGCCGGTGCATTATTGTTTTCACCACGGAAAAAATATGAAACTTAATCATTTTACGATAGGGCAAAGACTCAGTGTGATGGCAGCAATCCTGCTGCTGGCGACAATGATTGTCGGTTTGAGGGGCATAAATCTGAATGCTCAGGCTCTGCAAAAAAATATTGACATCATGGCAAGCGAAACACGTGTCGCAGAGAGCATTGATACTGCACGTAATGCACAGGTTCAGTTTAAAATTCAGGTACAGGAGTGGAAAAATGCCCTCTTACGCGGCACACAAGGCCAGAGTGTTTTTGACAAATACAAAACGGCCTTTCTGACGCAGAGTGACAAAACTCAGGCACTGCTCCATCAACTGCTGATACTGCAACCCGAGCTTGGGATGGATACGGCGCAGGTGAAACAGACGATTGAGCTACACGTCCAGCTCAGACAAAAATACCTCGCTGCGTTGCAAAACTACGACACGCGTAACCTCGCCAGCGCCCAGCTGGTTGATAGCCAGGTCAATGGCATCGATCGTGAGCCGACCAAAATGATTGATGATGTCGTTCATCATACGCTGGCACATGCTCAAAAACTCAATCAGCAACTGACAGCGCAAAACCTTGCTCAGTACCGTGAAACCCGTATGACCTTATGGATCGCCATGGCCGGTATTTTACTTTCCGGCATAGTGATAACTGTCTGGTTAATCCGCAGCATTACCCATCCATTACGCGAAGCAGTCAATATTGCGCGCACCGTGGCTTCAGGTGATCTGCAGACCGTAATTCGTCCAAACGGACGTGACGAAACCGCAGAGTTAATGACAGCGTTGCGTGAAATGAATAGCAGCCTGACTTCAATCGTCTCTGGTGTACGTACCGGTACGGAAAACATCGCCTCTGCGTCAATTCAAATCGCGCAGGGCAGCCAGGAACTTTCCTCACGTAACGAGGCGCAGGCTGGCGCACTTGAAGAAACCGCTGCCTCCATGGAGGAACTCACTTCAGTGGTGAAAAACAACGCGCAGAACGCATATCATGCCAGCAATATTGCCCAGGATGCCCGCTCCATTGCGGGTCAGGGCGGCAATGTGGTGGAAAAAGTGGTACACACCATGAGTGAGATCCAGCAGTTCTCGAACGAGATTAACCAGATCATTACGGTGATTGACGGTATCGCTTTTCAGACTAATATTCTGGCACTGAATGCTGCGGTCGAAGCGGCGCGTGCGGGCACCGAAGGTCGAGGGTTTGCGGTGGTTGCGGCCGAAGTACGTGCTCTGGCACAGCGCTCTGCAAAAGCGGCAAAGGATGTGCGTATCCTGATCGAACGTTCTGTGAGTTCAATCGGCCAGGGCAATGAACTGGTTCAACACGCAGGGACAACGATGGAGGAAATTATTTTACGTATTCATCAGGTCAGCGAGTTGATTGAAAACGTATCATCGGCCAGTAATGAGCAGAGTGTTGGTATCGATCAGGTTAATCTGGCGGTTACCCATATGGACGCGGCCACTCAGCAAAATGCCGCGCTTTCTCAGCAATCCACAGCCGCAGCGCAGGCCTTACAGGCTCAGGCCGAAATGTTGCTTGCCAGTGTCAGCGTCTTTAAAATTAATAGTGCGCTGGTTTAAGCTTTAATGTCAGGGCGAGGTTTTCACGATGCCGCGCCCTGACAATCTTTCTCGCGACTGGATGATTTCAGTCGCCGAGCCTATTTAAGGCGTCTCATCAGAAAATCGGGCGCTAATCGCATCACGTTCGTAGCCCTGCGGTTGTGTCAGAATATGGTATAAATCAGGACGGCGACCATGGATCCAGCGACGTCCGGTACTCATTGCAAGTAGACTCAAATCAAGGTCAGCGCTCACCATAAAATCTTCCGCTGCCCAGGTTTCATTAATGATTCTTCCATAAGGATCCAGGATCATTGCATTACCTGTGCGCACCTCATCATCATCTGCACCTACGCCGTTACTGAAGAGAATAAATAAACCGTTGTCATGCGCACGAGCGGGCAGCCATCTCATCAGCCATTCCCGACCATTTGACCCTTTGAATGCAGAAGTAATTTCCTCCCTTCGCGTTTCCCGCTCCGCCCAGAGCGTCATCGGAATGGGTTTCATCGCATAAGGACTGCGGGAATCGGTACCGCCTGTCTGATGTGGCGCGAGAAGAATATCTGCACCCAGCAATGCCGTTGCACGCACATTTTCTACCAGATTATTGTCCCAGCAAATGAGGATACCTACTTTTACTCCCCAGGGCGTTTCAAAAACGGTAAAGCGGTCACCGCTGCTGATTGACGGATGTTCAAAAGCGTGGAGTTTGCGATGAGTGTGCATTGAGCCGTCCGGCATACAGGCAACATACGTATTATAGAGGCGGCCATCATCGGCTCTTTCGATAAGCCCGGCACCAATCAGCATTTGATGTTTCATCGCCAGGGAACGAATCAACGTAAGGGAAGGGCTCCCCTCGATCGGCTCGGCGAGAGCAGTTACCTCAGCCGAGGTGAGTTTGGGTACATGCCAGTAGCCGGTAATACACATTTCCGGGAATGTGAGGATTTTCACCTGCTCAATCGCTGCCTGTTCAATAAATTTCTCCATTATCAGCAGATTATAATTTTTATTATTTGCCAGATGCTGAAATTGCACGGTGGCAGCTTTTAAGGATGTATGGTTGCTCATGGTACTTCTCCGGTAGTAATCGAAACTGAATTACATAACCATTGCTGATAACTGTATAATCAAAACATTTCCGGTTTCGATAACCTTTTGGAATGTAAAAATGAACATCCGCTTGCTTAAGGCCTTTTTGATGCTGGCTGAAAAAAGAAATTATGCTGACGCGGCACGGGCGTTGTTTATTTCGCAACCTGCATTGACCAAGCAGATTAATCTCCTTGAGTCCCTGGTGGAAACGTCACTGTTTACGCGGGGGCGACATGGAGCCACACTCACGGGCGGTGGCAGGCGTCTGCTGCCAGAGGCTGAAAAAGTGGTCAGGCAAACCCGATTATTTATGCATCATGCAGAGCGGGTTTCAAAAGGGATTGAAGGGCATTTAGCCGTGGGGTTCGGTCTCTCAAGTTTTTATCTTGCACCACGCTGTATGGCAGAATTTCGTCGGGAGTGTCCGGGGATAGAGATGTCATTGACGGATCTTCCTTCCTTTCAGCAGTACGAACTTTTGCAAAATGATGAGCTCCAGATCGGTTTTGTCAGAGTTCCGCCTCCCGTAGCGCTGGATTACCTGCCATTGTTTACCGATCGATTGGTTTTGATTGCGCCTGCAAGTTCACCGTCATTGCCTGCTGATGACTGGCTGAAGAAACGCCCTCTGTTGCGACTTCATGCCGAGCGAGGACGGGGTTTAAATGCGCAAATTGACCGCTTTCTTCATGACAACGCGCTTTTCATATCATCCACTCAATTGAGTGATGATATACAAACTATTGTCGCGCTGGTCATCGCGGGCACGAGTGTTGCCCTTGTGCCATACAGTGTTATGCATATTGCACCGCCGGAGCTGGTTATTATTCCGTTAACAGGTGAGTCAATAAGCTGGAAAGTTGGCATTGCCTGGAACGCGAACCACGAGGATATAATCCGTGATAATTTTATTGCCAGTATAAAAAAGGGTATCGCGCTTCATGACGTCTGACCTTCCAGAAACAGGCACTCCTTTTGCCATATTGGATAGGGCAGGATTACTGACATAATTCTTAGCACCCTCTTCAGAAGAGGGTCATGACACGAAGGCACCCTGGCGACGAATAATTTCCTGTTGCGGATACAGCTTCTCAATACAAACCGTCATTCAAAACGTTCTGCACAGCAGGAATAGCATCCCCGTTTCGCATTATGTATCTGGATATAACTAATCTGCGGGTCGGCAAAAAAATGGCCGATGAGATATTCAGCAACTTTCCCCTCAGCTATATCCGCTTCTTTAAAAAATGCTTTCCGTCATAGGCCCTTAATGACAGCGTTCTGCTTAGCAGGACTTCAGGTAATTCATTGATGTAAATGCCTTGCCGGGTGCATCCCTCCCATATATAGATTGCATGAGTACCAAAATAGGGCGTGTCGGCAGGCTGATAGATGTGATTAATCAGGAGGGCGCTTTCTCCAGCGGGGATATCGCACAATGAGATTCTGTCGGGATAACCCGGATAGCACTCTACCGTTTGTCGTACTGCATGGTGTTTTTTCAGATATTCATCGCTCTGTCCAAAAAGATGAGCAAATTGCCCGGCGTTCAGGCCAGAAATTTTATATTTCATAGCATCCCTCTCTTTTCACCGTAACACCGCGAACAATGACGTTATCGAATACTGTGAGGAGAAACTCGCCGTTATCGGTCAGGGAATTTCATGATGTGACCGTCCGACAGTGGCAGGCGAGTGCTTCATCAGCTGCGAACTTCTCAGACGCTGGCTGATATCTTCACACAAGTGCTAAGGCCTCACATCCCGACAGCGGCGCTCAAGATACTCTGTTCCCTCTCAATCCTTCCGGTTCTCCTGTCGTCACTTCATTAAAAAGATCGCTGAACTCCACCCGTTAACGACATACTCGTCACATAAACTAAGGTTGATGAATACTTTTTTGTGACAAATAACACAACCTCATTACATCTTCCGGCGGGAAAGAATTTTTATCGTGATAATGGTTTTACTCAGTACATTACAGTTTTACAGAGTAAAACAAAGCGCTTTGCGGAATACACGTAAAGCGATGACAAAATTGTGAGGATCATCATGTCTGAAAAACAGCACATCACGACTTTCTCTGCCGATATTGAGCAGCAGACCGTTAAGAAGGTGGTCTGGCGCATTTTGCCCTTCCTGATTGTTTGTTATCTGATTGCCATTATCGATCGCGGCAACATTGGGATGGCTTCGTTACAGATGAACGAAGATTTAGGGTTGTCGAAAGCGGTATTTGGTTTTGCGAGTAGTCTGTTTTTTGTCGGTTACTTCCTGTTTGAAGTACCCAGCAATCTGGCCATGCAGAAAATTGGCGCAAAGATTTGGATCTCTCGCATCATGGTGTCGTGGGGTATCATCTCTGTCTGTACCGCCTTTGTTGAAAGTGCCAATACACTCTATATATTGCGCTTTTTACTGGGCGCCGCTGAGGCCGGATTTTTCCCTGGCGTCATTCTTTATCTGACTTACTGGATCCCCGGAAAGTACCGTGCACGCGTGATTGCTACCTTTATGGTGGCCATTCCTGCGGCGAACTTTATTGGATCGCCCATTTCTGGTCTGATTTTGTCACTGGATGGCTGGTACGGTATGCGTGGCTGGCACTGGTTATTTATCCTGGAAGGTATTCCGGCGGTCATTCTGGGAATTGCAGCCTTCTTTTTACTGAGCAATCGTCCCACGAATGCCAGCTGGTTAAATCAGGAACAAAAAGCGTGGCTGAACAGCACTCTCGAAGCCGAAAATGCGAAGAAGAAGGCGATAGGTCATATCTCTTTGTGGCAGTTGCTGCGTCACAAACATATCTGGGTGATGGCGCTGATTTATGCAGGCGCGTCTGCGGCGGGCTCAACGCTGAGCGTGTGGTCTCCGCAACTGCTTACATCGTTTGGACTGGATAACTTCACCACCGGTTTAGTCAATGCGATTCCCTACGGCCTGGCCTCCATTCTGATGATTATCTGGGGGAGAAGTTCTGACCGCAGCGGCGAGCGTCGCTGGCACACCGCGTTAACGCTGTTCTTAATTGCAGGTGGCCTGCTGTCAGCCTTTATCACCAATAGTCTGACCGGCAGTGTGGTGATCCTGTCGCTGGTATTAATCGGAGCCTACTCAATGAAAGGACCTTTCTGGGCGCTGGCATCGGGATGGATGTCATCGACTACCGCTGCCGCGGGTCTGGCGGCTATCGGTGCGATGGCGAATCTGATCGGCGGTGGGGTGATGGTCAACGTTTATGGCATTATCAATCAGGCGACCGGCAGCCATACGCTGGCTATGGTGCCACTGGCTATCCTCTGTGGTATCGGGGGCATTGCCGTGCTGGTCATGGGCCGCAAAAAAGTGTTAACCATCGACGTTGAAAATAGCGCTTCGTCAGTCAGTAAATAAAGTAATCCAGCCTGCAGACGCTTAGCAGCGCCTCTGCAGGCGGGTTCTTCCGGCTTTATCTCTGCCATATAAACATTCCACATCCTGTCATTACCTGAATCATTCTGCTGGTTGTTGATGTCTGTTATGTGTCAGATTCGGAAAGAACTTACCTTTGGGGATTTACTGACAATACGCAGTTTAAGAGCGTTCAGAACTGTTAAGCATGAGATCAATAAAGGCGCGTACAGCAGGATTTGAACGCCGGCTCGCATGCCATACCGCAGAAATATTATGCCGCTCTACTGAAAAATCAGTGAGAAGGGGCACTAACTCCCCGCGCTTAACCCAGGAAGCAGCCATAAAACTCGACACCATGCCTATTCCGGCACCGGCCGCCACAGCCGCGATAACGGCTTCGCTTGCATCGACGATGACAGCAGATGATGGCACAATTTCAATCTCCCGCTCGCCAACCCGGAACGGCCAGCGAAAAATCTGCCCCGTATTTTGATATCGCAAATTAACCGTTTTATGCCCGATAAGATCATTGGGGTGTTCGGGTTCCGGGCATCGGGTCAAATAATCTGGCGAAGCATAACAACCTATCTGATAGGGCGACAAACGACGCGACAGAAGATTTGAATCTGCGAGGTCGCCGATCCGAATGGCTATATCAATACTCTCTTCAACAATGCTAATTACGCGATCACTCAGCTTTAAGTCGATTGTCACTTTAGGATGAAGTGCACAGAATTGCGGAAGGAGAGGCGCGATCATATGAACACCAATCGGAAACGATGCCGCAATGCGTAATGTTCCTGCTGGCTCCTCTCGCGATCGCATGGCGACCTGCTCAAGCTCCTCAGCATCGCGTAATAACTGCAGCGTGCGCTCGTGCAGTTCACGACCTTCAGCAGTTAGCACCAGCGAACGGGTGGTTCGGGTGAACAATGTGACGCCAAGACGCTGCTCCAGTCTCTGGATACTTTTACTTATCGCGGAAGGGGATACTGCCAGCGAGCGAGCGGCAGCGGTAAAGCTGCCGCGCGATCCCGCACGAGCGAATGCAATCAGACCTGTTAGTCTTTCAAAGATTATTTGTTCCTTCATGGCAATATTAAAGCGAAATCCAGCCCCATTATCAATCATCACAATTGGTCATATTCTGGCACCTGAATCTGTGTTGGAGTGAAATTGCCATGACTGAAATGATGAAAGCAGTACAGCTACATGCGTTTGGTGGCCCGGAGAATCTCAGGTATGAAGATGCACCCTGCCCAACTATCGGGGCTGACGAAGTCCTTGTGCGCGTGCATGCCGCAAGTCTGAACCCACCAGACTTGTATCTGCGTGATGGTTATCGGGCGCTTCCGCCTGAGTGGCGGCCCGAACCCCACTTTCCCTTAATCCTGGGAACGGATGTTTCAGGTGTTATCGAAGCCGTGGGCGAAAATGTTTCCGCATTCAGCACCGGAGATGAAGTCTATTCAATGGTGCGTTTTCCTGATGGGGTAATGGCCGGTAGTGGAGCTTATGCCGACTATGTAAGCGTTCCTGCATCAGAGGTGGCGTTAAAACCTCCTGGAATAGACCATATCCAGGCAGCGGGTGCCCCAATGTCACTGCTCACCGCGTGGCAATTTCTTGTCGACGTCGGCCATGATGCGCCCAATCCGTTTCAATCTTTCAACCATAAACCGGTTCTGCTTGAAGGCCAGACAGTGATGGTTAACGGTGCAGGAGGTGGCGTAGGGCACATTGCTGTTCAGATCGCGAAGTGGAAGGGTGCGAGAGTCATTGCCGTCGCTTCTTCCCGTCATGAAGTGCTTATGCGCGAACTGGGCGCAGATGATTTTATCGACTACACCAAAGTAGCCGCTGAGAATGTAGTGAAAAACGTCGATCTGGTTATTGATGCTGTTGGCGGAAAGCATATAGAGCGCTTTTTAAGCTGCATCAGACAGGGCGGAGCACTATTTCTGGTGAATCCTTTGAGTTTCACTGGGCAGACTGAGGCTGCTCAAAAAGGGATTACTGTGTCAACAACGCAAGTGCGTTCAAGTGGTCTGCAGCTATCCGAAGCGGGGCTTTTACTGGAAAAAGGCATTATCAACGTCGTGATTGACAGTACCTATCCATTAGCCATGGCATCAGCCGCACATCGGCGCGCTTCGTCAGGAAGTATCCAGGGCAAAATTGTGCTGACTAACTTCTGATTACCCCATACCTGATCAGCCATTTTCTGAGGGCGAGTAGCAGTCAGTTAAAGGAAAAATAAGATGCTTATCATTTCCGGTTATATGTACATTGATCCTTCTGTCCTGGAACAATTTATGGGAGAACTTAACTTATTGGCAAATGCCGTTCGACAACGTGATGGAAACCTTTCATATAACGCTGCCGTGGAGGACTATCAGACCGGAAGTTTGCTTATATCAGAACGATGGGTGGATCAGGACGCGCTCAATGCCCATCTTATAAAAACCGACACGGTAGAGTTTATCAACCGATGGCAGGGAAAAATGAAGGGGGAACTCTTCAAATATGACGCCTGTAACGAGAGAGGGCTTATGGATGGGTGAATAAAAATCTTATTAAAATCGAGAGTGCTTTATTATCAAGCCTCGGATCTGTGAGTAATCGCTCTTCGCTCATAGCAGGCATAAGCCTGGACGATGGTCTGCTTTGTGTCAGAAGCGGACATCAGAGGCTTAAGCAGCAAGGATATTTTTCGGAGCTGAGGAGACCGGATCTGTCAGATAAATATATTGAGTGATATTTAACTGCTTTCATCTTTTGCAAAACTGGCGTTTAGTCTTTTCAGCACTTCACTTATGCCCCTGCTGACAATCCGATCCTCCCGCATTACTGTCCCCAGAGTCCGGTGAAGCGAGGGCGTCACAGAGTAAAGGCTGAGACCCTGACTTTCTTCCATACCAGCAACGGACATAAGGGGAACGATGCTGTAGCCCAGACCGGAACGTACCATTCTTTTGATTGCTTCAATACTGCCAAGTTCCATCACAGGGCTGGCAGTATGCCCGGCATACCGGAACCATTCGTCGATTAGGGCGCGTGTGCCGCTTCCGGGTTCAAAGATAATCAGCGGCAGTGACAAAAGGGCGTCGGGAGACAGCGGGTTCGCACTCTGCTCTGATGCATCCTTTTCCATGATAACAACAAACTCATCAGTACCCAGCGGGCTTACGCTCAGGCATTTGCCGGTTACTGGAAGCGTTACAAGTCCAATGTCTATACGATTCTCTCCTACGCTCCGAACAATTTCGGAAGTATTGCCCGTGCGTACGTCTACTTTCAGCAGGGGATGTGCCTGTCGCAGCTGTTGCAGTAAGGGAGGCAGAAGATGAATACAGGCTGTTGCACCAGTGCCAACAGTAACGGTGCCGGTGATGTCGTCTGAATGCAGAGACACCGATTCAATGGCCGTATTTACCACTGAATCAATTTTCATACAGTGCTCAGAAAAAGTCAGCCCGGCAGGAGTGGGCCTTATCCCCCGGCTGGTTCTCTCAATAAGCCGGACATGGAGTGCCTGCTCCAGCTGTCTTATCTGCAGGCTGACAGCAGGCTGTGATAGTCCGAGAGCTTCTGCCGCTCCGGAGAAACTGCCCCGGCTGATGACCATCCTGAAAGTAGCAAGGTGATCAAGGTTCAGGTTTGCCATGCCAAAGTTTTCCTTATACCGCTGATAAGTCCCGCGGCCTGTCTGAAATTATTTACCCGGGTTAGTCTTTGTTTCTGACCGGATAAAGAGCAATACCGATGGAAATAACTGAAGCAGATGAAAGACATATTACTGCTATCCAGCAGATTTATGCTTATCACGTATTACATGGCACCGCCACTTTTGAAACCGAACCGCCAGATGTACCTGAAATGGCAGCCCGCCTGAAAAAGGTGCGTTCAGCAGGACTGCCCTGGTTTGTGGCGGTTGATGATGGGCAAGTCCGGGGATACTGCTACCTGTCATTTTACAGGGAACGGCGCGCCTACCGGTTTACCCTGGAAGACTCAGTCTATATTGACGCCACTTGTCAGGGGCGGGGCTACGGCAAAATGCTGTTATCCCGTGCGATAGCCTGGGCAGAAGCCCGTGACTTTCGCCAGCTCGTGGCCGTGGTAGGTAATAGCGAAAATACTGCCTCACTTGCCCTGCACCGCGCCGAAGGCTTCAGCATCACTGGCACACTCAGTTCGGTAGGATTCAAGCACGGGCGCTGGCTCGATACGGTCATTCTGCAGCGCACGCTTGGACAGGGCGACTCCACGCTTGCGGAGAGCATAGTTTGACAGCCGGACATCTGACAGGCCGCAGCATTTTCTGTATCGGTATGACACAGCTTATTAACTGGGGTATTACGTTCTACATGCCGGGCGTTTTCGGAGCCGCCATCATGGCGGAGACGGGCTGGTCTCCCGTGGTGACATTCTCTGGTCTGACCGTTGCCATGCTGGTTATGGGGCTGGTTTCACCGCTGACCGGTTCCGTCATGGCCCGGACCGGAGGACGCATGATGATGATGGCGGGAACCTTCGCCATAACCATTGGGTGTTTTCTGATGGCGATTACCCATTCCACGGTGGCATGGATTGCGGTTTGGGTCCTGACGGGTGTCGGCATGCGCCTTGCCTTGTATGACGCTGCGTTTGCCCTGCTTGTGGAAACCGCAGGTGCCGGGGCCCGAAGAGCAGTCTCTCTGGTTACACTGCTGGGCGGCCTCGCGTCAGCTGTGTTCTGGACTGCTGGCGCGGCCCTGCTGCACATTACCGACTGGCGGCATGCCTTACTCGTTTACGGGTGTGCGGGTCTGGTGGGCCTGCTTTTTCTGACCGCCGTTCCGGCAGGCCGTCGGGTAAAACCTCCCGCTGCTGGTCGATCTGAGCTTCCGGCGGCAGGGACCGCAGAGGAACGAAAAGGATTTATCAGCGGCCTGTGGTATGCCGCCCTGATAGCGCTGCTCAGCTTTGTCTCCACCGGCGTGTCTACGCATTTCCCCCAGATACTGGCCGCTTATAGCATGCCTGCCCAGGCCGGCATGCTTTGGGGCGTGGGACAGGTGAGTGCCCGCCTGCTGGACGTGGCCTCCGGCGCACGAATCTCCGCACTACGCCTGAACCTTATTACCGGTATCCTGCTGCCACTCTGTTTTATGACCGGCCTTGCGGGGTACGTTACGCCTGTGGCTACAGCCCTCTTCGTCCTGGGTTATGGAGCCGTGAACGGACTGTGCACGGTCGTGAAGGCCTTACTTCCTCTCGTGCTGTTTGATCCGCAACATTACGCCCGCAAAACAGGCATACTGTTATCACCAGGATTTTTTCTCGCGGCACTTGCCCCTTCTGCTTATGCCATGCTGCTGGAACGGGACGGCGTAGGCGGTACGCTGCTTATTTCAGCTTTCCTGACACTGTTCATTACGGCGATTTCCGTAGTGCTCTGGCGACGTCATTCCGGCTCAGGAGTACAGAGCCGTGATTAGAAAATACTACATCTGCCCGGGAAAAACGTTTGATACGGTTCGCGATACTATCAGGATTTGATCTGGATAAATCCGTATCTTGTGTTTTCGCTTTTCGCACATATCGGACTTTATCTGATGCAGATATCTGCTTTGTGCCAGAAGCGGACATCGGATAATAATTTATGTTAATATTTAGAAGAACAACATTCAGCCATAATAACCTCCTGAATTACAGTCATTAATTTTCATTTATGCCGCCTTAAAATTAAATCTATTTTTGCACTTTTAATTTTACAGTCATGGGAAGATTCCTGGCAGGTTTGCCCTTTTCGAAACGCCATTTTGATACGGCTGTTATTACAGCATCATCGAACAAGTGGTCTGGCGTAGACTCGATAATTCTCATCTGACTTACCCTGCCTTCTGCATCAACGTCAAAGTTAAACTTAACCATACCTTCTATCCGGTTCTTAGCCGCATAGTATGGGTAAACGGGCCGATCTTGTCGAAGGGGCTTTGGTTGTTCAACTTTAACAGGTGAATAAGTAGTACATGCATTGAGTACAAGAACAGCCAGAATCATCATAAACCCATACATAACAATATCCTTTTGTTGATAAACATTATCATTATACTTAAACATCAACGGAAGGACATTTGCTTAACTCATCGGATATCGCGTTATAATCCAAAAAAACAGTGGATATAACCCCAATAAATCCTGCCCCAGTCTTGCTGCAAGCTAGTCATCCGCTCCTTGCTCATAGCGGACATATCATTCATAACACATGCCCTTCAATTAACACTTCAAACAAACCGCTACAGGCAGCCACCTCATTCAATACGCGGGAAGAGTCGTTAACGATTGAAGGGTAATAAACCCATTAATGTGGGCGAAGGCAAGTAAGCCAGGACGGCATAGAACAGAATAAGATTCGTATCGGAAACCCTGACAGCTAAGCATTGCGCTCTAATGCAGCAGATTTACCTATTAACCAGCCGACCAGAAAGCGCTGTTACCTGTCTGATCGGCTGGAGAGGGCGGTTCAGGCTACCGGACTTTCGTTTTTCAATGGTTCTGCCAGTACGTTTAATATGTTACTGGCCGCGACGGTGCCCATCTTCACGTAGGAGTTATCGCTGACGCCGCCGATGTGTGGCGACAGAATCACATTTCCAACACTCTGCCAGATATGCGGCGCAGTCAGGGGTTCAGTGGCAAAACTGTCCAGTGCGGCCCAGGCGACAGTGCCTTTATCCAGCGCGGCTAACAGCGCTTCTTCATCAATGAGACCACCGCGCGCCGTGTTCACCAGGATGGCGCCTTTTTTAAACAGAGCCAGTTTCTCAGCGTTAATCATCTGTTGCGTCTGTTCGGTTAACGGGCAGTGCAGCGAAATGACATCTGCCTGTTGCAGCAGGTCGTCAAGTGAGGACGATTCACACTCATCGGGAAAGGTTCGGGCAAAAGGATCATAAGCGAGCACCTTCATGCCAAAAGCACGGCCAATGCGGGCAACACGACCGCCTATGGCACCAAGCCCTACCAGACCCAGCGTTCTGCCCTCCAGCTCCACCGACTTATGGGTCGATTTGTCCCAGTGTCCCTGGCGCATGCGCTGATCAAGCGGTATCACCGATTTTGCACAGGCTAAAATTAACGCCCAGGTATGCTCGGCCACGGCCGCTGCGTTGGCCCCCGGGGCTGACTGAACACTGATATGACGTTCAGCCGCCGCCTTTTGGTCGATAACGTCAATGCCGCTGCCGTGTTTGGAAATAACCCGCAGGTCAGGTGCGGCATCCATAATGCGGGCGTTGATTTTTCCGTATCGGACGATAATCGCCACAGGATTATGCTGCTGGCAGAGCTGGAACAGGCTATCTTCGCTGGGCTGTTTGCCGGCATAAACAATGCTGAAGTCACTAAGCAGGTTTACTGCCTGCGGTGCCAGGTCATTACCCGTCACCAGGATCACGGGAGAAGAGGTTGTCATCAGAGCGTCTCCCCATCGTCCAGCATGCCAGCGGTTTGCAGGGCTTTTTCTAACCACGGCGCGCGAAGGTCGCCATCACGAATGGCTGCGATACGGCTGGTTTCGAAATCGAGTTTTTTCTGGGCCAGTTCGAGCAACGCAGGAACGTCTTCACGCGGCAGAATCACCACGCCATCAATATCCCCGATGACGAGATCGCCTGGCTGAATGGCTGCGCCCGCCACAGAAACAGGGTAGTTGACCCGTCCCGCAATGGACTTGGTCGGGCCGCAGGGATTCAGGCCCGCAGAGAAAACCGGAAAGCCGTTCGCGCTCAGTGCATCGGCGTCACGCACCGCACCATCAATAATAATTCCGGCGATGCCGGAGGCTTCTGCCTGGGTGGACATTATCTCACCGATTAATGCACAGCTGATATCGCCTTTGCCATCGACCACAATGACATCGCCCGGCTGGGCAATCGCCAGCGCGGCGTGGATCGCCAGGTTGTCGCCCGGTCTCACCTCGACAGTGATAGCCGGTCCGGCGACTTTCATTGTGGGGGACACAGGTTTTACGCGACCGTGCAGTGTTCCGCGTCGTCCGGCAACATCAGCAAGGATTGCCGCCTGAAACTGAGCAGCCTGTTTTACGCGCTCTGGTGCGATACGGATAATGTCGCGATTGATGAAGGTATTCTCTGCATGGGGCATAGATTTATCCTCTTTGTTTTACCAGGCACAACTAAGTTGTACAATATAAAACTACTATATCGATGTTAATTGAGTTCGCACCAGTGTTAAGCATTCATTTGTGATGTAAATACGATGTGAATCACAAATTGCGCGGTAAACTGCCTGCCGTCGCAAACAGGAGGACGTACCGATGGGGAATGAAGGCGTAATTGCCGTAGAAAAAGCGCTGGCGCTGCTGGATTGTTTCAGGCCTGGTGAGGAATCACTGACGCTGACCGCGCTGGCGCAGCTTTCTGGGTACCATAAAACGACAGTTTACCGTCTGATGAACTCACTTGAGCGCATGAACTATGTCATTCGTCGCGACAATGGCGTTTATACCCTGGGGCCAAGACTGCTTTATCTGGGCAAGCTCTATGAACAATCCTTTCATCTGGCCAGTATCGTTCAGCCTGAACTTCATGCACTGGCGACTGCGACAGGCGAAAGCGCCACATGGTATGTGATTGAAAACGGTCAACGACTCTGTCTTTTCAGAGCGGAGCCCTCTGAAGGACTGCGTGAAACACGTCTGCCCGGCACTTATCTGCCGCTGGATAATTCGGCCATCGGGCAGGTGCTTCGTTACTGGGGGCTGAATGAACCTCTGTTTGACTCTGTGCCTGAACTCCCGCTGTTCACGTCAGGTATTCGCGATCCACATATTGCGGCATTCTCCGTACCGGTGTTTGGTGAAGGTAACAAACTGCTCGCGGCGCTGGCATTAACCGGTCCGGCTTCACGCCTGACGCAGTCGATGCGCGACAGTGAGATGGGAAAACTGATGAAAGAGGCGGCGTGCAGGCTTTCGGTAAAATCAGGCGCACATAAAGTAATGTGTGATAACGTTTATAAAATTTAGTCGTCTTGCCTGGCCATGACCGGGATGTATCAGTTGCCGCATCCGTGCTGCGTTTTACGGTTTGCGGGCGGGAACCGATGGAGTATCGCTAATGACTTACAGCATGCTGGCGTGCCTGATTATGGGATCATGAAAGCCTCCGCGCCTTAAGTTGAGGCGAAACATCACGCCACCTCTGACATCTCTTGTTAAGCCCTCTTTGTGCGAGGCTTTTTACACCCGGATTTTACATCAGGTGTTAAAAGGCTCGCAGCCTCATGAAAATTTCCCCGCTTTAATACCTCAACATGAATTTTCTTCATGTTCGTTGAAATTTAATCACTTTTTTTCAACCGGGTGTTGAGGCATAAAGTAAGAATTGTTAATAACTTTGAGTCATATGAATAGTTGTAAAGGGATAGCCACGCTGGATAACCCTTAAATGCAACAACGCATATCAGCGACCAGGATACCCGATAGCGATGAACAACTTAGCCTTTACCCTCAAGCGCATTCGTTTCGACGAAAACTATAATCCTTCGAAAAATACGCGGGCGACGACTAACTTCGCTAATTTAGCGCGCGGCGAAAAACGTCAGGAAAACCTGCACAACGCCCTGGTGATGATTGACAATCGTTTCAACTCTCTGGCGCACTGGGACAATCCAAAGGGCGACCGCTACTCAGTTGAACTTGAGATTATTTCTGCTGAGCTGAATCTTCGTCCCGGAAGCAGCGACGAATCGTTCCCGGCGATTGAGATTTTAAAAACGCATATCGTGGATCATAAAACCGGTGAGCGTACCGAGGGGATTGTCGGCAATAACTTCTCTTCCTATGTGCGTGATTATGATTTTAGCGTTGTTCTGTCAGAACATAACAAAGGTCAGACTGAATTCAGCCTGCCGGATGATTTTGGTCAGCTGCATGGCAACATTTTCAAAAGTTTCGTGAACTCAGCGGTCTATAAAGAGAACTTCAGTAAATCGCCGGTTATCTGCCTGAGTGTATCGAGCAAAAACACCTACGTGCGCACCGGTAATCAGCATCCGGTATTGGGCATTGAATATCAGCAGGATGAACCTTCCCTGACTGACTTCTATTTCGGAAAAATGGGTCTGAAAGTGCGTTTCTTCATGCCACAGGGAAGTGTTGCGCCGCTGGCTTTCTATTTCCACGGTGACCTGCTCAGCGATTACACCAATCTTGAGCTGATCAGCACCATCAGCACCATGGAAACCTTCCAGAAGATCTATCGCCCTGAAATTTACAACGCGAATTCTGCAGCGGGACAGTGCTATCAGCCCACGCTGCAGCATCAGGATTATTCGTTAACCCGGATTGTTTACGATCGCGAAGAACGCAGCCGTCTTGCCGTCGAACAGGGTAAGTTTACTGAGACGCATTTTATTAAGCCGAATCAGACAATTATCGCGCAATGGTCTGCTGAATCCGTTCTTTGATTAATTAAATATAGAAGGTCACCTGCTATGAAAACCTTATTACCGACATCCACTGCTGGCAGCTTGCCTAAACCCTCCTGGATTGCGCAGCCAGAGGTGCTCTGGTCACCCTGGAAACTGCAGGATGAAGAGTTAGTCGACGGCAAAAGAGATGCGTTGCGTCTGTGTCTGGACGATCAGGTTCGGGCCGGTATTGATATCGTCAGTGATGGCGAGCAAACCCGTCAGCACTTCGTGACGACGTTTATTGAACACCTCAGCGGTGTGGATTTTGAAAAGCGTGAAGTGGTTCGAATCCGTAATCGCTATGATGCGAGCGTCCCGACCGTGGTGGGTGAAGTCTCACGTCAGAAGCCCGTGTTTGTTGAAGATGCGAAAATCCTGCGTAAGCTGACCGATCGTCCTATTAAGTGGGCGTTGCCGGGTCCGATGACGATGATCGATACCCTTTATGACAATCACTATAAAAGCCGCGAAAAACTGGCCTGGGAATTCGCAAAGATTCTGAATCAGGAAGCCAAAGAATTAGAAGCCGCTGGCGTGGATATTATTCAGTTTGATGAGCCTGCGTTTAACGTCTTTTTCGATGAGGTGAACGACTGGGGCATCGCCGCGTTGGAGCGCGCTATCGAAGGTCTGAAGTGTGAAACCGCGGTTCATATCTGCTACGGCTACGGCATTAAAGCGAATACAGACTGGAAGAAAACTCTGGGTACAGAGTGGCGTCAGTACGAAGAGGTCTTCCCTAAATTACAGCGTTCAGCTATCGATATTGTCTCACTGGAGTGTCAGAACTCGCGGGTTCCGATGGATCTGATCGAGCTGATTCGCGGTAAGAAGGTGATGGTCGGTGCCATCGATGTGGCAACCCATACCATCGAGACACCTGAAGAAGTGGCGAATACGCTGCGCAAAGCGCTGCAGTTTGTGGATGCTGAAAATCTCTATCCTTCAACCAACTGCGGCATGATTCCACTGCCGCGTCAGGTTGCCAATGGCAAACTGCATGCGTTAAGTGCGGGCGCTGAGATTGTCCGCAGAGAGATTCTGGGGAAATAATCTTTCCCTGAGCAGGTTCAGTCCGGCTGACGATTTGATTCCTGAAAGGCGATCAATAGCCGGACTGAGTAACAATCATCCCTCTGCTAATGGCCGATTTACTCAGGGATTTATGCCGTCTGCCTGCTCAGGCAGGCCGGAGTACGATAACGGCATATCGACAGCCCTGAGTCGTTTTATTTCTGAACACGCAATCAGCCGGATCGCCCAGTTCCAGACAGTCGCCAGCAGCCATCTCATAGGTGCTGGTACCTGCTTCAAAAGTCAGTGTCCCTTCAATTACCCATATCAGCTGGCGTCTTGAAACATAGGAGATTGCCGGCATCGGCACAGCGGTATTTGCCGGCAGTTCGACACTGACCAGATCGACCGGCATCTCGCCCGGTGAAACGTGGCGACGCAGATAGCCGGTTTCCGGATCCTGCCACACCGGCTGATTTTCATGCCTGACCAGCGTCCCGGTTTGCACTTCAGTCTGAGCAAGCAGCTGTGAGATAGTCATATCAAACGAGCCTGAGAGGCGCGCTAACAGAACCGCCGTCGGGCTGCTCTCCCCACGCTCAATCTTATGGATCATCGCCCGTGAAACGCCTGAGTTATCAGCCAGCTCGGTAAGTGACCAGCCGCGTTTTTCCCTTTCCTCTTTTACCTTCTGACCGATGCGGAAGTTCAGGTTGTCTTCTTTGCTGGACTTTTTATCTAACATAATGGATAACTATCATAGTGAACAATTCATCTACTTTAGTGAGTGAGCAAAGGGGTGTCCACCATGATTATCCGTGCGGCTGTAGAGAGCGATGCTGAAATCATCGCAGAGATTTATAACGACGCGGTGCTTAACACCACCGCGATCTGGAATGAAAATCGTATTGATGTGGCTAACCGCATCGCGTGGATAAACAGCCGCCAGCAGGCCGGTTTTCCTGTGATTGTGGCGACAGACAAAGATGATACCGTGCTGGGATATGCCTCTTATGGTGACTGGCGTCCCTGGGACGGATATCGTCATACGGTTGAGCATTCGGTTTACGTTCATAAAGATGTACGAGGTAAAGGCGCGGGTGCCGCCCTGATGCAGGGGCTTATCCAGCTTGCTCGCGAAGCCGGGAAGCACGTTATGGTGGCGGCGATTGAATCGGAAAATGCAGCATCCATAGCCCTGCATAAAAAACTGGGATTTATTGAGTCTGGCAGAATGACGGAGGTTGGAACTAAGTTTGGACGCTGGCTGGATTTGACATTTTTGCAGCTGCGTCTGGATGAACGTAAACGACCCTGAGTTGTCCCTTAAAGCGAATCCTTTGATGATACTTCCGGCAGGATGCCGATCCCCGCAGAAGAAAGCTATGTCTGGTAAATGTTTGATTGCTGCAGATCGTTTAAAGCGAGAAACGAAGCCGCAACGAACCAGGAGATAGCAAATTTGCACGTCAGCCGATATAACAGATAAATAACAACCCATCGCAGAGGACATCATGGCGCTTTCGCACGAATTAATCCTGATCTTCACCACCTACTTTGTCGCTACAGCCAGTCCCGGGCCAAGTAATATGGCGATAATGGGAACGGCAATGAAAAAGGGCAGAGGTGCCGCACTGGCGCTGGCTGCGGGTGTCGTGAGTGGTTCGATGCTCTGGGCGCTGCTGGCCGCCTGCGGTGTGCTGACTGTGCTGGCCACCTTCGCTCAGTTGCTGATCGTGTTAAAAATTGGCGGAGGGTTATATCTGTTATGGCTGGCGTTTAAAGCCGGCAAATCTGCGTTACGCCGCACTGAGGCCAGCGATTTTAAAGCCAGCGATGAGCGGGTCGCGTATGGCAGACTGTTCCGTCAGGGGATACTTATGCATATCGGCAACCCCAAAGCGATTCTTACCTGGGTGGCCATTATGTCGTTTGCACTGAAGCCGGATGTGGTCGCCGCCACGCTGCCGATAATCATCTGTGGCTGTGCGGTGATTTGCGTGGTTGTGTTCGGCGGCTATGCTCTGCTGTTCTCAACCGCCGTGATGGGCGCATTCTACCGTCGCATTCGTCGCGGACTCGATGCGCTATTAGCCTGCTGCTTTGCGCTGGCAGGGCTGAAACTGGTATTCAGCCGCAGTTAATACTGATGAAGGTGTACGAGGGGTTATCCGCTTCTGGCTCAAATCCGCAAAAGATCATGCAATGAGCCGGAGCGGCATTAAAATGACAGGGTTGCGGTAGCGCTTCAGCAGCCCCTTACTTAAACACCACTATGATCAGGCAAGTAGTCAGACAAACCAGGAATCTGAGTGAACAGGATGATGAAATGAAAGGCGCATGTCTGTGTGAAACCGTTGCTTTCGAAATATCAGTAACCCCCACGCGCTATTACCGTTGTCACTGTTCTTTGTGCAGAAAACAGAGCGGAACCGGCTATAACCTGGCAACGATCGTAAAAGAGAGTGACTTCAGCTGGGTTTCTGGTGAGAGCCGGATCGCGTCATGGCGCAAACCCACCGGTTATCGCAACGATTTTTGCGCCAGCTGTGGCTCCACAGTGCCTAACCGGTTGCGTGGCAGGCCTTATATCTGGCTTCCGGTTGGTTTACTCAATGAGCCTGCCGATATGCAGTGCACTGGTGATTATTGTACTGATGACGCCATGCCCTGGGACACAATCCGTTCAGAGACAAATCATGCCGGGCCGGTAGAATCGCTGGACTCTCTTCTGACAAGCTTAATGCTTTTTGATTGAGGGCAGTGGTGCTTCTTTGTTATTCAAAAAGGGTTACTGAGTCAAAGCGACCCTATTAACGGAAAACAGACGTTATTCCGGCAGCCTGTATTCATCGATCATTATTCGTTAGCTGTAATCCCCAGTAGTCAGAACAGGCTTTAACATCGCGGGGAGAAGGAAGCAGAAGTTTTGGCAGTCTGACTTGGTCGTAAAGCTTTTTATGGCGCTTTCGATTCTGCGGGGCAGTACGGAGAATATATTTCAACATCTCCAGGTTCATCTGCTCTCTGCCCCTCCCCAGACCGCCAATACGCGGCGTGGATGAGTAACATCTGCAAATGTACCGCAGCAGTGCCACTGTCACTTTTACATCCAGCAGAATTAAGCCTGTGGCACGAGCGAATCGTTCTTCAATGCATTTAGTGTAATTACCCTCCATCACCCATCTTTCCTGACTCACCGCCTCAGCATGCAAACGGAGAAATTCTGCCGGTGCTCTGGGCATCCATTGGCTGTCCGGAATATGGTGAAGCTGGTCCAGATGAACCGCGGGTAGATCTGTTTTGCGAGCAATGGCCTTAGCTAAGGTCGATTTTCCGCTGTTCGATGGACCCATAATACAAATGCGCGGCCCAAGCGCGTCTAATGGAAGTGCACTATTCACAACGTTTCCTCTGAATTAACCCTGTCTGAAATGGATAAATGCGTACTGCTCTGAAACTTTCCTGTGCATTCCGTAAAGTCTGAAACGCTGCCGGGACCCGTTGGCTGGTCAGCCTGGGGATTCTGAACCTTTTCTGGATCAAAGTCAGGCCGCAGCGGCGATGATAGCCAGACTTGCCCTGAGCCGTCTTAACCCAGGCAGCAATAAGATTTCGGTAAAGATTGGTTACACTTTGCCGATAAATTGTTCAACCAATCAAACCGTAGAGGGCATTATGGGGTTAATCAATGGCGTGACAACAGAGGTGGCAAGAGGATATTTAGCCACGCTCACCGTAACAAACAGATCTGAGAACACGACTAAAGAAACTATTACCGGAAAAGAATTACCTGCCAGTGTGGTGGTGATCTCACCCGAGGCAAGAGCGCGCCTGGTGCAGGCTATCGCTGAGCCCATTACGGCAGAGCAGCAGGCTAAAAATTCAGAGGAACTGGCAAAGACAAAGTCATCCGGTCAGGGACCGTCCGTTAACCTTGGATATGCATTATTCAACGATCCCTACACCAGCTGGGACGCCAGAACTTTTACTCCACTTCTGAGTATGACAGCTGCTAATACGCAGACCGCTATGGATGAGTTTGCCGCTGCACTCCATGAGGTGCTGGCTGAAGGCCAGGTGGGCCGTAATCAGTACGATAATTCGGATACCTCGGAAGCCATGGCGCTGACCCTGACGCAGTCTAAGCTCCATAAACTGATTGAAAAATATGTCTCCGGCGATAACCAGAAGCAGGCGAATGAGATTGCTGATGAGATGATAAGCGTCAGAGTCGCCATTCGTGAACGTCAGACGTTGCTGGGAGCACAGGATACGCTGGCGTTAGCCATACGTCATGGAACACGCGACATGCAGGAGAGCGCACGTGACTATCTCAGCCAGGTTAAGAGCGCAACCGCACGGCCACAGGTGGAGCTGGCCGGGATGATGGAAGCCATGAAGTCGGGCCGTGATATGGACTCTGTCTTCAGCACCTTTGCCGATTTGATTCGTGCCACGCCGAATCCTGACAACAAAGCACAGCCCTCCATTGATGGCGCACTCAGTCAACTGGAGGTTTATCGTCAGCAGTGGCAGGCGTTCACTGAAAAATACGCTTCTTAATGTTCTTATGATCCTGCAGGCAGCACCTCCGTCCCGGCGAAGCAATTTGCCTGAAAGCGGCGTCTGCAGGATCACCTCCTGACGTTACGCAGTCAGGCGCTGCGCTGAGAGATTGTTAACCCCACGCGCTGTCAGCACTCCACCCAGATAGTGACCCTCTGCCAGAAACCACCGATACCGCCCTGGACAAAAAGCACAGATTACACATTTAAAAATTTAAATGTGTAAATATAATGTCGCCTCTTCACACATCAGAGGATTTTTTGTCATGCCGTCACTTTTTACCCCCTTGAGTCTGGGCGACCTTCAGCTTCGTAACCGCATTGTACTGCCGCCACTGACGCGCTGCCGCAGTGAACAACCGGGCAACATTCCCGGCGAGATGATGGTGGAGTACTACCGCCAGCGTTCCAGCGCGGGACTGATGATCACCGAAGGCACCCAGATTGAGCCTCGCGGGTAGGGCTATGCATGGACGCCGGGGATCCACAGCGAAGCGCAGATCGCCGGCTGGAAAAAGGTAACAGAGGCAGTACATCAGCAAGGGGCCACGATTTTCTGCCAGCTCTGGCATGTTGGCCGCGTGTCGCATAATGAACTGCAGCCGGGCAAGCAGGCACCCGTTGCCCCTTCAGCCATCGCAGCCGATAACGTTCGGGTATTTATTGAAACCGGACCCGGCGCCGGCATATTGACCGCACCCAGCGAGCCACGCGCACTGACTACATCGGAAGTTAAAGAGATCGTAGAGCTTTACCGACGCGCGGCGGAGAATGCCAAAGCGGCCGGTTTCGACGGTGTGGAACTGCATTCCGCCAACGGGTATCTGATTAACCAGTTTATTTCTGAGCACACCAACTTCCGTACGGATGAATATGGCGGATCTGCTGAGAATCGTCTGCGCTTCCTGCGAGAAGTCGTTGAGGCGGTCAGCTCGGTATTTGGCAGCCACCGCGTTGGCGTCAGATTTGCGCCTCTGTTTACCAGTACCGACGAAGAGCGCGTCTATCTCGGCCTGGTTGAAAGTGATCCACATGCGACCTACATCCGCGCAGCAGCCCTGCTGAACGAGCTGGAAGTCGGCTATCTCTCCATTGCCGAAGCCGACTGGGACAACAGCCCGGAGATGCCAGAGAGCTTCCGTGTCGCGGTGCGGGAAACATTCCGCTCTCCGATCATCTATTCGGGTCGCTACACGGCTGAAAAAGCGCAGCATGTGCTGGAAAAAGGCTGGGGCGATCTGTTTGGTTTTGGCCGCTCATTTATCGCTAATCCCGATCTGCCCGCGCGGATTAAATCAGGATATCCGCTGAATGAGGTCGATCACGCCTCCCTGTATGGCGGCACTGAGAAAGGCTATACTGACTATCCATTTTATCCATCCTGATATTCTGTGAGGCGGCATGTCCCCCGAAAATGCCCTGAAGTTACTGTCCAACCCGACCAGAGTGGCAGTGCTGAAGTGGCTTAAAAATCCTGACGAAGCGTTTGCGGGCTATACCCAGCTCTATCCCTTCGATCAGTATGGCGTCTGTGCCAGCCTCATACAGGACAAGGCGGGCTTATCACAGCCCGCCACCTCGTTATGCCTGAAAGCACTTCACAATGCGGGGCTGGTTGAAGCCAGCAAAGTCGGAAAATGGACTTACTATCGCCGCGCCGAACCGCGCATTCGTGAAATAACCGATGCGGTAACCCAATCGCTGCAGGCGCTTTAAAAGCGACGGCGTACAGGGTAATGTAGATGTCAGCCCCATCCTTCTGAGGGTGACTTCACCGAACGCATTAACTCAGGGTCAGAAAATGTTTATGTCAGTTCTGTCTTTCACAACCGTCACCACCACCGCCTCTGGCGGCGGCGTGAGCGACTCTGTGACAGGCACCTGACACAACTGATTCTCACTCCCCGCCGAACCGGACGGGGAGCTGTTCTCCGTTCTTAAAACTGAATGGAGACAGGTCATGGTTACATCTGAAAGTGCACTTTTAATTATCGACATGCAGCAGGGCCTTTTTAATGGTCCGGAGGCTCCCTTCGCCGCAAATTCGATCTTGTCGAACATCTCACTTCTCATTACTAAAGCCCGGGCTTCTGCCGTCCCCCTCTTTTTCGCACGCCATATCGGCCCGGATGATTCCCCTTTTAACGAGCAAAGCCCGCTGACGCGCCTGATCCCGGAATTGCAGGTTAACCCGCAGAGTGATGTCGTCTTCACCAAAAGATATCCCAGCTGTTTCAGGGATACTGGCCTGCAGCTTCAGCTGAGGCAAAAGGGCATTAAGCAACTGGTGATTGCGGGGATGAAAACGGAGTTCTGTATTGATACTACCTGTCGGGCAGCCCCGGAGCTGGGTTTTAACGTCGTACTGATTTCCGATGCGCACACCACCGTCGATAATCCCCACCTCTCTGCGGAGAAGATTATTGCGCATCACAACCAGACGCTGGCGGGCCCCTTTGTGACGCTGGCAACCGCAACTGACTGGCATTTCGGTTCTGCCGGTTAAGTCCGATTTTCTGACCCGGTTCCATGCAGTCTGCTTGACGAAGCTGTCTGCTTAACTTACAACTAAACCCGTCAGGGGAGTCTCGCCAGAGAGACTGAGAGGCTAATAGCGCACCGCGCGGCTTAGCGACCCTTAGAACCTGACCCAGTTGATACTGGCGTAGGAAGACGGGTATCTCATCAGATACTTGCCGCAGGGGCGCATTCGCAACGTTCCTGCCTTTTCCCTCTGTATCACGGGTCTTCGTTAACGGATAACGAGGCCAAATTGAAAAATCTCATCCTGAATCTTTCTTTTCCTTTCCGGTGGACACCATGAGCCGCTGGTCGGTGCTCGGCAGCGGCGTTGCCGGGCTTTGTGTCGCCACGCTACTGCTGGAGCGGGGAGAAACGGTCGAAGTTATTACTCAGCCTGACTGCCGTGCAGCCTCGCACTGGGCGGGCGGCATGCTCGCGCCCTGGTGTGAAGCAGAAAGCGCACCACCACAGGTGATCGAATGGGGCCAGCACGCGGCCAGCTGGTGGGCGAAACGCGTTGATGGCGTGGAACAGCAGGGCACGCTGGTGGTAGCTCCGCCGCGTGACAGCCGTGAACTGACGCGCTTCGCCAGCATGACGCAGCAGCATCAGTGGGTCTCTCCCGGTGACATTGAGCCCGCGCTGGAAAACCGCTTTGCCCGCGGCCTGTTTTTCGCCGCAGAGGCGCATCTCGAACCGCGCCGCGCCTTGCAGCAACTGCGCGACAAACTGCAACAGGCTGGCGTCCCCTTTCACAGCGGTAAACCCGGCGGCAAAATCATCGACTGCCGTGGCATCCACGCCACCGATCGGCAGCCAGCCCTGCGCGCCGTGCGGGGCGAAATGGTGATCCTGCACACATCCGACGTACAACTCTCCCGTCCTGTCCGGCTGCTGCACCCGCGCTTTCCCTGCTATCTGGTGCCGCGTGACGGGGGCCACTTCATGCTGGGTGCCACCATGGTGGAAAGCCACGACAGCAGCCCGATCAGCGCCAGGGCGATGATGGAATTGCTCAGCGCCGCTTACAGCCTGCATCCGGCACTGGCCGAAGCGCGGATCGTGGAGAGCGGCACCGGTCTGCGTCCTGCTTACCGGCAGAACCTGCCGGAAGTCCGCTACGAAAATGGGCGTTTCTCACTTAACGGCCTCTACCGCCACGGCTTTTTGCTGGCCCCGATCATGGCTGAAAAACTTATGCTGCAACTGACTCAGGAGATGACTCATGCGCGTTGAACTGAATGGACGCACGATTGAAACCAGCGCAACGACGCTGGCGGAGCTTATGGCGGAGCAGGAGATCGATCCGCGGACCGTCGCCACCGCGCTGAACGGGGAGTTTGTACCGCGTAGCCGCTATGCCAGCCAGCAACTTGAGGCGGGCAACCAGCTCGAAATCCTGTCACCGATGCAGGGAGGTTAACCATGTTCTATCAATTTACTCCGCAATCCCGATTTCTGCTCGGCACGGCCGGTTATCCGTCACCGGACATTCTGCATCAGGCGATCAACGCGTCAGGCGCGGAGATTATTACCGTCAGCCTGCGACGGGAAGGCAGTGAAGGCGGCGCTTTCCGCACGCTGCTGCAACAGCTCAACAAACGTATTCTGCCGAATACGGCAGGCTGCCACACGGTGAAAGAGGCGGTGACGACGGCGCAGATGGCGCGTGAACTGTTCGACACACCGTGGATCAAGCTGGAGGTGATTGGCCATGCCGACACGCTGCAGCCCGATCCTTTTGCGCTGGTTGAAGCCGCGCGGATTCTCTGCGCTGACGGGTTCCAGGTGTTTCCCTACACTACGGAAGATCTGATTGTCGGCGAAAAATTGCTGGAAGCGGGCTGTGAAGTGCTGATGCCCTGGGGCGCGCCGATCGGCTCCGGCCAGGGACTGCGTAATATCGAGGGACTGCGCGCTATGCGTGCGTGGTTTAAAGATGTGCCGCTGATTATTGATGCGGGCATTGGCGCGCCTGGCCAGGCGGCTCAGGCAATGGAGATGGGTTTCGATGGCGTGCTGCTCAACACGGCGGTGGCAAAAGCGCGCGATCCGGTGCGTATGGCTGGAGCCTTTGCTGCTGCAATCCACGGCGGACACGAGGCGTTTCAGGCGGGATTGATGGAGCAGCGCGACATGGCGTCTGCTTCTACGCCTATTTTTGGTCTGGCACAATTCAGTTAAGGAGCAGCGATGGAGCGTTATCAGCGACAGACGATGTTGCCTGAGATTGGTGAAGCGGGGCAGCAGCGGCTGAGCAGGGCAAGGGTGCTGGTGGTGGGGGCGGGGGGGCTTAGTGCAACGCTGCTGCCGTTACTGGCAGGGGCGGGTGTGGGGTTTATCCGTCTTTACGATGGCGATCGGGTTGAACTGCACAACCTCCACCGGCAGACGCTGTTTGGCGT